>WFOD01000162.1 GCA_015488275.1 Deltaproteobacteria bacterium
CGCCCTTGTCTCCCGCCTCTTTTCCCTCGTCCGTCCCTACCGGCGGCGGCTGGTGGTGGCCATGATCAGCATGGTCATGGTGTCGGCCATGGGATCGGCCCAGGCGTACATCATCAAGCCGCTCATCGACAAGATCTTCATCAACAAAGACGCCGTAATGCTCAACCTGCTGCCAGCCCTGCTCATTGGCGTCTTTCTCGTCAAGGGCGTTTTCTATTACCTTTATACCTTTCTCCTCGACACCACCGGCCAGGCCATTATCCGCGATCTGCGCAAGCAGGTGTTCAACCATATCCATACCTTGCCGCTTTCCTTCTTCCACCACACCCCCACAGGCGAACTCATCGCCCGGGTGATCAACGACGCCACCCTCATCCAGATGGCCGTCTCCCGCGCCCTGGTGGGCGTGCTCAAAGACGCCTTTCAGGTCATCGGCCTTCTTGGCGTGATCTTTTACCTCAACTGGAAACTGGCCCTACTCGCCCTTTTCGTCCTGCCGCTTGCCGCCGTGCCAGTAGCCCATTTTGGCCGTAAATTCCGCAAGCTGTCCATCACCAACCAGCAAACCGTGGCCCGTATCTCCAATCTCCTGCACGAAACGATCACCGGGCACCGGATCGTCAAGGCCTTTGGCATGGAAGCGTACGAGGCCAAACGGTTCTCCCGCACCATTGACGCACTGTTCGACGTCATCGTCCGCGATATCCGGATCAACAGCCTCCAGCACCCTACAATGGAGTGCATCGGCGGTTTGGCAATGGCAGCGGTGATCTGGTACGGCGGCCATCAGGTGATCGCCGGCGACTCCACCCCAGGCAGCTTTATCGCCTTTCTCACCTCGCTCATCATGATCTACGATCCGATCAAGGGGGTGGCCAACATCAACAGCCCGGTGCAGCAGGGCATGGCCGCCGCAGGCCGGATCTTTGGCCTGCTCGACATCCGGCCGGAGATCACCGACCGGCCAGGGGCCGGCGATCTGCCGCCGTTCAACGATCGGATCGTTCTTGATCAGGTGCGCTTCAGCTACGACGGCAAGACCGAGGTGCTGCGGGGCATCGACCTGACCATCAAGCGAGGCGAGGTGATCGCCTTGGTGGGCCCTTCGGGCGGGGGCAAAACGACCATCGCCAACCTGATTCCCCGCTTTTTCGACGTAACGGCCGGCGCCATCAGGATCGACGGTCACGACATCCGCGAGGTCACGGTGGCCTCCCTGCGCCGCCAGATCGCCATGGTCACCCAGGAGACAATCCTGTTCAACGACACGGTGCGGAACAACATCGCCTACGGCGATCCGGACCGGCCGATGGAGGACATCGTGGCTGCCGCCAAGGCGGCCAACGCCTATGCGTTTATCATGGCCCTGCCCAACGGGTTCGACACCGTGATCGGCGAGTCGGGCGCCCGCCTTTCCGGCGGCCAGAAGCAGCGGCTGTCCATCGCCCGGGCGATCCTCAAGGACGCGCCGATTCTGATCCTCGACGAGGCGACGTCGGCCCTTGATACAGAATCGGAACGCGAGGTGCAAAAGGCCCTTGAGGTCTTGATGCAGAACCGCACGACCCTGGTCATCGCCCACCGCCTTTCCACGATCAAGAACGCGGACCGGATCGTGGTGATCCAGGATGGCCGCACCGTGGAGCAGGGAACCCACACGGAGCTGCTCCAGGCCAACGGCGAGTATGCCGCGCTGCACCGGATCCTCTGATCCTAGAGCAATGCCTGACCTATCGATCATCATTGTCAACTGGAACACCCGTGACCTGCTGCTCGACTGCCTGGCGGCCGTGACCGCCACCTGCCAGGACATAAGCCACGAGATCCTGGTCGTGGACAACGGCTCCCAGGACGGTAGCGTGGCAGCGGTACGCCAGCGGTTCCCCGCGGTGACCATTATCGCCAACCAGGAAAACCGCGGCTTTGCCCGGGCCAACAACCAGGCTCTGGCAAAAATGACGGGACGCTACGCCCTGCTGCTCAACTCAGACACCATTCTCAGGCCCGGCGCGGTCTCCCGCCTGCTCACCTTTATGGACGCCCACCCAAAGGTCGCGGCGGCCTGCGGCCAACTGCTCAACGCGGACGGCTCCCGCCAGAACTCCATCGCCAACTTCCCGTCGGTTCTCGGCCTGGTGGCCAATGAGACCCTCCTCCGTTTGCTCTTTCCCCGCCGCTATCCGAGTAAGCACCAGACATACCTCCAGCCGATTCCCGTGGAGTCGTGCATCGGGGCCTGCATGATCGTCCGCAAACAGGCGATCGACGAGGTGGGGCCCTTGGACGAACGCTATTTCTTCTACTTTGAAGAAACCGACTGGGCCAGGACCATGCGCGAGGCCGGCTGGCAAGTATACTTTGTGCCTGACGCCGAAATCTATCACCTCCAGGGCAAGAGCATCGGCCCAAGCGTCCAGGGGCGGATCCAGTTCCACCGCGCACGGTTGCAGTACTTCAAGAAATGGTATCCGCGCGCCTATCGCTTGCTCGCCGGTCTTTGTGTCGGCCGGGTAGCGGTCAACCTGCTGCTCAACGGTCTGGCGACAGGATGCTCCCTGGGCCTCCATACGGCCAGCCGCCGCCGGCTCTTGGTGCAGGCCGCTTTGCTGCGCTGGTATCTTTTGGGCTGTCCAAAATGAGCGGTCCCCGGCGCATCCTTCTCATCCAGCTGGGCGATATCGGCGACGTGGTGCTGAGCCAGCCTTGCATGGCCGCCCTGCGGGCCGCCTATCCACAAAGTTGGCTCACCGTGGCGGTGCGCGCCAAGGCAACGGATCTATTGCGCCTTTTTCCGCAAGTCAACGAAAGCGTGGCCGTCGCGGACCAGGGACCTTTTTGGCGCAACCTACCCGGCCAACTTACCCTCCTCGCCCGCCTGCGCCGACAGCAATTCGACTTGGCCGTGGATCTGCGCACCGGTGAGCGAGGCGCCATCCTGGCCCTGGCCAGCGGCGCCCGCCGGCGGATCGGATTTCATGCCGCCGATGGTCCTTCCTGGCGCAACCGCCTTTTCACCGATCTGCATCCCGACGACTACCGGCCGGACCGCCACGTCACCCGTCACCTCCTCGATCTCCTTGTCCGTAGCGGTATTCCAGCGGTGGAGCCAATACCGCGTCTTTCTGTGCCCTCTGGCTCGGCGCAGGAGGTCGCCGACCTGCTCACCCAAGAGGGCATTGACCGAAAAGGCGCGCCTCTCGCCGCTCTCCACTTCTTTTCCCTCTGGCCCTACAAGGAACTGCCGGCGGAAAAATGCGTTGCCATCATCGGCCATCTCCGCCATAACTACGACTATAC
>WFOD01000163.1 GCA_015488275.1 Deltaproteobacteria bacterium
GGTGATCACCGTGCCGGCCTTGAGCACCGTGCCGCTCCCGATCACCGACCCGGCCTTGAGCAGGCTGGAGCCGCTGGTGGTCACCGTGCCGCTGCCCACATAGGCGTCGCCACCAAAGACGCTGCCCGACTCGACAACCGAGCCAGACTCCAGCACGGAGCCGGACTTGAGCGTGCCAGCGCTGGTAAAGGTGACGCTGGTCGTTCCCTGGATGTTGTCGTCCGTGATATCAGCGCCAATGGTGGAGCCAGCCTTGACCACGGAGGCGGACAGGAGCACCGAGTTGGCCGCCAGGGTTGAATCGATGGTCGTGGTGATGTTGCCCGTGGTGGTGAAGTTGGTTTTGAAGTCCGTGGCCGAACCCGAGGCCAGATCCGTCACGATGATCTCGTTGGCGCCGGCTTGCTTGAGCTGCACATAGCCAAAGGTGCTCATGGTGGAGCCGGCAAGGACCTCGGCCGTGCCGCCGGTCACTTCGATGGCCCGGCCATCGGAAGAGGTGAGGGTCAGCTTGCCCTCGGCGTCCACGCTGGCCACCACGCCGTGATCAGCGGTCTTGTTGTTGATCGCCTTGACCAGGGCACCGTCGGCGTCGTTGTCCTGCACCGTAACCTGACCGATGGACACGCCGTTGATGGCGAAGTCCGAGCCCGTGGTGCCAGCGGCGACCGCAGAGGCGCTGGTGGACTTGACCACCGCCGTGGCGCTGATGCCGAGCACGTCGGACAGCTTGTTGATCGCGTCGGCCAGCGCGCCCATGCCGTTCTCGCGGCTGTTGTTGTACTGGATATCGACCGCTTGAATGGTGAAGGACTGGCTTTGCAGGTTGGAGTAGATGGAGAGCTGGACCTTGCCGCCCGAGCTATTGGTCAAGCTCAGGTTGCCCACGGTCACGTGGCCGATCTTGGTGGACTCGGACGAGCCGATGGAGATATTCACCGTCTCGCCAGAATACGCACCGATCTGGAACTTCTTGTTGATGAAGTTGCCGGATAGCAGCTTCTGGTTGTTGAACGATGTCGTCCGGGCGATGTTGTCCAACTCCTCCAGGAGCTTGGTGATGTCGGCCTGGATCGCCTTGCGCGACTCCGTGGTCTGGCCGTCCTGGGCCGCCTGGATCGCCTTGGTTTTGATGGTGTTGACGATCCGGATCGATTCCTCCAGGGCGCCGTCCGCCACCTGCACCATCGAAATACCATCGTTGGCGTTCCGGATGGCCTGTCCCAAGCCGAGGGCCTGCGACTTGAGCGAGTCGGCGATGGCCATGCCCGAAGCGTCGTCCGCGGCCCGGTTGATCCGCAGGCCCGACGACAGCTTTTCCAGAGACGCCGACAGCGCATTGTCGTTTTTGATCATGTTCTTATGCGCCGTCAACGCCGAAATGTTGTTATTGATGCGTAATGCCATTTGGTTATCCTCCTTGATCGATCGTGTTCGGATTCCCTTCCGAAACTGGCTTCCTCAACATTCCTTTACACCGCTTTTTTCCGCCTCACCTCCTTTGCAGCTTACAATTGCCGTTATGCAAAAACCATCCGGCCGATTCTGGCCACACGTCGTTCATTCTGCCTATCGGCCCACCGGGCCGGCCTCTTGAATCTTTTTTTATCTTTTTCTCAACTTCCCCCTCGGTACTCAAGTCTCGCCCGCCCAGGCCGATAAGACCCCATAGCAGCTCGTTAAAAACGCCCTCATCATCTTTATCTTGACTTTTCACGCGTTGGGAGCCTATGCCATGACCGAAGCGGCCACCTTTTTCGCCCGCAACCTCGACCTCCTCAAACAACGCCATCCAGAAGCGGCCAGCGTGTTGACGGCCCATCCCTCCGCCCCGCCGCTTGGCCGGGTGGAGCAGACAAACGACGGACGGCCCAACCTCGTTCTGACCGCGCCCGACGGCTCCCAACGGCTGCTGCACCAACCAGATCCCGGCCAGGAGGCATCTTCCTATCTTACCCACGTGCCCGAAGATACCCACGGCACCGTGGTCCTGTTCGGTCTTGGCCTCGGCCACGTGGCCCTCGCCGTCCTCGCCAACCGGCCAACCCTACAACAAATGCTCGTGGTGGAACGCAACATCGATCTGTTCCGGCGGGCCATGGAACTGGTTGACCTCTCCCCTTTCCTGGAGGATCCACGCCTCACCCTGCTCTTGGCCCCCACACCGTCTGTCATCCAACAGGTAATCGAAACAATGGGGGTAACGCTCCAGCTCGAGGATATCCACATCCTGCGGCACCTCCCCTCTTTTGCCCTGGATCCAGGCTACGCCGCTCTCCACGACGAAATCTTTATCCAGCTCAACGCCTACAACGTGGCCGGCAGCTCCGCCATGCGCCAGGCCCGCCGCTTTCTCACCGGCCGCCTCAACAACATCGCCGCCCTTCCCCACTGTCTTCCCATCGACGCCCTGCGTGGCCGACTCCAGGGACGGCCGGCCGTGCTCATCGCCAACGGCCCCTCGCTGGACGACAACCTCGAACTCCTGGCCCGCCATCGCGCGCGCGCCGTGTACTTTGCCGTGGACTCCGCCGTGCCCACGCTCCTGCGTCACGGGATCGTGCCCGACTACATCGGCGCCCTGGACGCCAATCCGGTGATTTACGAGAAACTGGCCCCCGTGGCCGCAGAGCTCGACCGCTGCTCCCTGATCACAGCCTGTCAAGTCACGCCGGAAGTCGTCAATTTCCTGCCCGTACGCGAAACCTTCCTCATGTTTGGCCCAGACGCCATCGACGGCCATTTCGCTCCCCTGGCCGGGGCCGCGCCCTGGCCCGAAAACACCCCCACCGTCGCCCATCTCAACCTGTTGGCAGCGCTTGCCGCAGGCGCCGATCCAATCATTTTCGTCGGCCAGGATTTCGCCTACACCGATCCGGCGAAAACCCACTCCAGCGCCACCAGGCTGACCTGCAACGATCTGGTGGACGAGCTTTTCGGCAATCGTGACGACTTCGTAACCATTCCGGGCGTCAACGGCACCAAGGTCCAGACCGACCGCGGCCTGCTCAACGCCAAAGATACCCTGGAAGAATTCCTCCGCCGCCGGCCACACCGCTATATCAACGCCACCAGCCGCGGCGCCCGCATCGCGGGCACAGAAGAGCGGCCGCTGGCCGAGGTGTTCGCCAGCCTTCCAGGGCAACCCCCACCGGCCGCCCACCCCTCTGCAAAAGATCGAAAAAGAGCCGCGGAAAGCGAAACCGCACGCGGCCGCCGTCTGCGCCGCGTCCTGCGCGCCGAATTTGACCGCCTCGGAAAAGAAAGCGAGCGGCTTGCCGCCACACTCCACGAGGTACGCGCCCGCTGCCGCCGCGTTGCCGGCTGGCTGCGCCGCTCCAGCGCTCCCAACCAAGAGAGCAGAAAACGAATCGACAAAGAACTCGGCGCCATCGACCGCCTCGTCCAGCAGGTCAACCGTCACCACCAATTCTGGCTGCTGCTCCAAGGACTTACCCTCAAAGGGCTCAAGTACTGCAACCGTATCCGTCATCAGCTCCGGCAGGCGGAGCGGCAAGGCGCGCCGTGGGAGCGCAAGGCCAGGCTGCACCTGGCCTGGTTTCAAGTGGCGACCAGCGCCCAACTGAAAGCCATCAACGCCTTCCACAACCTTATCAAGGGCCACGCCCATTTCTTGGCCAAAGAAGAACGCCTGTTGGCCTCGCACCCTGACCTGGAAAAGCTCTTTTCTTTTTACGTGCAACACGACAAGATCCGCCTCGCCCATCGCCTTCTGCCCTTGTTGCCGGCCTCCGCCTCGGAGCGTGGCGACATCTGCCTCGCACGGGGCGTCATTGCCGGGATCTTCCGCCAAGAGACCGAGCAACGGGCCTGGATGCAAAAAGCGCAGGCGCACGACCCCGGCATCGTTGCAGCCGTTACCGACGCCTATCAACGGATCGGCGACTGGTTTCTCGCCGCGGCCCGCGAATGCCCCGCGCTCAAGATCGACCATAGCGCCGCCCTCCGCCTGCTCGGCGACGGACTTGTGTTCGGCGACAACCACAAGGGGTGCGCCGCCGAGCTTCTCGCCCACGCCCAAGCCGACGCCGCCGGCCTCCCGCCCACCTTGCAGGATGACCGGCTCCGCGCCCGCGCATCCATTATCACCGCATGGGGAGAACTCCTGGAGCGCCATCCTCACCTGGCCGACAGGATGGCGGCAACGGAGCGCGGCCGGCTGCTTCTCGCGCGTGGCCGGCTGCTCCTTCTCGCAGGCCAGGCCGAGGAGGCTCTACCGTGGCTCCAACAGGCGCGTTCTCTCCTGCCGGAAAGCGGCCGCGCCGCCCTGGCCCTGGCCCAAGCCCTGATCCATACCGGCCGCCACACGGAAGGGATCGCCATGCTCGATACAGCAGTAGCGCTCGACCGCTCCTGCGGCTATTATTGGGAGACCTTGGGCGACGCGCTTTTGGCCGCCGGCCTGGCCGAAGACGCGGCCGCGGCCTATGAGCGCGGCTTTCTCGCCCTCCCCCATCACGCTGAGTTTCTCCGCAAGATGGGGGACTGTTATCAAATGGCCGGCCAGCCAGCGGCGGCGGCCGAAGCGTACCGTCACTTTGAGGCGCGGCGCGGCGGCCAGGCAACGCTCAACGCCTGTGCCGGCTGAAGGTATCTGGTCACAGGGTTGCCCTTCCGCCTGCCGGAACCGCGGCCGCGCGGGGCGGGCATCTGGCTGCAGGGCCGCAGACCACCGGCGCAACTCCGCCCAGTGGGGATCAAAGCAATGACCCGTGCAAGCGTCCTCGTCACTGGCGCAGACGGCTTTATCGGCTCCCATCTTGTAGAGGCCTTGGTGCGCGCCGGCCAGTCGGTGCGGGCAATGGTGCAGTACAACTCGTTTGACTCCCGCGGCTGGCTGGACCATGTGGCGCCAGAGATCCTCGACGCGGTAGAGGTGGTGGCGGCCGATATCCGCGATCCCTTTGGCGTCAAGGCGGCCATGCAGGGCTGCGACACCGTGTTCCACCTGGCCGCCCTCATCGCTATTCCCTATTCCTACCGTTCGCCGGCCTCCTATGTGGCGACCAACGTCGCCGGCACCTTGAACGTCATCCAGGCCGCCCGCGATCTGGATCTGAGCAGGGTCATCCATACCTCGACCAGCGAGGTATACGGCACCGCCCGCTTCACGCCCATCACCGAAGACCATCCTCTCCAGGCCCAGTCGCCCTATGCGGCGAGCAAGATCGGCGCGGACCAGATCGCCCTTTCCTTTTACCGCTCCTTTGGCACGCCGGTGGCCGTTATCCGGCCGTTCAACACCTATGGCCCCCGCCAGTCCACCCGGGCGGTCATCCCAACGATCATCACCCAACTCGCCGCAGGCCATACCACCCTCCATCTGGGCGCGCTCCGCCCCACCCGCGACTTCAACTACATCGCTGACACGGTGGCCGGTTTTTTGGCCGTGGCCGCCGCTGACGCCGCAATCGGCGAAGTGATCAATATCGGCAGTGGATTTGAGATCAGCATCGGCGAGCTCGCCCGCACCATTGCCCGGCTCATGGGCCGGGAGGTAACGATCACCACGGATGAAGACCGGCTCCGCCCAGAGAAAAGCGAGGTAGAGCGCCTGCTGGCGGCCAACGGCAAGGCGCGCCGTCTTACTGGCTGGCGGCCTGCCTATGCCGGCAGAGAGGGACTGGAGCAGGGACTGCGCGAGACCATCGCCTGGTTCACTCAGCCAGAAAACCTAGCCCGCTACCGGCCAGGCACCTATACCCTATGAGCGCCTCGCCGCCGCCAGAAACCTTGCTCGCCGCCATCCGGGAGGTGGTGGGCAACGCTCCCTCCATCCCCCTGCACGAACCGCTCTTTGCCGGCCAGGAATGGCGGTACGTCAAAAAATGCTTGGACAGCGGCTGGGTCTCGTCGGCGGGGGGCTTTGTGACCGAGTTCGAACAGCGCCTCGCGGCCTACACCGGCGCGGCCAACGTGGTGGCCACCTCCAGCGGCACCAGCGCCCTGCATCTGGCCCTTGTGGCCGTTGGCGTACGGCCGGAAGACGAAGTGCTCCTGCCCGCGCTCACCTTTGTCGCCACGGCCAACGCCGTGAAGTACTGTCACGCGGTCCCTCACTTCGTGGATATTGAGCCCGCCACCCTGGGCGTGGATCCCGCCGCCCTGGCCGACCACCTGCGCCGCACAGCGGTGCGCGACACTGCCGCTGGGTGCTGGCGCAACCGGGATACCGGCCGCCGGCTTGCCGCCTTGATCGTCGTCCACGCCTTTGGCCATCCGGCGCGCACCAATGCCTTGGCCGCCGTCTGCCAGGAATACGACCTGCCCCTGGTGGAAGACGCGGCCGAGGCATTGGGCTCTTGGCGCGGCGGCCGGCACGCCGGCACTACCGGCCGCGTCGGTGTGCTCAGCTTCAACGGCAACAAGATCATCACCACGGGGGGCGGCGGGGCCGTGCTCACTGCGGATGCCGGGCTGGCGGCCCGTATCCGTCATTTGGCCACCACCGCCAAACAACCCCATCCGTGGGAATACCACCACGACGCAATCGGCTACAACTACCGGATGCCCAACCTGAACGCCGCCCTTGGGTGCGCCCAACTCCAGGCCCTGCCCGGTCTGCTCGCCAAAAAACGCCATCTGGCCGAGCGATATGCCGCCCGCCTCGCCCCCCTTGCCGGCGTCACCTTTGTCGCCGCGCCGCAGGGCACCACAAGCAATTACTGGTTGAACACCATCCTGCTCGCCGATCCAGCCCAACGCTCACCCCTGCTCACCCTTGCCCATGAACAAGGCATCGGCCTCCGGCCGGCCTGGACCCCTCTCCACCAACTGCCCATGTACCTCACAGCGCCGAAGGCCAACCTCTCCCGCACCGAAAACCTGGCGGCCCGCATCGTTAACCTGCCGAGCAGTCCAGGACTTCCGGCGATTTAATGTTTCCTTCCTTTCATCCGATAGGGTAAATACCGGCGGTACTGTTCTGTGCCACTAACAGCCCGTTTTTCAACGGGTTGCTATCAGTCCGTCGAAAAAGCCGTCCATGGCTTTTTCGACCCCGGTTGGGCAAAGCACAGCTTCGCTCAACCTCACGAATTGCTTGGACTTTTCAAGCCCGGCGCAATTCGGCGGCACGTCCCTGTGCCGCACACAGCCCGTTTTTCAACGGGCTGCTATCAACGGGAGGTGTCCTATGCACAACGACTGGCGCGACAACATCATCCCGCCGACGGCCACGGTCCGGGAGGCGATCAAGGCCATTGACGCCAACCTCGTGCTCATGGCCCTTGTCTGCACGGACGACGGCCGGCTGCGCGGCACAGTGACCGATGGCGATGTCCGCCGCCTTATCCTGCGCGGCGGCTCCCTTGACGAACCGGTGACCGCGATCATGAACTCCCGGCCCACCACGGCCAGGCCGTGGCACAGCCCAGGCGAGCTCTTGACCATCATGCAGGCCACTGGCCACCGCCGGATCCCGATCCTTGACCACCGCCAGCGCCTCGTGGGGGTCGCCCGCCTGGAAGAATTTCTCAACGCCGGCCCGCTTGACAACTGGGTCGTGCTCATGGCCGGCGGCCTTGGCACCAGGCTACGCCCCCTCACCGAGGAGTGTCCCAAACCCCTGCTGCCCGTCGGTCCAAAGCCGATCCTCGAAACCATTCTCGAAAACTGCCGCGATCAAGGCTTCCGCCGTTTTTTCATTTCGGTCAACTACAAAGCGGACATGGTCAAACGCCACTTTGGCGACGGCGCGCGCTGGGGGGTGGAGATCTCCTATCTCGAAGAGAACAAACGCCTGGGCACGGCAGGACCGTTGAGCCTGCTGCCCCAGCGGCCAGAACGGCCGGTCCTGGTCATGAACGGCGACTTGCTCACCAAGGTCAACTTCCGTCATCTCATGGACTTCCACTTGCAACACCGGGCCACGGCCACGATGTGCGTGCGGGAGAGCAGCCTCCAGGTGCCCTTCGGCGTGGTGCAGGTGGAGGACCAGCGGCTCACCGGTATTGCGGAAAAGCCCGAACAGCGTTTCCTGGTCAACGCTGGCATCTATCTCCTCGATCCAGAAGCGGTTGACGCCGTGCCGCCAAACACCTACTTCGACATGCCAGACCTCTACGACCACCTGCTGGCCTCTGGCCGCGACGTGGTGGCCTTTCCCATCCGGGAGTACTGGCTGGACATCGGCCGGCTGGACGACCTGGAACGGGCGCGCGGTGAATTCCATACGGTGTTCCTCCAATGAGCCAAGCAAAAACCCTTGCCATAGTGCCGGCCCGAGGCGGCTCCAAGGGACTGCCAGGCAAAAACCTCCTGCCGCTGGGCGGCAGACCGCTCATCGCCTGGACCATTGAAGCGGCGCTCCAGGCCCGCTGCATTGATCACACCATCGTTTCGTCAGACGATCCAGCCATCCTCGCCGCTGCCCGCCGCTGGGGCGCGCCAGCCATCGCCCGCCGGCCAGACCGGCTGGCCACCGATGACGCCGACATCATGGACGCCCTTTTCCATGTCATCGAGCAGACAGGCGGCATCTATACCCATGTGGTGCTGCTCCAACCCACGTCGCCTCTCCGCACGGCCGCGGACATCGACACCGCCTTCGCCCTCTACCGGCAAAGCGGCGCGCCGGCCTGTGTCAGCGTAGCGCCAGCGCCGAAAAGCCCCTATTGGATGTTCCAGCTCCACCGGGGACAGCGCTTGCGCCCCTTGCTCAAAGGGGCCAAGGCTGCCAAGCGCCGCCAGGATCTTCCCACCACCTATGTGCTCAACGGCGCGATCTACATCGCCGCCATATCCTGGCTCCGCGCCCAAAAGACCTTTGTCGCCGAGGAGACCGTGGCCTATGAGATGCCTCCCGAGCGCTCGGTGGACATCGACACGCCCCTGGATCACGCCTTGGCCGAGACCCTGCTCCTGGCGCGCCTGGAACAGGAGATCGCCGGACACTCCCTTGCCCGTTAACCAACGTTGACCCCTATGCAACGCAGGGAAAACCATATCACCATCATCGCCGAGGCCGGAGTCAACCACAACGGCGATCTCGGCCAGGCCCTGACGCTTGTCGAGACCGCAGCGCAGGCCGGGGCCGATATAGTGAAATTCCAGGCGTTCCGCGCCACAGACCTCGCCACCTCCACCACCCCCAAGGCCGCCTACCAGCAGCGCCACACCGGCAAGGACGAGTCCCAGCTCGCCATGCTCCAGCGGCTCGAACTCGCACCCGGCGACTTGCGCCAGATCGCAGCCCACTGCGCCCGCTGCGGGATAGATTTTCTGGCGAGCCCTTTTGATCTGGCCAGCGTGGATCTGCTGTGCGAGTTCGGCGTGCGGCAGATCAAGATCCCCTCTGGCGAGATCACCAACCTGCCGCTTTTGCGCGCCATTGGCGCAAGGGGCAAGGAGGTGATCCTCTCCACCGGCATGGCCAACCTGGGCGAGGTCGAAGCGGCCCTCGCGGTCCTGGAAGCCAGTGGTCTGCCAAAAGAAAGGATCACCGTGCTCCACTGCTGCTCCGCATATCCCGCCCCCTTTGATGCGGTCAACCTCAAGGCGATGGACGCCTTGCGCCAAGCGTTTCAGGTCAGGGTGGGATATTCGGATCACACGCCGGGCGTGGCCGTGGCCGTGGCGGCTGCAGCCCGCGGCGCCACGGTGATCGAAAAGCACTTCACCCTCGATAAAGACCTCCCCGGCCCGGACCACGCCGCCTCTCTCACCCCTGACGAGCTTGCTTTACTTGTCAACTCCATCCGCCAGGTGGAGCAGGCGCTGGGTGACGGCATCAAACGGCCGCAGCCAGTCGAGCGGGATAACCGCGCGGTGGTGCGGCGCAGCATTGTGGCCAGCCGGCCGATCCGCCAGGGAGAGGTCTTCAGCAATGACAACCTGACCAGCAAACGGCCGGCCACCGGCCTGTCGCCCATGCTGTGGGACGCGGTGCTCAACCGCCGGGCCCCGCGCGACTTTGCCCCAGACGAACCCATCACCCTGGACTTAGGACCATCCACCAACGGAGGATCAGCATGAACCGCCCCTGCCCGAGTCTTCTCGCTGCGACTATTGAACCCAAGAATGTCCAGCAACGGTACAACCTGCCGACGACGGTCCGGTTTTGCACCAAATGCACCATGTCCAACCAGCGGCCGCGGATCACCTTTGACAAAGAAGGGGTGTGCTCAGCCTGCCGTTTTGCCGAAATCAAACGGCAAACCGACAGGGCTGAACGGGAGCGGGAGCTGCGCGATCTTTGCGACCGCTTCCGCCGCAACGACGGCCGTTTCGACGTAATCGTGCCGGCGAGCGGCGGCAAAGACAGCGCCTTTGTCGCCCATCAGCTCAAGTACAAGTACAATATGAATCCGCTCACCGTCACCTGGGCGCCCCATCTCTACACCGATATCGGCTACAAAAACTTCCAAAACTTTATCCACAAGGGGGGGTTCCACAATATCTGCGGCACGGCCGACGGCCGCATTCACCGTATCCTGACGGCCCTGGCCTTCATCCATCTCGGAGATCCCTTCCAGCCCTTCATCTACGGTCAAAAGGCCTTTCCCCTGCGAATCGCCACCCAGCTCGACATCCCCTTCATCATGTACGGCGAAGACGGGGAGGCCGAATACGGCGGATCAATAGCCAAACCCAGACCATCCCACAACCTGGAAGACGACCTGAAACGCCACTACTTCTCCGGTATCGGGCCGGACCGCTGGAGAGAATTCGGGCTCTCAGAGCAGGATCTCCATTTCTACATGCCGCCGCCCTTGGAACAGATGCAAAAGGTCGGAGTGCAATGCCACTTCTTTGGCTATTACAAAAAGTGGATCCCCCAAGAGAATTACTACTACGCCGTGGAGCATACTGGATTCACGGCCAACCCGGAACGCAGCGAAGGGACCTATTCAAAGTACGCCTCTCTCGACGACCGGCTCGACGGCTTCCATTACTATCTGATGTACATCAAATTTGGTATCGGCCGCGCAACCTCGGACACCGCCCATGAAATCAGGGATGGCCACCTGACGCGGGAAGAGGGCGTGCAGCTCGTGCGAAAGTACGACGGAGAATTCCCGCGCAAGTACTTTCAGGATTTTCTCGAATACTGTAACATCACCGAAGAGTTCTTCCACGCCGTGATGGACAGCTGGCGCTCGCCCCATTTGTGGGAAAAGAAAAACGGCGCTTGGCGCCTGCGCCACACGGTATGGAACACGTAACCGCCGGGCCATCCCTGATGGCGTCGCCAAACCGCCTCCAGCATCTTGAAGGGGTAACAATCCGCTGCCGGACTGAGAGGAGACAGCCCTCGCCATGCCCGCCATTCGCCTCATCGCCCGCCTGGACATCAAGGGGCCGAACCTGATCAAGGGGGTCCATCTGGAAGGGCTGCGGGTGATCGGCGATCCTGGCGCGTACGCCCGGCGCTACTACGAACAAGGCGCCGATGAGCTGTTGTACATGGACACGGTGGCAAGCCTTTATGGCCGTAACAATCTCACGGATATCGTCTCGCTGGCCGCGCGGGACGTGTTTGTGCCCATGACTGTGGGCGGAGGCGTGCGCAGCGTTGAGGACGCCGACCGCCTCCTGCGGGCCGGGGCGGACAAAGTGGCGGTGAACACAGCGGCCACCCAGCGCCCCGAACTCATCAGCGAACTTGCCCGCCGCTTCGGCTCGCAGTGCGTGGTGCTCTCCATCGAGGCCAAAGAGCGGGAACAAGGCTGGGAGGCGTACACGGACAACGGCCGGGAGCACACCGGTCTAGATGTGGTGGACTGGGCCCAGCGCGGCGAAGAATTGGGGGCGGGCGAGATCCTGCTCACCTCGGTGGACCGGGAGGGAACAGCGACCGGCTTTGATCTCGCTTTGGTGCGGGCGGTGGCCGACCGGGTAGGCATCCCTGTGATTGCAAGCGGCGGCATGGGCGCGGCTAAAGACCTGAAGGCCGTGGTCCAGGAGGCCCGCGCCGACGCAGTGGCCATGGCCCACGTCCTCCACTACAACAAGCTCTCCATCGGCGAGATCCGGGACTACGCCCGGCAGGCGGGAATCGCCGTGCGCACAGTGCCATGAACGTCGCGGTCATCGACTACGGCATGGGCAACCTGCACAGCGTGTTGCGGGCCTTCGAACATTTGGGCGTCCCGGCCTCCCTCACCGACGACCACGCCCTTCTCCTGCGGGCCGAGCTCCTCGTCCTGCCCGGCGTGGGGGCCTTTGGCGACGGCATGGCTGAACTCAACCGCCGACGGCTCATCCCCCTTCTCCAACGCCACGTCAGCCAGGGGAAACCGCTCGTCGGCATCTGTTTGGGCATGCAGATGCTCTTCGAGACGAGTGAGGAGTTCGGCGAGCACAAGGGACTGGGGCTTCTGCCGGGTGGGGTGACCGCTATCCCCGAACGGCGGCAAGACGGCAGCCGACGGCGGGTGCCGCACGTGGGCTGGGAAGAGATCGTTCCGCCAACGGAAAAGTCCTGGCGCCACACACCGCTAGCGCCGCTGGCGCCAGGCACCGCGATGTACTTTGTCCACTCCTTCGCCGCCCAGCCCGCAGACCCGGCGCATATCCTCGCCATCTGCGAGCACGACGGCCATCCGATCTGCGCTGCTGTCCAGCGGGACAACGTGATCGGCTTCCAGTTCCATCCAGAGAAAAGCGGCCCAGCCGGCCTGGCCATCCTGCGCGCCTTGCTTTCGCCTTAGCCCCTCTTCCTCCCGTAACTGAATCACGGCCCCCTCACGTATGCCGGACGCGGCTTTGCAGCTATTGCCGCCCGACAAAGACGCTGCCAGGGGCCACGTCCCGCAGCACGGTCACGCCGCAACCGACAACACTCTCTTTGCCGATCCGCACCCCCTGCCGGCAGACCACGCCGCTCCCCAAAAAGGCCCCCTCCTCGAGCACAGCGCCGCCGTTGACCACAGCGCCGGTGGCCACATGGCAGTGGTCGCCGACCACAACGTCGTGCTCCACCAAGGCCCGGGTATTGACAATGCAATTCCTGCCCACCGTTGCTCCAGCGTTGACAATGGCGTGGTGCATGACGATCGTGCCCGCGCCTATGCTGGCATGGGGCGACACATAGGCGAGCGGCGAGATCACCACCGGGGCCTCGCCACCGAGGGAGAGGATCCGGGCAAAAAGCTCTTGGCGCAGCGCGCCGGCTCCCGTTTGGCCCACGGTCACGAGAAAGCACCGGCCCTCCTTGACCAAAGACGGCAGCCTCCCATCATCGCCCAGGACCGGATACCCCAGCACCCGCTCGCCTGGCCGCAGGGCGGGATCCAGTATCCCGGCCACGGCAAAACCATCCTGCCGCTCGATCACATCCAGACAGGCTCGGCAATGCCCGCCCCCGCCAACGAGAACCAACTGCATCTGCCCGCACTTGCTCACAGATCTCCTTTTCCTTTTGCAAGGTCCCCTAGCAGTCCGTCGAAAAAGCCGTCCCTGGCTTTTTCGACCCCGGTTGGGCAAAGCACAGGTTGTCGGAAGCGCCTTCGGCCTTCCGACGGTTCAC
>WFOD01000164.1 GCA_015488275.1 Deltaproteobacteria bacterium
CGCCCCCTCTCTCTGGCACACTCTCTGCTCTAGCAAAAAAGCAAACGCAAGCGGCATTCACGGCCATCACCCCCAACCCAACGCTAAGGAGGGCTCACCATGAAAAAACAGAATGCGGAAACGATCTCGGTGCAAGAAGTCATCTTTGGCGGCCTCATGGCCGGCACCTCGCTGGTCGCCTTGTGGAGCGTCGTCTCCCTGCTGGTCGCCCTCCTCGCCTGACGGGAGCACCATCTCCTCCTTGCAACTTCCTCCTCTCGCGCCACCCGCACCCCCCGGCGGGTGGCGCCTTTTTCCGCTCCAGATCCCAAGGAACATTTCCGTTGCCAACGGCTCTCAAAGAGGATAAAAGAAGAGATTCTGTTGGCCAGCTCCTCCTTGAACCGGACCGAGATTTTTTGCTCCCAACCGCTGGCGCTACGTGGAACAGCCTGACATAATACTAAGGAAGAACGGTGCGCCAACGCCACCTCGCCGGGCAGGCTCTGCCAAAGCGAGGGCTGCCGCATGGCGCTCGACACGGCGACACGCATGAACACCTCCAGTCATCCTCAGCCCGCCCCACTGGCGACAAAGGGCCTTGGCCGCGGTTGGGCCGCCGCGGGGCTGCTTTTTGTCTGCCTCTTCGCTGGCGCGCTTTTTTACCTATCAGGGACAACGGACTACCAAGGAGAGGAGCAAAAGCCACCTACGGCTGCAACGCCCTCCTCCCCGCCGTCTCCTCCTGCCACGACCACCGCTGGCGCCCCGGAGCGCCCAAGCGCCCCTCTCTCCACTACCGGCCAGGAGGCACCATCTGTTCTGCCCGCCGACCTCGCCGCCTTGCCCGCCGCTCAGCGCAAGGCCATTTTTCTTCGCCTGCTCCAGCCGGTAGTGATGCAGGCCCTAGAGGAAATCGCCCAGGAACGGCGGCGTCTGCTGGCGCTGACGGCGCGCGCCGGCCTTGCGCCAGCCGATCGGGTGCCAGAGCCTCTGCAACTCCTGGCCCTGGGAGCAACGGTAGAAGAGGCGGAATTCCTCGCCCGCCTAGGCCGTAAATATCGGGCCCGCACCATTGGCGACCTGCTGGCGCGGGTGAATGTGTTGCCGCCCAGCCTGATCCTCGCGCAAGGGGCCATCGAATCCTCCTGGGGCACCTCGCGCTTCGCCCAGGAGGGGAACAACCTCTTCGGCGTCTGGACATGGAGCGCGGACGGCATCATTCCCATCCGGCGGGATCCGGACAAAAACCACAGGGTGGCCCGCTACCGTTCGATCCTCGATTCCGTGCGGGCCTATCTTCTCAACCTCAACCGTCATCCCGCTTACGCCATGCTGCGCGAGCTCCGGCAACAGACCTTTGATCCCTTTGTCCTCGTCCAGGGGCTCGAACCCTACTCGGCCCGCGGCGCGGCGTACATCGAAGAAGTGAAGGCCATCATTGCGGCCAACGACCTCCACCTCTACGACCGTCAGATGCCCCTCATCACCGCCATCTTTTCCCAGGATGAGGACCTGACCGCCCTGTAGAGCCCCCCCCTTGGAGGCCGAAAGAGGCAAGGGACGCTCCCCAACGCCCACCTCGAGGGAGACGGATGGTGAAAGAAAAACGTAAAGAAAAGCGCTACATCATCAAAGGGCGGGCCATGGCCCTGGTCTCGCCCAACAACATCATGCCCTACCAAATCCTGGACATCAGCCGGAGCGGCTTGGCTTTTGCCTATCCGGGCAAAGAAGACTGGGGAGAGGAACTACTCGAACTCGACCTGTTCGACGAAGACGACTACCGTATCGATCGCCTGCCCATCAAGATCGTCGCCGACTGCCCATTGGACGACAGCTCCTCCAACCTGCGGCGGTGCGGCGTCCAGTTCGGCGAACTCTCGCCAAGCCAGCAGGCCCAACTCGAGTACTTCATCCAAAAACACACGGTGGGTGTCGCCTAACAGCCCGTTGAAAAACGGGCTGTGTGCGGCACAGGGATGTGTCGCCCGCCCCTGACTGACCCAGGATCAAAAATCCCGCCGCCAGATCAGGTCAAACCCTGTGTCTTCCCCCTGTTCCGAGTACAGGCTCTCAACGCTGAGCCCGCCCTTGAGCATGTACTCCATCCGCACCTTGCCGCCGGCCTGCTCGCCAAACTCGTAGGCATACCCCAGGCGCAGGTTGCGGGTGAGGAAGGCGTCCACCGCCACCCCCTGCCCTCCTTCCCCATCGTCACGCGTATAAAAGCTAAACGAGTCCACCAGCGATTCGTAGCCCGTCATATCGGCAAAACGGTCGAGCACTGAACTGCCGAGCAAGCTGGCCAAGGCCGCCGCCTGATAGGTCTCGCGCTGCGACTCGGAAAGGGCGGCAAAGGGTTTGCCAAAGATGAGCGTGGCCTTGATATCTTCCTCGCTCATCCACGGATCGCTTTCCAAAATGATATCCGGATCATGGATCGTACCGCCAGCATAGGCGGTGATCGTTACCCCGGGCAGGCGGCATTCCGCCTGGGCCGAAAGATCAGGATCAAAGGAAGGCTTGCCGGCAAAACGCAGCTCCCCTTGGCTGATGACGCACTGCCGGCGGTAGACCGCATACTCTCCTTTGAGGATCTGTAGCCGCCCGTCGTAGCGCGAGCCATCTGCAGTGATGCGCGCCCGGAACCAACCGCTAAGATCAAGGGAGATCCCCTCCGCCTCGAAGCGAAGTCCTTTATCCGGCAGTTCGATACGGCAGTCGAGGCTGACCGGAAGCCGGGGTTCCGCCACCGCAGTCTGGGAAGTGCCATGTGGCTCCCGGCTCTCAAACACAGCGACATCGCCGCCTACTGGCTCTGTTTCCCCACCCAGGCGCCGCACCACCCCGCTGGCCGGCCAGATCGTCCCCCTGATCGTTGGGTCGGCGCACTGGCCGGCCAGCGCAAGCGTAAAACCGGCCCGTCCCTGGTAGCGGGAATGGAACACGAACCCCACATCCTCGGTGGAAAGGGCCAGGTCCAGCCGGCAGGGCGACGAAACAGAGCCCCTTACGCCGATCTCGCCAGCAGCGGTGCGCAGCCATCCTTCTTCCACCCGCAGCGTCCGCCCATCATCCCCGGCCGCCACCTTGGCGGACAGGCCGGTGAACACAAGCCCGAGCACATCCACCCGGCACTGGGTATCGCTGACCTCCACATCGCCGGTTGCCGCGCCGCGGCCGTCGGCTTGCAGATCGGCGGTCAAGACGCCGCCAGCACAGCGGCCGCCAAGCCAGGAGGTCGGCAGCAGATCGAGGGGAAGGTCCTGCACGTGAAGCTCGCCGGCCGCCTGCCGCCAGGCGTCTTTTTGCCGCAGCACACCCAAAGGAGCGCTGCCGGCAAAGTTGGCCACCTGCCGGTCGGCGAGCAGCACGCTGATCTCCGTCTCCAGCGGCCCTGGTGCCGGACGCCGCCCTGCGCCTTGGATCACGACCGGCCGACCCTGGTAGTTACCGTGAATCTTGAAAGAAAAACGGTCAACAGAAAAGGGAGGAGCCTTAAACGTGAGACGGAAGCGGGTACGGTCCGCAGTAAGCGGCAGAGGCAGCAGCCCCCCACCCTCTACCGTCACCTCTGCCCGCAGCCCGCCGTCCGCTCGCCGTTCGCCCTGCAGCCGCGCCACCGTGCCGTCGTCGGCAGACAAGGAAAGCCCCTCAATCCGCCATACAACGGCCCTTTCCCCGCTGTCGGCTTTTATCCGCACCGGCCCCTGCAAACGCCAACGGCGATCAAGGGCCTTTCCCTCGAGCTGGGTTAGCCGCCAGCCGCCAGGGATGGGATGCAAGGCGAGACGCAAACCGTGGATATCGCGGCCAGCCACCTGCACCCGGCCGGCGGTAAGGATCATCGCGGCAGAGCGGGGACGAAACAGATCGGCCATCACCACCGAGCCTTCGATCTCCTTCCCCATGCCCGCCTTCCCCTTGAGCTCTCTGGCGCGGAAGGTGGCGGCCAGACGGGGATGACCGTAAGTTCCCTCCACCGCGCCGGAGACATCCACCCCACCGCTCAAAGGGGAAAAGATCTTGCCCACGTCCGGGAAGCCAGCGGTGATGCGGAGGCGCGCCGCGCGCCTTCCAAGCGCGCCGTGCACCGCCAGGTTGCCCGCGTCAGAGGCGATCGTTCCCCGGTCGATCTCCAGGCCATCTTCCTTCAGGCGGAAGAGGAACGTCGCCTTGGCGCGCCCCAGCGGCCCGAGGGGCACAGGGGCAAACGATACCTGTCCTCCGATCCCCTCCTGGCCGGCGGCCAGGCGCACCCGGCCGGAAAGCCGGGCGGGCAGTCCCATGCGCCCCGCGACAGAAGAAGATGCGGCCACGGCCGCCAGTATCTTTTGCGTCTCGCCGGCGAACCGGGTGGACAACCGCCATTTTGTCCGTGACCGAAAGACTCCCTCCCCCTCCCATAAACGGCCAAGCGGAGAGGAGCATTCCACATCCCGCAGCAAAAGGCGCCTGTCGCGCCACGAGAAACGGCCGCTTCCCTGAACGGCCAGCCCCGCCAGACGCATCTCTTGCACGGAGATTGATCCCTGGAGGGGACGGCCGGGACGGTAGTGGAGGTAGAGGCGGGCCGAGAGACCCGAGATTTCGGGCCAGTCTTCCCCTCCCGCGGCGCGGCTGATCTCCTTGCCGCCGGCGGCCAACACGCGCCGCAGGTCCGCGCCACTCCACCCTTGTGCTGTCAGCACGCCCTCCCAGGCAGGGGAAGAGGGGAGGTCCGCAAGTATGCCGGACACCTGCAACCGCCGGCCCTCCACCGTGCCGGCAAAACGCACGGCAAGGCGGGACCAGGGGGGGGAGGCGCCTAGGTTTGTAGACCGGAGCGATGCAGTGGGCAAGGAGGAGACGGTTCCCTCACCCACGAGCCAAAGGGCGACGTGGCTGGCAAAGTCCGCTGGCCGCAACCCTGGCGTGCGCCAGGCAAGACGGAGGCGGCGCGCTGCATCCAGGAGGCCGTCGAGCTGGAGCACGGATTCACCGCTTTGTACCTGCAGGCCAAGCCACTGGATGGGCTGGCCTGCGGCCAACCGCAGGCGCCGCAGGCGAAAGGCGATGGAACGATCGTCAAGGCGGACGCCGCCGTCATCGACCGTCCACCACGCCTGCCAGCCGCGTAGCGAAAGCAGCGAGAATCCACCGCCGCCTTCGGCGTCCACCACCGGCCCTGCGTCCTGCTCCCCCTCCGATCGCAGCCGGCAGTCGCGTAAGACGAAGCGGTCAACGCGGCCCAGCAACGGCAGGGGGATCCGCATCTCCGGGGCATCGGCCGCTGGCCGCGCCGGCAGTGGAAACGCGAGCTCGGCACCGACTACCTCGAGCACCGGGATGTGCACAAACCCCACAAGGAGGCCCAACGTATCCAAGCTGCAAAATATCCTCTCAACAGCAAGGACGGGCCGGCCGGCCGCGCGTAACTCAAGGCCACGGATCATCACCCCGGAAACAAAATCCCCCTCCACGGCGCGGATGGCGAGCGAGGCGTTGGGCATGGCCGCCGCGAGCCGTTCGGCCGCCCACGCCACTGTCCAGCGGGCCACTGCTGGCGAACGGAGGAGAAGCTGCCCGCCAACAGCCAGGAGCAGGAAAAAACCGAGCCCGCAAAACACGAGCAGACGGGCCGTTTTGCGCACCATGCACCACCTCTCCCAGCCGGCGAGACGGCATGCGCCCGCTGGTCTGAAGATCCGGGTTCTCTTTCCAAGGCGATTTCTATCAGTCCGTCGAAAAAGCCGTCCCTGGCTTTTTCGACCACGGTTGGCCAAAACATAGTTTCGGCCAACCTCACGAATTCCTTGCCTCTTTCAGGGCCGCGGAATTCGGCGGCACATCCCTGTGCCGCACGCAGCCCATTTTCAACGGGCTGCTATCAGTCCGTCGAAAAAGCCGTCCTTGGCTTTTTCGACCACGGTTGGCCAAAACAAAGTTTCGGCCGACCTCACGCCCTTCTCACCCTACCTCCAGGGCCGCGCTTGTCAACAAGCAAGGGACCCC
>WFOD01000165.1 GCA_015488275.1 Deltaproteobacteria bacterium
GTTCCCATTCCGAACACGGAAGTTAAGCTCCTCAGCGCCGATGGTACTGCCAGGGAGACTTGGTGGGAGAGTAGGTCGTCGCCGAATCCTCTTCTTGTTCCCCGATTTTCCAAACCCTCTTTGGGCCCCATAACCCCAAAGAGGGTTTTTTTATATGCAGCTGGCCTCAGGAGGCCTTGGGGCAAACGGCTTTCCCCGGCGAGGCCAGTTCAGCGTTCGTGTAGTGCATCTCAATGGCCAAGTGCGAATCAGGCTGAACGTGAGGAGGGGAAGTTTTCTTCCTCTCGCCACGGCTCGAGGAAAAGACGATCGCCGCTCAGACGCCGGATCGCGGCCAGGTGCGCCAGCTCCTGGCGCCGCCGCGCCTCGAGGACCGGATCGGTGGTGGCCAGCGGCGCTAGGCTCTGGTTAACGATCCAGCCGGCCACCCCGATGCCGGCCCGCCGCAGGTCCTCCTGCAGGGCCGCGGCCTCGTGTACCGGCGTGGTCTCGGCCAGGGTGAGGAGGTAGATCCGGGTGGCGCCGGGATCGCGCAACCGCGGCAGGAGGCGTTGGATGGCCGCCGGCGCCGCGCCCAGGTTGCGGGAGACCTCGCGGTGGTACGATTGGGCCGCGTCGAGCAGGAGCAGGGTATGGCCGGTGGGTGCGGTATCCAGGACCAGAAACCGGCCGGCGTGCTCGTCCACCAGTTGGGCGAAGGCCTGGAAAACGGCGATCTCCTCGGTGCAGGGCGAGCGCAGGTCCTCTTCCAGCACCCGGCGGCCCTCCTCGTCCAGATCCTTGCCGGCGGTGGCCAATACCTGGTCGCGGTAGGCTTCCGTCACCGCAACGGGATCGATATGGCTGACGGTGAGCCCGTGGATAGCGGTGCCGAGACCGAGATCCAGGTGAGCGGCGGGATCGGTGGTGGCCAGGTGCACCTCGCGGCCCCGCCGGGCCAGGCCCACGGCCAGGCGGGTGGCGATGGTGGTCTTGCCCACCCCCCCCTTGCCCATGGTCATCACCAGGCCGCGGTCATACTTCGCCAGCTCGGCCAGCAGGTCGTCCAGGCCTGGGGGCAGGGAAGCGCCGGCCGGTGCCGGTGCCGTGGCCGCGACGGACTCGCCCCGGGCGAACCGCCGCAGGCCGTCTATCCCCAGGGGCGCGTCGCCGAGGAGGGGAAACTCCAGGCGTTCGATGCCGGCGGCCCAGCCGGCGAGCGAGGCCAGGGCCGCTCGCTGGCCGCGGCGCAGGGCCTGGGCCAGGGGGTCGGCGCCCGATCCCTGGTAGAGGCCGTTGACCAGCAGCCGCTGATTGGTGATCCCCAGTTCGGCGAGTTCGGCGCCGGCGCGTCCCGCCTCGGCCAGGCTCATACCGTCGGGCCGCGCCACCAGATACATGGTGGTGAGGTTGGCGTCGGCCAGAAGCACGCGGGCCCGCTTATACAAGGCTTCCTGGCTCTTGAGGCCGGAGACCGGCCCGATACAGGTGACGCCGGTGGTGTTATCA
This sequence comes from Deltaproteobacteria bacterium, assembly GCA_015488275.1. Taxonomy (GTDB): domain Bacteria; phylum Desulfobacterota; class Desulfobulbia; order Desulfobulbales; family S012-135; genus S012-135. Next base: position 1,489 of record WFOD01000165.1, read on the forward strand.
GCGAGGAAATCGGCCCAGGCGCCGGGAAGCTGCAAGAGACGCAGGGTATGGCCGGTGGGCGCGGTGTCGAAGACCAGGTGATCGTACTCCTTTCGTATGCCAGACTCGGCCAGCAGGCGGACGAACTCGTCAAAGGCGGCGATCTCCATGGTGCAGGCGCCGGAGAGCTGTTCCTCGATGGAGCGCACCGCCGCCTCGGGCAGCACCCCGCGGTAGGGAGCCACCACCCGTTCGCGGTAGTCGGTCGCCGCGGCCTCGGGATCGATATTCACCGCCGCCAAGGTCGGGCAGCCGGCCACCGGGGTCGGCTCGTGGTCGATGGCGGTGCCGAGCACGTCGTCCAGGTTGGAGGCCGGGTCGGTGGAGACCAGGAGTACCCGCCGGCCCTGGTCGGCCAGGGCTACGGCAGTGGCTGCGGCCAAGGTGGTCTTGCCCACCCCGCCCTTGCCGGTGAAGAAGAGGATGGGGGTGGCGGCCGCGGCCAGTTCCGACAAGGGGGCGGCGTCGGTCATCGAGCTTTCTCCCCGCCGCCCGTTCCGGCCAGGGGCAGGATCATGCCCGGCGTGGCCTCAAAAGGAATACCGGCGGCCGCAGCCAGGGTTTTCCGGTCGGGATAGTTGCCGCTGGCCACCACCTCACCGCCCGCCAGGACGAGGGGCAGGCAGTCGGTGCCGCGCTCGGCGAGCATGGCCTGGACAGCCGGTGCAGCGGCAAAGGCGCCGGGATCCTGGGCCAGGTTGTAGCGGGCCACGGTGACCCCTTTACCGCGCAACCACTCGAGATCAGCGGCGAAGCGGGCGAGAACCGGATCGACGCTGGGGCCGCAGACCCCGGTGGGACAACACATGGCCGGATCATACACCTCGATCGTTCTCGATCGCTCATGGTTCGCAGCTGACATGGCACACCCCCTTGAGGGTCTTTTTGGCAAAGGGAAAGTATTTTTTTCTCAGCCAGAAGGCGACGTTGACTAGGCTGATGAGCACCGGCACCTCCACCAGCGGGCCGATCACCGCGGCGAACGCCTCGCCGGAGTCGATGCCGAACACAGCGATGGCCACGGCGATGGCGAGTTCGAAGTTGTTGCTCGCGGCGGTGAAGGACAGGGTGGCGGCCTGTTCGTAGGTGGCCCCGACCTTACGGGACATGAAAAAGGAGACCAGGAACATCACCAGGAAGTAGAGCGTGAGGGGAATGGCGATCCGGATGACGTCAAAGGGCAGTTCGACGATATACTCGCCTTTTAAGGAAAACATCACCACGATGGTGAAAAGGAGGAATATCAGCGTGAGCGGGCTGATCAGGGGAATGAACCTCTCCTGGTACCACTTCTCTCCCTTGGTCTTGAGGCCGATGAAGCGGGTGAGCATCCCGGCGATGAAAGGAATACCGAGGTAGATGAACACGCTTTTGGCGATCTCGGCCATGGACACATCCACCACCGCGCCCTGGATCCCCAGCCAGGCCGGCAGTTTGGTGATGAAGAACCAGGCGTAGAACGAAAAGAAGAGGACCTGGAAAATGGAGTTGAAGGCCACCAATCCGGCGCAGTACTCGGTGTCGCCGTCGGCGAGGTCGTTCCAGACGATGACCATGGCGATGCAGCGGGCGAGACCGATAATGATCAGGCCGACCATGTACTCGTGATGGCTGGAGAGAAAGGCGACTGCCAGAGCGAACATCAGCACCGGACCGACGATCCAGTTTTGCACCAGCGAGAGAAGGAGGACCTTGTAGTTGCGAAACACCTCGTGCAGTTTCTCGTACCTGACCTTGGCGAGTGGCGGGTACATCATCAGGATGAGCCCGATGGCGATGGGGATGTTGGTGGTGCCGACCTGGAAGGCGTTGATGACGTCCCGGATGCCGGGGTAGCGCCATCCGCCGCCGACACCGATGAACATGGCGAGAAAAATCCACAGGGTCAGAAACCGGTCGAGAAAGGAAAGGCGCTTCGTTGGGTGGCTCATGTGTTGCTCCTTTTCTGGCGCCCAAGGTGGCGGATGAGAGGCGGCAGACCGCCCGGCGCGGCCTTAGCAGCGGTTGGCCTTCCCGGCCGCGGTCATGGCGGCCACATCGAGACCGGCAGCGGCCGGGTCCCTGGGGAGATGGGCGGCCAGTAGCTCGAGGAGGCCACGGTGCAGGTCTGTGGTTGGCTCCCGCAGCCGGTAGTAGGACCAGACCCCGCGCCGTTCGCCGGTCACCCAGCCGGAATTCTTCAGATAGGCCAAGTGACGGGAGACCGTGGACTGGGGCATGTCCAGGCCCGCCATCAGCTCGCAGACGCAACGTTCACCGTCCAAAAGCATGGCGATGATCCGGAGTCGCACTGGTTCGGAAAGGGCTTTGAAGAGTTGTGTTGTTGGCTCCATATTCGTCTGTGTATCCGGATAGGCGGATATTGTCAATCAAAAAAAGCGGCCTCGGCTCAAGCGCCGGCGGATGCTGGCGTGCCCTCGGTAAACAGGCGAGGGGTGCAGCGCTGTCAGAGCCTGGCCAGACGGCCGTCCCGGCCCGAGAGTACGGCGGCGGCACGCAGGCCGGGGGCACCCTTCCTGCGCAGCCTGGCCGCCTACTTGCTGCTTTTCACCCCGGCCGCGCCCCAGACTTGGCCTCGTCCGGCGCGAAGCAGCGTTCCTTCCGCAACGCTTTCAAAGATGGGCAAGCCGTCGTAGGGCCTGCACGATGTCTTCGAGGTCGAGGCGGTGATTGCTGTTGGCGTCCCAGGGATGAGAGCCGGCCGTTGCCGGCGTCAAGCCGCCAGCAGGTAGTTCCACGGCGACCTCGCCCCCCTGGACCTGCAGATCGGCGACGTGGTAGGGCTGATGGCCAGTGGCCGTGATGTTGACGGTGTAGGAGCCGTCTGCCAGGCCGTTGACCTGCCAAGTGCCGCTCTGGTCAGCAGTGGTGGTCGCCAGCTGGATGAGGCCGG
>WFOD01000166.1 GCA_015488275.1 Deltaproteobacteria bacterium
CCGTTACACCGCGCCCAACCTCACGAATTGCTTGGACTTTTCAAGCCCGGCGCAATTCGGCGGCACGTCCCTGTGCCGCGCAAGCCCGTTTTTCAACGGGCTGCTAGCAGTCCGAGTCCGCCCCCGTTCCGTCAACCTCCGCCATTGTTGCTCTTGACCTGCCGGGAGCGCCGCTGGCGGGCCAGGCTGCGCAGATCAACCGTCTTGTCCGACTCATCGACGATCTCCCGGCCAACGATCTCCTCGATCACGTCCTCGAGGCTGAGCAGGCCGGTGAAGCTGCCGTATTCGTCCACCACGGCGAACAGGTGTTGATGGCGCTCGAAAAATTCCATGAGCACCGTATAGAGCGAGGCGGTCTCAGGCACAAAGTGGATCGGTTTGGTGATCGCCGCCAGAGTCTCCTCTGGCCGGTCGTCGGCGGCAAGAAGCAGGATCTCCTTGCCCATGACCATGCCGACAATATCGTCCACCCCTTGATCGTACACGGGAATCCGGCTGTGCCGGTCCCATTCCTGGCGGATGCTCATGGCCGCGCCAACGGTCATGTGCTGGTCGAGGGAGCAGACCACGGTGCGGGGGGTCATGGCCTGGCGCACGCTCTTGCCCCGTAGTTGCACGATATTGCGGATGATCTTTTCTTGCTGCAGGTCAATGATGCCGGAGCGGCGGCTCAGGGAGGCCAGAGCGGTGATCTCGTCGGTGGAGACAAGGTTGCTTTCGTTTTGCGAGGAGACGAAACGGGTGACGATCTGACACAAGGCGATGAGCGGGGTGAGGAGACGGACGAGGCCGGCGAGGGGTACGGCGATCAGGGGCGCGATGGTCCGGCTATGGGCCACGCCCACGGTCTTGGGAATGATCTCGGAAAAAAAGAGGATCGCCAAGGTAAAGCCCAGGGAAAAGAGGGGCAGGAGCCGTTCGCCAAGAACCGCGGCCGCGGCGGCGCCGGCCACGGCCGCTCCCATCGTGTTGGCCACGGTGTTCAAGGTAAGGATGGCGGTGATCGGCCGGGCGATCTCCCGGCGCAGGGCGGCGAGCATCCGGCCGGAGAGGCGGCCCGAGCGGGCCAACACCTCGACCTGGCTTTGGGGAATGGAGTACAGGGCCGCTTCGGCCACCGAACAAAGGGCCGAAACGATAATGGCCACAGACACGGCAAGGATCAGTTGCACGACCACAGAGTCTCCTCCTGCGTTCGCATGTTTTTTTTGCGGCAAAATACCCGGTTTGCCGGAGAAGAGACAGGTTTTTTTGTTTCGCTTTTTCCCTTTGCAAACCGTGCGCGAACCTGTAGGATTTTGGCGGCCCACCTGCGTCGGCCGCTTGTGGAGAAAGTCTTCTCGCTGGCCGCGCCGCTCCGCCGCTTTCCGGTCAAGGCCATGCGCCGGAAAGCCTTGGGATGTGCGCGGCTGGAGCACACAGCCCGTCTTGCAACGGGCCACGAAGGGTGGTGGAGTAAGAATCCGGATCTGGCAACCGAAAACACGAAAGGAGCGGACATCATGGACTGGAAAGTGCTTTCTTCGCCGCCACGGGCCGGCGAGTACGATACTGAGGCGTTTTTCGTCCAGCGCGACCAGCAAGGCAATCCGGCGTTGCCTGGCGGGCCAGAGGGCTTGCGCGTGCAACAGGCCGTGGACCTCGGCGACTTTGCCGGCAAAGAAGACGAAAAGCTCGTGCTCTACGACACCGTGGTGGGCAAACGGCGGCGGGTGGTGGTCATCGGCCTGGGTGATCCGCCCTACGACGGCGAAACCATCCGGGTGGCGGCCGGCCATCTGGCCGGACTCACCCGCAAGACGCGCAAACTGCTCATCCACCTGCCAGAGGTAGGGGTGGCCGAGGCCGAGACGGCGGAGGCAATGGTGGTGGGGTTTCTCCTCGGCCGTTACCGGTTCGACCGGTATCGCAAGGAGCGGGAGGAGGACCCCCTGGAGCTGGTGGCCCTGCTCGGGGGCAAGCGGCAGCGGGCCGCGTGCACCAGAGGGGCGCTGGACGCCCGCTGCGTGGCGATGGCGCGCGACATGGCCAACGAGCCGGCCAACCGCTGGACGCCGGAGTCCTTTGCCGAGCGGGCCCGGGAAATCGGCGGCGGGCTTGGGCTCAAGGTTACGGTATACACCAACGAAGAGCTGCAAGACATGGGCATGGGCGGCCTCTTGGCGGTAAACCAGGGCAGCGCCCGTCCCGCCCGCCTGGTGGTGATCGAGTACCGCACCGGCCGCAAGGCGCCGACCCTGGTGCTCGTGGGCAAGGGGCTCACCTTTGATTCAGGCGGTATCTCCCTCAAGCCCAGCGCGGGAATGGAGGAGATGAAGTACGATATGTGCGGCGCGGCCGCCGTGCTTGCCGCCATGTATGGCATCGGTGTGGAGCGCCCCGCCGGGACGGATGTGGTGGGGGTGATCCCCACTACGGAGAACATGCCCGGGCCAGGGGCGCTCAAGCCGGGCGATATCGTCACCCTGTACGGCGGCACCACAGTGGAGGTGGCCAATACCGACGCCGAGGGCCGCCTCATTCTCGCCGACGCCCTGGCCTGGGCGCGCGAGCGCTTTGCGCCGGCAGCGTTGATCGATATCGCCACCCTGACCGGCGCGGTCATCGTTGGGCTCGGCCACCACTACAGCGGGGTCATGGGCACTGACGACCAGTTGGTCGAGCGGTTGATCGCTGCCGGGAACCGGGTTGGCGAGCCAATGTGGCGCCTGCCGCTTGGCAGACCCTACCGCAAGCAGTTGGAA
>WFOD01000167.1 GCA_015488275.1 Deltaproteobacteria bacterium
ACCAAAAGAGCACGGCCGCGGCCACGGCGATGTCCACCGCCGCCACCATGACCGTGGCCGCCCGGATGCCGGCGATGCGGATCAGCCAGTATTCGCTGGCCAGGACCACGAGTGCGGCTCCTAAGTTGTAGGCGGCGTACGAGGAGGAAAAGACCGGTCCAGGCCGCAAAAGGGCGAGATACCCGCTCAAGACCGGCAGGCTGACGCCGATGAGCGTGGCGGGCACGGCGAGGAGCGCCACGCAGCCGGCCAGCAGGACGGGCATGGCTGCGCCGGGCGCCGCCCCGGCCAAGCGGTAAAGCGCGGTGTCGATGGCCTCGATGTTGGCGGCCACCAACAGGGCGTATCCGCCAATGGCCGCCTCCACCCAGGGCAGCCAGGACCACAGCCGGTAGGCGATGCGGGTGCCGATCCCGATGCCGGCGAGAAAGGTGAGCAGGATGGCGGCGTTGACCAGGAACTGGCTGCCCAGCCGGTCGCCCAGCAGGCGGCCGTAGAGCACCTCGTAGGCAATGCCGGCAAAGCCGGAGGCTGCGAGGAGCAGTACAAGAAAGCGTTCCCTGGCCATCCTCATGCGTCGCCTTGGGCCTGCGCCTTTTCCAGTTTGCCCTGGCGTTCTTCCCAGCGGTCGAGCCAGCGGTGGAGGCGGCGCTCCACCTCTGCGTATTCCTTGCTGAGCGCGGCAAACCGCGCTTGGTCATGATAGGTGTCGGGATCGGCGAGCTGGCGTTCGAGTTCCGCCTTGCGCGTTTCCAGCCTGGCCACCTCTTCTTCGGCTTCGCGCACCGCCCCCTCCAGGGGCTTGAGCCGCCGGGCGCGCTCCTGCCGCCGCTGGGCCGCCTGCCGCCGTTGTTCTTTGCGGCTCAGGGAGGGGCGGCGCGCATCGTTGGCCCCAGCCTCTTTTGCCGCGCCCCCCTCCGACCCTTGCGCCTGTTGCCGCTGTCGCCTTGCGAGATATTCCGCCAGGTTGCCGTGATGGAGGTCGGCCGTCCCATCGTGGATCACCAGCACCTTATTGATAAAACCATCGAGAAAGTGGCGGTTGTGGGAGACCACCACAATGGTGCCGTCGTACTGGGCCAAGGCCTGTTGGAGGATCTCCTGCGAGGCCATGTCCAGATGGTTGGTCGGCTCGTCCATGACCAAGAGGTTGGCCGGCGAGGCGATCATCCGCGCCAGGGCGAGCCGGCTCTTTTCCCCGCCAGAGAGCACGGCCACTTTTTTGTCCACCGCGTCGCCGGAAAAGAGAAAGGCGGCGAGCAGGGTGCGGTCTTCGGTGGTGGTGCGGTCGCCCTCGATCATGGCCAGGGCCTCGAGCACGGTGCGGTCCGTGGGCAGCTCCTGGGCCTGGTGCTGGCCAAAATAGGCGAGCCGCACGTTGTGGCCAAAGCGGATGCGGCCCCTGTCCGGCGCCAGCAGTCCGGCGATGCACTTGACGAGCGTGGACTTGCCAGCGCCGTTCACCCCGACAACGGCCAGCTTGTCGCCCCGCTGCAGCTCCAGGTTGACATCGGTGAGCACCGGCTTGTTCCCGAACCCCTTGGCCAGGCGTTCAACGGTGAGCACGTCGCGGCCGCTGGGCGGCGCGGGCGGAAAGCGGAAGTTTACCGCGCGTTCGCTCTCCTCCAACTCGATCCGTTCCATCTTGGCGAGCTGCTTGAGCCGGCTCTGGACCTGCTTGGCCTTGGTGGACTTGGCCCGGAACCGCTGGACAAAGCGCATGGTCTGCTGGATCTGGGCCTGCTGGTTTTCATAGGCGGCCCGCAACACCTGCAACCGTTGCTCTTTTTCCTTGACGTAGAACGAGTAGTTGCCGCGATAGGCGGTGAGCCGGCCAAGGGAAAGCTCCCAGGTGGTGGTGGTCACCGCATCGAGAAAGGCGCGGTCGTGGGAGACGAGGATGATGGCGCCGGGATAATCGATAAGAAAGGATTCCAGCCAGGTGAGGGATTCGATGTCCAGGTGGTTGGTCGGCTCGTCGAGCAGGAGATAGGCGGGCCGTTGGAGAAGCAGCCGGGCCAGCATGAGGCGCATGAGCCAGCCGCCGGAAAAGGTGGCGCACGGCCGGTCGAAGTCGCTGTGTTGGAAGCCAAGACCGACGAGCACCTTCTCGATCCGTCCCTCGATGGCGAAAAAGTCGGCCTGATCGAGTATTCCTTGCAGCTCGCCCTGTTGGGCAAGGAGGTCGGCAAAGGCGGGGGAGGCGGGATCGGCGGCGGCCAGCCGCCGGTTCACCTCTTCCAACTGGGCGTGCTTGGCGAAAAGATCGGCAAAGGCGTCGGCCGCCTCTTGGAACAGGGTGCGGTCGCTGGGCGTCTCGGTGATCTCTTGCGGCAGGTAGCCGCAGGTGGCGTGGCGGGAGCGTTGCACCACGCCGGGGTCGGTTTCCACCAGGCCGGCGAGGATCTTGAGCAGGGTGGATTTGCCTGCGCCGTTGACGCCCACGAGGCCGATTTTTTCCTGGGTGCCGGCCCGCACCGATACGTCGCGGAACAGGTACTTGTCGCTATGTTGGATGGTGAGGTGGTTGACGGCGAGCATGACTGGGCGATCGTACCACGGCCTGGAGGAGATGGCAAAGCCAAGGGGGCGGGAGGGAAAAGGCTCCCGGCCCTTGCCGCGCCGGCGCGCTTGACGTATGCTGCATCCCCATGATGACCGGGGAGAGCAAGACACGGGTGTTCGTGCGCCGATGGCGCGGGCGATGGGAGGAGGACGTGGCCCTGCTGCTCGACCGGGCCTTTCCCCGCCAGGACCTCGCCGGCCGGCCGGTGGTGATCAAGCCGAACCTGGTGGAGGCCAGGAAGCCGCCGGTCACCACGCCGGTGGAGTTGGTGGCGGCCATCGTCCACTGGCTGCAGCGCAACCTGCCGGAGAGCGATATCGTGGTGGCCGAGGGATGCGCGGCCCGGGAATACGATACCTTTTACGCTTTTGACCGGTTGGGCTATGCGGATCTCGCCCGCCGTACCGGCGTTAGGCTGGTGGACTGCAACGAAGAGCCAGTGGTGGCCGTGGATCTGGCCGGCGGCCTGGTCTGGCGGCGGCTCTATTTGCCGGCCATGCTTTTTGACTGTTTTCTCCTGTCCGTTCCCGTGCTCAAGGCCCATTCCCTGGCCGGCGTCACCCTGACGTTGAAGAACATGATGGGCTGCGCCCCGCCTTCCCACTACCAGCGGGGTGGGCACTGGAAAAAGTCGGCCTTCCACGCCCGCATCCACGAGGCCCTTTTTGACCTCAACCGCTGCCGCGCGCCAGACTTCACCGTGCTCGACGCCACGGTGGGCATGGCCGAGGCCCATCTTTGGGGACCGCCCTGCGATCCGCCGCCCGGTTTGCTGGCCGCGGGCAGGGACCCGGTGGCAATGGACGCATGGGGATGCCGTCTTCTGGGCCGCGATCCCTGGCAAGTAGGGCATCTGCGCCTGGCGCACGGCGTGCTCGGCCGGATCGAGCCGGTGGGCGTGGAGGAGGTGCGTGGCGGCGGGGCCGGCGGCAGACAAAGGTGGGCAAGGGAGACGGAAGATGCCTGAGCCGGAAGGCGGTTTGTGGCAACCCTTGGGAGAAGGCGGGTGGCTCGGATACGTTCGGCGGGTGGCCGAATGGGCTGGCGGCGAGGCGGCCCACGTTGGCAAGGGCCTTCCTGGGTTGCCAGCCGCGCTTGCCGGTATCGGCGGGGGCACGGTGCTGGTGTGCGCCCCGCATCCAGACGACGAGGCGATCTGCGGCCTGCTGCCCTTGCGCCTGCTGCGCGAGAAAAAGAGTCGGGTGGTCGCCTTGGCCATGACGCTGGGCAGTGACCCCGCCCGTCGGCCAGCACGTTGGCGGGAGTTCTGCGTCTCCTGCCAAGTCCTTGGCTTTGAACCGCAAAAATTTGCGCCAAGCGGAACGGCCGGCGATGAGTGGCTCATCAGCCGCCATACGGCCCGTACACGCCCCCATGCCTGGCAGGCGATGCAGTCGCGGCTCCTTGCCCTCTTCGCCAAGTGGCGGCCTTGTCTTGTCCTCTTGCCGCACGGCGGCGACGCCCATCCCACCCATGTGGGCGTAGCGCGCCTTGGGCGGCAGGTCTTGCGCCAGTGGTCCAGCCAGGGCCATGCGATAGTGGCGGTCGAGACCGAGGGCTGGGCGCCCATGCGCCGGCCCAACTGCGTGGTGGCAGGCGGGGTGGCCGAGGTGGCCTTGTTGTGCGGCGCCCTTGCCTGTCACGCCGGAGAAGTACAGCGCTTTCCCTATCACCGGCGCCAGCCGGTGCGGATGCTCGAAACCGCCTGGCGCACCGCTGAACTGGTGGGCGGTTTTGGCGGCGCGGCGCCACCCTTTGCCTTTGCCGAGGCGTATCGGGTAGGCTGCTGGCGCAACGGCCAGTGGCGGCCGCTTGCCTGCTGACATCCTGCCGGAAAGGGATTTTTATCCCCGACAGAACGGTGAGTATCTCGCCTCACTTGAAGTGGGACTTTCTCTGAACAGTAACAGCAATTTTTGCGTCGCCAGCTCGGAGTTCATCGTGGACTATATCCCTGCGCCGGTGCCAGAGCCCGCCACCTTGCTCCTGCTCGGGGTCGGGCTGGGCGGTGTTGGCTTGGTCCGCCGTCGCAAATAGGCAGGGCAACTGGAACGTGCCGGGAGGCGGGCCCGTGGGGCTTACCTCCTGGCCGCCTTGCCGCCCAAATGGGCCGGCTTTTTTGAGATGCCGAGTTCCTGCAACACCTGGGTGGCGATCTCCTCGATGGACTTGCCTGCCGTATCCACCACAGACAACCGGTAGCGGCTAAAGAGTCGGCGGGCCTGCTCGATCTCTTCGATGCAGGTGGTGAGGCTGGCGTAGCGGGAGTCGGGGTAGCGTTTCTTGCGCACCTGGTGCAGGATCTCCGGCCGGGTGGTGAGCCCCACCGCCCGCCGCAGGTTGCTGAGCACGCCTTCGGGGAGTTGCGCCCGGATCAGGGTGTCGCCGGTAAGGGGAAAGTTAGCCACCTTGAGGCCGATCTGGGTGGCGAGATACACGCTCACCGGCGTCTTGCCGGTACGCGACACGCCGAGCAGGATCACCTGCGCCTGATCGTATTCGCTGGGACGCACGCCATCGTCGTGGTCCAGGGTGAAGTGGATCGCCTCCACCCGCCGGGCCATGGTTACATTGTCGGCCTGGCGCAAGAATCCCGGCACCCGCAGGGCCTTGGCCTCCAAGCACTCCTCGAGGCGTGAGAGGAACATCTCGTAGGCGTCGAAAAATTCCACTTCTGGCACATCGAAGATGGCCATGATCTCCCGGTCCATGATCGTGCTGAACACGATGGGCCGGCGGCCGCCCGAGGACTCCAGGATATAGGCCAGGGCCTGGCGGGCCTCTTCCTTGGTGCGGATGAAGGGCAGGTGTTCTTCGTGGAAGTTGATCTCGGGAAATTGGCAGAGCAGGGCCTGGCCAAGGTTGGTGGCCAGGATGCCGGTGGAGTCGGAGATGTAGTAGACCTCTTTGGAATTCCACATGATTGCCGTGCCAGAGCTGGTGTCAGGTCGCACCGTGCGACCCTGGTTGTTGAGCCGTCCGTTGGCAAACGGACTGTGTGCGGCACAGGGATGGCTTTCTCGACGGACTGTTAGGCCGGGACGCCAAAGAGCCAGTCCGCGACGCCCCGCACGAGTTGACCGTGCAAGCGCCGCGCCGCTTGCTGGATCGATGGCGGAAGCTCGCGTGCCACCTGGTCGAGCCCTTCGACAGTGGCGGCGGGCAAGACCGGGGCCAGACGCGGTTGAGCGGTCAGGAACGAGCGCAACCGGTCGTGCACTGCCTGGACAAAGGCCGCTAGATCGCCGGCCGCCGGCAAGTCGGTCATGGGCGGGGTGGCGGCGCTCTGCGCTTGGGTCGCTTGCCGGAGGCGCTCGATGATCGCCCCCGCCTCCTGCCAGGAGGCATCGGGCGCTTGAGGTGGCGCTGGCGGGAGACCATCGTTTGGGGGTGGCGTGGCGAGACCGGCGGGGAGGGGGTGCTGGCCTTGGAGGCGGAC
>WFOD01000168.1 GCA_015488275.1 Deltaproteobacteria bacterium
GGCCTTTACCCCTGGCCCATAGACGAGCGGCGGCCGCACCACCACCACCTCCAAACCAGTGGCCGCAGCCACGCCAAAAAGACGGCGCTCGTCTATGGGCCAGGGGTAAAGGCCAACTTTCTGCGGCTCCTTCGCTTGGTCGATCGTGGCGTTCCCTTGCCGCTTGCTTGGGTCCACAACGTGCGAAGTCTTGTATTTTCGGGTAATCTCGTTCATTGTCTCTGGCTCTGCTCGCAGCACCCGGCTGCTGGCGGCCACCTTTTTGAGGTGGGCGATGGCGAGGATCTTTCCACCCCAGAGCTGCTCCTCCGTATTGGAGAGGCCCTTGGCCGTCCGGTCCGCCTCTGGCCGTGTCCCATGCCTTTGCTGCGAGGCCTGGGACGCCTGTTGGCGCGAGAGGCGGAAATCGAACGCCTGTGCGGCTCCCTGCAAGTGGACGACCGGCCGTTGCGCCGCCTGCTTGGCTGGCGGCCACCCTTTTCTGTGGCCCAGGGACTGGCGGCTACTGTGGACTGGTACCGCGGTTGCGACCAGCAGACCTGTTGAACGATTCGGAGATCCCCCTGTTGCTAGGCCTTGCCGAGATACTCATCTGTTTTTTCGGTGCAGCGTTCGTGGCTGCTGGCCTGGCCCGGCTGCTCATCACGGCTGGCAGGCGGGCTGGCCTTGTGGCCGTGCCCAACGAACGGTCGCTGCACGACCATCCGGTGCCGCATACCGGCGGTCTGGCCATTCTCGCCAGTATTTTGGTGGGTGCGCCCGTGGCGGCCGTGGGGTACGGAACCGTGCCGCCAGCCGGCTGGACGGCCATCGCCGCAGGCGCGCTCCTGGTGGCGGGCGTATCGCTCGTTGACGACTGGCGCGGCCTATCGCCCTTGATCCGTTTGGCGGTGCATCTGGCCGCCGCCGTCCTTTTGGCCGGCGCTGGCTTTCTCCTGCCCCTTGATCGGGTCATCTCGCCCTCCCAGACCTCCACAGTGCTCACCGTGCTGGCCACTGTGGTTGGCGTGGTGTGGATGACCAACCTCTACAACTTCATGGATGGCATGGACGGCTTTGCCGGCGGCATGACCGTGTTCGGCTTTGGCTTCCTCGCCGCCTTTGGAGTGCTTGGCAACGAGCCGTTCTATGCCGCGGTCATGGCCGTGATCTCTGGCGGCGCCTTGGGGTTTCTCGCATGGAACTTCCCGCCAGCCCGGATCTTCATGGGCGACACCGGCGCCGCCACCCTGGGGTTTCTCGCCGCGGCCAGCGCCTTGTGGGGCGTGCGCGACGGACTCTTTCCCTTTTGGGTGCCCGTGCTCGTCTTCTCCCCCTTTATCGTCGATTCCTCAGTGGTGCTCCTGCGCCGCCTTCTGCGGGGCGAGCGGGTGTGGCAGGCGCATCGCAGCCATTATTATCAGCGGTTGGTGCAGGCGGGATGGGGGCACCGTAAGACGGTTCTGGTGGAATACGTCTTGATGCTCCTGGCCGGCCTGTCGGCCTTGATCTTTCGCGACCTGGATCCTGCTGGCCTGGTCCTGCTGTTGGTGGCGTGGGCCTCGCTGTACGCTGGCGCTATTACCCTGGTCCACCGGATCGAGATCCCAGTGCAGTTCGCCAACCGCAACTTCTGGATCGTGCTCGCCACCGACGTGCTCCTGCTCGTCGCCGCCCATTTGCTCGCCTACGCCATCCGCTTTGATGGTCATCTGACCGCCTTGGAGTGGGGATACATTCGCACCTTTCTTCCAGGCCTCATCTTGCTCAAGATCGCGGTGTTCAGCGCCTGTGATCTGTATCGCGGCATGTGGCGGTATACCGGCCTGACCGACCTGTTGCACATCGTTAAGGCGTGCCTCATCTCCTTTCTCGTGGCCACGGTGATCTTGCTCATCTTTTTCCGTTTCGAAGGGCTTTCGCGTTCGGTCTTCATCTTGGATGCGATTCTCGCCTTTCTGTTCATCGCCGGTCACCGGATCGCCCTGCGTCTCTACTACCAGCAAGGCAACCGTTTTTTGTTTGCCGTGGGACGGCGGGAGCTGACCGGCAACCGCCGGGGACTCCTTGTTATCGGCGCCGGAGATGCGGCCGAAAAGGTCCTGCGGGAGATCAACGACAATCCGACCCTGCCCTACGTGGTGCTTGGCCTGCTCGATGACCACCCCGATAAGATCGGCAAGCGTATCCACGGGGTGTTGGTCATGGCGCCCATCGACGATCTGCCCGAAGTGGCGGCCAAGACCAAGGCGGACGAGATTCTCATCGCCATCCCCTCGGCCAACCGGGAGCAGATGAACCGTATCGTCGAGCTCTGCCGAGCCGCTGGCGTGCCCTTCAAGACCTTGCCAGGCCTGGGCGAGATCATCGACGGCCGGGTCTCCATCCGGGCCAGCCGCGAGGTATCGTACAAGGATCTGCTGGGACGGCAGCCGGTGCGTCTGGAGCTTGAGCGCATCGGTGACGTAGTTGGCGGACGCACGGTGTTGGTCACCGGTGCTGGCGGTTCCATTGGATCAGAGCTCTGCCGGCAGATTCTCCGTTTTCGTCCCGCCAAACTGGTGCTTTTCGACGCGGGCGAGGAGAATCTCTACCGGATTGAGATGGAAATCCTCCACGAACGCGGCTGGAGCGAGTACGTGCCCGTGCTCGGCAAGATCCAGAACCGCTCCTTGGTGGAGCATGTGTTTGCCAGCTATGCGCCCAGCGTGGTTCTTCATGCCGCAGCCTACAAGCACGTGCCCCTGGTGGAGGGCAACCCGTGGGAGGCGGTGTTCAACAATGTTGTCGGCACCCGTATCCTGCTCGACGCCGCCTTGCGACACCAAGTGGAGCGTTTTCTTCTCGTATCCACCGACAAGGCGGTGCGGCCGACCAACGTGATGGGGGCCTCGAAACGGGTGGCCGAGCGGCTCATGCTGGCCACCTGGCGCGAGGCGCGGGCAGCCGGCGCGCCCACCAAGTTCATGGCCGTGCGCTTTGGCAATGTGCTCGGCTCCTCTGGCTCAGTGGTGCCGCTCTTCCGCCGGCAGATCGAGCTTGGCGGCCCGGTGACCGTCACCCATCCTGAGGTGACCCGGTACTTCATGTCCATCGAAGAGGCGGCGCAGCTTATCCTTCAGGCGGTTTCGATGGGCGAGGGAGGGGAGATCTTTGTGCTTAAAATGGGAACGCCGGTACGGATCGCCGACATGGCCCGCGACCTCATCCGCCTGTGCGGCAAGGAGCCAGAAAGCGAGATCGCCATCAAGTACATCGGCTTGCGGCCGGGCGAGAAGCTCTACGAAGAGTTGATTACTGAAGGCGAAGATATCGTTTCCACCACTCACGAGGAGATCATGGTGCTGCGGGGCGATGGCGATGATTTTGGCGCATTGGCTCCTCATCTTGAGGAGTTGGTGCGGGCAGCAGAGCAACAGGACGCCGGGGCGATCCGGCGTATCCTTGCGGTGCTCGTGCCTGAATATCGGCCGGCAGCAGGAGGTGGAGGATGAGCGAAAGGCAACGGGAGGGAGAGGCACTGTCGGTGGCGGTGATCACGTTGAACGAGGCCGATCGCTTGCCCGCCTGCCTTGCCAGCGCAGCCGACGTGGCCGACGAGATGGTGGTGGTGGACGCTGGTTCTACAGACCAGACCCGCGAGCTTGCCCGCCGTGCCGGCGCCAAGGTGGTGGTTCGCTCATGGGAGGGATTCGGCCAGCAGAAACAGTTTGCCGTCTCCCAGTGCCGGCATCACTGGGTGTTGGTCCTGGATGCCGATGAACGGCTCTCGGCCGAGGCGGCCGGAGAGATCGCAAGTGTGTTGCGGCAGCCCAGGTGCGCGGCCTACAGCCTGCCGCGCAAGAATCTTTTTTGCGGCCACTGGTTGCGGCACGGCGGGTGGTGGCCGGATCGGGTGGTGCGCCTTTTCGACCGGCGGTGGGCGCGGTTTTCGGACCGGTTGGTGCACGAGAGCGTGATCGTGGATGGGCCGGTGGGCGAACTTGCCGCGCCCATCGTCCATCTCGCCAACCGGGATCTTCATCACACCTTGGAGAAGATCAACCGTTACTCAACGGCTGGCGCCCGTCAGATGGCAGACCATGACCAGCGGGCCTCCTTGATGGCCGCCGTGGCCCACGGCGCATGGGCCTTTGTCCACGACTATGTCCTCCGGCGGGGAATGCTTGACGGCGGGCCGGGATTTGTGCAGGCGGTCTGCAACGCGGTGAACGTTTTTTTTAAATATGCCAAGTGTTGGGAGATGCGGGGCCGCGGCACCGACGGCCGCTCAGATGTAACTGGCCACATGGGTGCCCCTTCGTCTGCCGCAGCCGCATCCTCGCGGACCAGATAGAGCCAGCGCGCTGATCCTGTGCCGCCGAATTCCGCGGCTCTTTTTGTGTTTTCCCAGTCGGCTGCCGTGCCGAAGGCTCCAGGGACGCGGACCGAACCAGGCCGTACCCAAGGAATATCCGAAAAGGAGCCAAGGAATTCGAGAGGTTGGCCGAAACTTGCGTTTTGGCCGACCGTGGTCGAAAAAGTCAGGGATGGCTTTTTCGACGGACTGATAGGAGACGCTCATGGCAGAGATGGAATACATCCGTATCCTGGTGGGCATCCCAGTGCTCGACAACCTGGAGATGACACGGGTATGCCTACGCCATATGTTCGCCCACACCGCCACCGACCGCCTGCCCCTGGAGGTCGCCTTTCTGGTGCTGGACAATGGCTCGGTCGAGAACATCGTTGGTATGGTGCGCCAGGAGTTCTCCTCTGGCCCCTTCCCCCTCTATTACCGCCGCAACCCCCGTAACCTCGGGGTGGCCATTGCCTGGAACCAGATCCTCCAGTTTTCGCCGGCGCCGGTGCCAGCCGTTGGCTTTGCCTATGACTATTACGTGATTGCCAACAACGACGCCTTTGTCGGGCCCGATTGGCTCCAGCCTCTGGTGGAGGCGATGGAGAGCGATCCCCATATCGGCTGGGTTTCCTGCCTGGAGAACGGCTCGCCCCTGCTGCCAGAGCTGTTGGAGGCCCACGCCATCACCCGCCAGCACCGGGTCGATCCTGCCAAACCGTACGACAGCCAGGCCATTGCCGCCAGCCTGGAAGAGATCTACGCCGCATGGGGAGGCCATAAGCAGTTTTGTGACCTGGTGCGCAGCCGCCAGTTGCCGCTTTTCCTCCCTTTTGAGAAGGAGAAGCGGTCCGCGGTCTGCTTCATGCTCCGGCCCGCAATGGTGGCGGAGTTAGGGTTCTTTGACGAAGACAACTGGCCGGTGGGTATTGCCGAGGATCTCGAGTATTTCTTACGTATCGACGGCGTGTTTCCGCCCCGCGGCTGGGTGCGGCCGGCCGGTTCCTGGCGGGCGGGCTTCAGCGGCCGGGCCGTGCTCCATCACAACTGGTGCTCCACCCATCAAGGCAAGAACTTTGACGGACGCCGGTGGGACAAACTCAGAGAGAAGTATTGGAAAAAGAAGTTCGGACGGTCGAAGAAGTACTTTACCCGCCTGTTGCGTTGAGGTTTAGGCGCTCGGTGAAGGCGAAGGAGGCCGTTCTTGAAAGCAAGTCGCTGGCGGGGTGGTGGGCGTCGAGGAGCTTTGCCGTTTGCCGGCGACCGCCTTTTCGCACAGTTCGATGATCGCCCGGTGGTTCGCCGCCTTGGTGTAGGGAGCCACCCGCTGGCGGGCCGCCTCGCCGAGCCGGCGCCGTTCTTCGGGAAGGCACAACCTTTCGAGCAGCGCGGCCAGCTCAACGGCGCGGGGCGGATGGCTGGCCACCAGCCCGCTGGTTCCATGCTCGATGATCCCGGCCGCGCCGTTGCTTTCCGTGGTCAGAACCGGCAGGCCGCAGCACATGGCCTCCAAGGTGGCGAGCGAACAGGCGTCGTAGTAAGTGGGCAAGACAAAGGCGTCGGCCGCTGCGTACACCGATACCACATCCCGCACCGGTCCCGGCCACACTACCAGGTCTTCTAGATCTAGGCGGCGGAGTAAAGCACGGAGGCTGGCGGTGGGCCGTCTTCCTGCCACCAGGAGTTGGAACGGGATGTCCTTTTTTTTGAGCATGGCGCAGGCCTGGAGGAGAGGCCTGATCCCCTTTTTTTCCAGTTCATACGAGACAAAGGCAAGACAAGTGATACCGTCCGCCAAGCCAAAGGTACGGCGGGCGGCCTCTCTCCGGCTGGCGAGCGTTGCCGGGGCGAACCGTTGGGGATCGATACCGTTGTGCAC
>WFOD01000169.1 GCA_015488275.1 Deltaproteobacteria bacterium
ATACGCATCACTTCCGAGAGCTTTTTACCCGGCTTGTACGGCCGATCGGCCGCGGTCAAGGCCTCGAACACGTCGGCCACGGCCAGGATGCGGGCCGCCAGGGGGATCTCTTCTCCGGTGAGACCGTGGGGATATCCCGAGCCGTCCAGTTTTTCGTGATGCATGGCCGCGATCTTGCCCACGTCGGCGAGTTTTCTGGGAAATGGCAGGCGGGCGAGCATCCGCTCGGTGACCTTTACGTGGTTGTTGATGATCTCCCGCTCCTCAGGGGTGAGCGTGCCCCGCCGGATGGATAAATTCTTTACCTCATCAGTGGTCAGCAACGGCTCCGGGCCACGGGACGTGGCAATGGTCATCCTGGCCAACTGCTCGATCCGCGCCACCTGCTCGTCAGGCAAAAATTCGCCGCCCTCATTCACCTTTGCGAGAAAGGCCTCAAGCTCTCCGGGATCACATTCCACGCCGCCCCCCGTCTCCGGCTCGCCCTTGCCATCGAGCCGCCGCCGCAAGACAGCGATCTCCTGATCCTTGCGCAACAGCTCCAGCCGCAGGCGAACGAGTTCCAGCCGGTCGAAAACGGTCTCCAGCTTGGTGGCCTTATCGATCACGTGCGCCGGGGTGACGATCTTCCCCACATCGTGCAGCCAAGCGGCCATCCGCAGCTCTTGCAGCCGCTCGCCGGCAAACCGCTCCCCGGCAAACCGCCCTTCGCCGCACTCGTCCACGGCGCGGGCCAGGGCCTCGGCCACCTCGGCCACCCGCTGGACATGTCCCGCAGTATAAGGAGATTTCTCGTCAATCGCCGTGGCCACCATCTTGACAATGGCCTCAAGCAGGGTCTCGAGATCCTGGATCAGCCGATTGTTGGTCATGGCGATGGCCGCCTGGGAGGCCAGGCCGGCCACCAAGGCCACCGCGTGATCGGGAAAATCGACCACCTCGCCGGTGCGCCGGTCGGTTGCATTGAGAAGCTGGATCACGCCAATGATCTCGTCTTGGTGGTCCCGCATGGGCAAAACGAGCATGGACTTCGAACGGTAGCCGCTGGCGGCGTCAAACCGGCGGGTGCCAGAAAAATCAAAGTCAGCGGCATAGACATCGGCAATGCGGACGATCTCGCCGGCCAGCGCGCAATGGGCTGAGACGTTGGCGTGGTTCTCGCTCCCATCCGGGTTGCGGAGCCGTACCGGCGGCCAGTCGATGGGATCGCCCCCACCGCCCTGCTTGATGCCCAGCGAGGTGTTGCGCAAGATCTTGAAGTGGAGGAGACCGGCGTCTGGATCATGGATATAGAGCGTGCAGCCATCGGCGTTGGTGTAACGCTGCGCCTCGGTGACGATCATCTCGAGCAGCCGGTCGTGATCCTTTTCCGCCGACAGGGCGGTGCCGATCTCGGCCAGCCGCTCGAGCTGCCGCTGTTGCTCGTCGATGAGCAGCAGGGCTTCTTCCAAGGTCATGGTCTCGTGCCCATTCGTCCGCGCTGTCATCACCTGTTCCCGTTGTTGGTTCGTTCCCTATCCCCCAGCCACCCCTGGGTATTTTTTCCCGACCATGCACCCAGAACATACAGCATTCCGCCAGTCCAGCGCAAGGAACGCGAACGCGGCCCGTTTTGCAACGGGCTGTCAACTGGCCAGAAAGGCCGGCAGCCAGGTGACAAGGCCGGGAAAGACGACGAGAAGCGCCAGGGCGGCGAGCTGGAGCAAGACAAAGGGCACGATTCCCCGGTAAATGGCCAGGGTGGACACTCCGGGCGGCGCTGTGCCCTTGAGATAGAAAAGGGCAAAGCCAAAGGGCGGAGTGAGAAAAGAAGTTTGCAGGTTGACCGCGAAAAGCACGGCGAACCAGAGCGGATCAAAACCGTAATGGGCCATGATCGGCGCAAGCACCGGAATATGGATAAAGGTGATCTCGATGAAATCGAGAAAGAAGCCGATGACAAAGACCACGGCCATGACGACGACCAGCACGCCCCACTTGCCAAACGGCAGGTGCGAAACGAAATCGCGCACCAGCATATCGCCTCCTAGGCCGCGGAACACCAGGCCAAAGGCGGCGGCGCCGCAGAGGATGATGAACACCATCGAGGTCAGACGGGTGGTGGCCTCCATGACCTCGCGCAGCACGGCAAGGGAAAACCGTCCCTTGCTCACGGTGAGGAGCATGGCGCCGGCCGCCCCCACGCCGGCCGCCTCGGTGGGCGAGGCGATGCCGGAGAAGATCGAGCCCAATACCGCCACCATGAGGGCAAGGGGCGGGAGCAAGGCCCGCAGCAAGGAAGCCGCATCCACTGCCCCGGCCTCCTGGCCGCCGGGCGCGGGCGCGCAGGCCGGTGCAAAGTGGGCGCGGAGCGCAATGTAGCCAATATACAGGCAGACGAGCAGCAGACCGGGCACCAAGGCCCCCACGAACAAATCCCCCACCGACACGCCGATGATGTCTCCCAACAGCACGAGCACGATACTGGGCGGGATGATCTGCCCCAAAGTGCCAGAAGCGGCCACCGTGCCCGTGGCCAGCTCTTGGGCATAACCACGGGCGAGCATGGTGGGCAGGGCCAAAAGCCCCATTGTCACCACAGTGGCGCCAACAATGCCGGTAGAAGCGCCCAGCAGCCCGCCAACCACGACCACGGCCACGGCGAGCCCGCCGCGCAGCCGGCCGAACAAGGCGCCCATCGCCTCGATCAGTTCCTGGGCCATGCCGCTCCGCTCCAGCATCACCCCCATGAACACAAAGAGGGGCACAGCCACCAGGGTGAAGTTGCTCATCACCCCCCATATCCGCAGAGGGAGCAGGTTGAAAAAGTCCCAGCCAAAACCGACCAGGCCAAACACAAGGGAGACGCCGAGCAGGGTAAAGGCCACGGGAAAGCCCACAAAAAGGAGCAGCGAAAGGGCCAGGAACATCCAGCCGGCCAGGTAGTCCATCAGGAAGCCCCCCCACCGGCGGCGCGGCGTTCGCCGGCCGCCGCGCCATCGCCAGCCTGCGGACCGGGCCGCCGCCGGCCACAATCAACGCCAAAAAGCACGCACAGATTACGCAGAAAAAAGGCGACACCTTGGAGGGCGAGAAGGCCAAAGGCCGCAGGAATCACCCCTTTGAGCAGATACCGGGCGGGCAGCCCGCCAGGATCCGGCGATCCCTCCCGGATGGCCCATGCCTGTTGGACAAAAGGCAAGGCGGTGGCGATCACCAAATAACAGCCGGGAAAAAGAAAAAGGAGACACCCCGCAACGTTGACCGCCGCGCGGCTCCGGGGACCGAGGCGCTGGTACAACACATCCACCCGCACGTGACCGTCGTGCTTCAGGGTAGAGGCTGCGCCCAAGAGGAAAAGCAAGGCGAAAAGATGCCACTCCAGTTCACGGAAGGCGACAAAACTCAAAGCAAAGAGGTAGCGCAGGCCAACATCCAGGCAGACCAGGATCACGAGGAGAAAGGCGCACCACGAGACCAGCCGGCCCAAACGCTCTGTCAGCCCGTCCACCCAGGCGATCCAGGCAAGGATTGCTCGTCGCATCATGGCCTCTGTTGTGCGCCCCTCCCTTTGCGCGGTCCTGGGGGCCGCGGGGCCGCGGCTTCGGCAGACGAAGAGGCAGCCCCGTGGCCAGTAACTTCCTTTCCTTGGCACGCTATCCAAAATGGCGCGCCCCAACGCGGTTGTCAATGCCTGACTCCTGTCTTGACAGGTGAAGACGAACGGGTAAGGTGGGGCGGATATGTGGACAGAAACACGATCCCCCACCCTTACGGTAAGGAGTCGTCAAATGGCACGGATCAACGACCACTACCTGAAGCTCCAGGCAGGTTATCTGTTTCCTGAAATCGCCCGGCGGGTCAACGCCTTTGCCGCCGAGCATCCTGAGGCCAAGATCATCCGGCTCGGCATAGGCGATGTGACCCGGCCGCTGGCGCCGGCGGTGATCAAGGCGTTCCAGGCCGGCATCGAGGACCTGGCCCGGGAAGAGACCTTTCACGGCTACGGGCCGGAGCAGGGCTACGAATGGCTGCGGCAGACGATCGTGGAGCGGGCCTACCGCCCCCTGGGGGTGGAGCTGGCCGCGGACGAGATCTTCATCTCTGACGGCTCCAAATGCGATACGGCCAACATCCTCGACATCTTTGGCCCGGACAACCGGGTGGCGATCTGCGATCCGGTCTATCCGGTATACAACGACACCAACGTCATGGCGGGCCGCAGCGGACCGGCCGACGAGCAGGGCTATTACGAAGGCATCGTCTATATGCCCTGCACGGCGGAGAATGCCTTCACCCCCGCCTTTCCCCAGGAAAAAGTTGACCTCATCTACCTCTGTTATCCCAACAACCCCACCGGCACGGTGGCCACCCGCGAACAGCTCGCCGGCTGGGTGCAGTACGCCTTAGACAACGAGGCGGTGATCCTGTTCGACGCGGCCTACGAGGCGTTTATCACCGAGCCGGGCATTCCCCACTCCATCTACGAGATCGAAGGGGCCCGGCGGTGCGCCATCGAATTCCGCTCCTTTTCCAAGACCGCTGGCTTTACCGGTGTGCGCTGCGGCCTCGCCGTGGTGCCGCACGAGTTGGTGGGCCGCACGGCCACCGGCGACGAAGTGCCCCTCCACCAGCTCTGGAGCCGGCGGCAGTCCACCAAGTTCAACGGTGTTTCCTACCCGGTGCAGCGGGCCGCAGCCGCCGTGTACTCGGACGAAGGCTGGGCTCAGGTGCGGGAAGTGATCGCCTACTACCTCGGCAACGCGGCGATCATCCGCCAGGGGCTGGAGGCCGCCGGGATCACCTGTTACGGCGGGGTAAACGCTCCCTATATCTGGCTGCGCACGCCAGAGGGCATGGGATCGTGGGACTTCTTCGATAAGTTGCTCGCCGAATGCCACGTGGTGGGCACGCCGGGCGCTGGCTTTGGTCCCAGCGGCGAGGGCTACTTCCGCCTGTCGGCCTTTGGCTCGCGGGAGAACGTGGAAGAAGCGGTGGCGCGCATCCGCAAACGTTGGGGAGGGGGCTGAGCTTTACGTTCGTTGATCTCTCGCCGCTTCCGTGGACGTGGCGAAGACACCGCTTCCACGCCCAACGCTCACCACTCGAAACGCACCGCGCCGTCCAGGGGATCGACGCGGGCGAGCCGCACCATGATCGTATCGCCCGGCCGGGGCCCCACCGCCGGATTGGGGGGCAGATCGCCATCGAGCAGAAAATCGGTGAGCACGAACTGCACCCGCCGCGGCCCGCTGCCAAGCACCAGGGCGGGAAACCGCTCCCCCACGCGGCGGGCGAGATAGCGCAGCAGCCAGTACCGGTGGCGGGCCTGGCTGATCAGATTCACCCGCCCCTGCTGCCGGTAGATGACCCCGGCCCAATCGCGGAGCCGGCTTTCAGCAAACAGCACGCCCCCCCCCGCCAGGGCGTGGACCAGTTGGTGCTGCATCACCAGGTCGAGAAATCGGCGGATCGGAGAGGTCACGGTGGTGTACTGGTCGGCCCCCACGCTGGAATGGGGTTGCGGCTCGGTGGAGAGCTGCCCCGGCGACAAGTGCCGCCGCTGGCGGAAATTGGCGTACAGATCCTTGGTTGGCCGGCGCAGGAGCCGCTGCCCCGGTGGCCCTTGGCTGCGGTAGAGGCCGGGAATGGCGCGGGTGGCGAGATATTCGGCGGCAAGAATGTTGGCCAGAACCATACATTCGGCCACGGCCAGCCTGCCGGGCGTATCCACGTCGGCCAACCGCACCCGCACCGGCTCGCCGTCCTCCACATCGATGATTACGTCGGGAAAGGGCAGGATCACCGCGCCCCGCTCCACCCTCCGGGCCTGGAGCTGCAAGGCCAGGCGGTGCAGGGCGGCAAGTTCGCCGCCTTCGGCAAGGAGCCGGTCGAAATCCTCGTAGGAGTAGTTTTCCCGCACCCGCACCACACTGGTCACAATACGCGAGGCGAGCAACCGTCCTTGCACGTCGAGCTCGGCGAGAAAGCTCACCGCGGGCCGCTCCACCCCAGCGGTGAGGCTGAGCTTGTCCTCGGAAAGCAAAGGCGGCAGCATGGGCACCTGGCCGTCGGCCATGTAGATCGAGGTCACCCGGCGTTCGGCCTCGGCGAACAGCGGCGAATCCGGCGGGATGCAGGCCGCCACGTTGGTGATATGCACCCCCAGTTCGAACCGGCCGCCGTCCAGGGCGCGCAGATGTACCCCGTCGTCCCGGTCCCGGGTCTCGGCGCCGTCAATGGTGACCACCGGCAGGTGGCGCAGGTCTTCATAGCCCGCGGCGAGCAGCCCGTCGGTGGCCGGCGCCTCACAGGCCGCGGCCGCGGCCAGTATCTCGTCGGAAAAGGCGACCGGAATCTCTTCCCGCAGCAAGGGAATATTCTCGTTGGCGTCCCAATATCCGGCCTTGACCAAAAGATGAAAGGCGCCGTGCGGCTGATGGCAGCCGGCCGCCTTGAGAAGCTCCACGGCCAGCGGCCGGCTGGCCGCCTCTTTGCCGCGCAGGTAATACTCGGCAATGGCGTCGAGACACCGCCGCCGGTCAGGCCAATCGCCCGGATCCTCCCCCCGCCAGATGGCGGCGAGGAGCCGGCCGCCCTCTTCGATCATCCGTCGGCGTTCCGCCTCCCGCCGCTGTTCCTCCCGCCGGCGTTCGACCTCCTCGGCTGAACGGACGAGCAGTTCGCCATCCTTGTATTTAAAAAACAGGCGATCGGCGAACACCCGGCGCAAGAAGGCGGCCATGCGGTCGTCGTCCGGCGGCTCGCCAAAGTAGAGTTCAGCCGCCAGCTCGACACCGATGCTCTCCTCGCCTCCCGTCACCACCTCCCAAAGCGAGGCGAGGTCGATTTCTTTGGCCAAGGCGGCGCGGCGGGTCGATACCTCTTGTAACAGCCGAAGCTGATCGCTACGGCCACTGGCCGGCGCCGCGCTCCGGCCCACGTGTACACAACGGGCCCGGGGCAGGTTGCCCTCCCGTCCTTTCTGGTTGAGAATATGCAAACGGCGGCCAGCGTCGTCCAACACCAAGGCGGTGAAAAAGGCGCCGTGTTCCATGTATTCGACGATTTTACCCTTCATTACACAGCCCCTTTTCCGCAGGCTTCACGGGCGGTCCCACCGGGCCGCCCGGTTTTCCGGCCGCCACAGCAGCCCGCCGAAAAACGGTAACAAAACGAAAAAGCGTAACCTTACCCGGAAGCTGGGGCCTTGTCACCCTGGAAAACGGCAACGGCCACAGGACCCGGCAGGCGGCGAAAGCCGCGCCGCATACCGGGAGCCAGGCAAGCGGGCCGGTGCCGCCGCAGGCGCCCGCGCCCTAGCAGCCCGTTGAAAAGTGGGCTGTGTGCGGCACTAAGACCGCGCACGGAGGGAAACGCGAGGCACGGGGCGGAAAGGTTGGAGCACGTAACGGGAGCCAGAAGGAAGCAGCGCGCGCCGTATCTGATCGAGGTCGTCGGCCGCAAGGAGGGAAGGCACCACGGTGGTCCGAAAATGGTGCGCCACACCGCTGGCCGCGATCAACGAGGCGGCCTCCCGGATGGCGGCCATGTCCACCGGCGCGCCGCACAGCCGTTCGTACTTGCCCGGCGGGGCCTTGAGATCCATAGCAATGTAATCGACCAGACCAGCGGCTAAAAGCTCTGCCAGCACGCCGGGCCGGCTGCCGTTGGTGTCGAGCTTGACCGCATAGCCAAGCCTCTTGAGCTGGAGGAGAAAATCGCCAAGGCCCTCTTGGATGCTGGGCTCGCCGCCAGAGATCACCACGCCGCCGAGCCTGGCCCGCCGATGTGCAAGAAACGCCAATACCTCCTCGACTGGCGGCAAAAGGGACTTTTGCGGCCGCAGAGAGAGCAAATCAGGGTTGTGGCAAAAGGGACAGCGAAAGTTGCACCCCTGGGTAAAGAGCACGGCGGCCGGCCGACCGGGATAATCGGAAAAAGAACAGGGCTCCAGGCCGCCTAACAGCATCTCTCGCCCCGTTCCTGCCGCTTGCCGCCCCGACTGGCCAAGGCCGTCAGCCGGTAATGGCTCCGCCGGGCGAACTCCGCCCTTTTACCCTGGTTCCACTGGCGGACCGGCCGCATGTAGCCCACGACCCGGGAGTACACCTCTGTCTCCGCGCCGCACTGGGGACAGGCAGGTAGTTCACCGGCAAGGTAACCGTGGTTGGGACAGATGGCAAAGGATGGGGTGAGCGTGAAGTAGGGCAGGCGGTACGCCTCACACACCGCGCGGACAAAACTCTTGACTGCAGCCGGATCGGGCGCGGCCTCGCCCAAAAAGGCGTGGAGCACCGTGCCGCCGGTATACTTGCTCTGGAGCTCGTCTTGCAAATCAAGCACCTCAAAGATGTCGTCGCTGTAGTTGACCGGCAACTGGGTGGAGTTGGTGTAGATAGGTATCCCGTCATCCGTGGTCAACTGGCAGCGCAGAGCGGGGAAGCGCTGCCGGTCGAGGCGGGCGAGCCGAAACCCGGTTCCCTCTGCCGGCGTGGCCTCCAGGTTGTAATAGTGCCCGGTCGCTTCCTGGAACTCCTGGAGCCGGCCGCGCATGTGGTCGAGCACCCGGACGGCGAACGACTGGCCCGCCGGGGTGCCAATGTCGGCACCCAGCAGGTTCAGGCACGCCTCATTGCCCCCGATCACCCCGATGGTGGAAAAGTGATTGTCCCAGTAGCGGCCAAACCGCTCCCGCACCTGGCGCAGGTAATAACGGGTATAGGGATAGAGCCCCTTGGTGGTAAAGCTCTCAAGAACCTTGCGCTTGATTTCCAGGCTGGCGCGGGCGACCTCCATCAGGCGGTCGAGGCGGGCGAAAAACTCCGCCTCGTCTGCGGCCTGGTAGCCGATGGCCGCCAGGTTAATGGTCACCACGCCAATGGAGCCGGTAAGCGGGTTGGCGCCAAACAGTCCCCCGCCCCGCTTCTCCAGCTCCCGGGTGTCGAGGCGCAGCCGGCAGCACATGGAACGGGCGTCTTCTGGGGAGAGATCGGCGTTGATGAAATTGGCGAAATACGGAATGCCGTAGCGGGCGGTCACCTGCCAGAGGAGATCGAGCCCTTCGTCGTCCCAGGGAAAATCCGGCCCGATATTGTAGGTGGGGATGGGAAAGGTGAAGACCCGTCCCTGGGCGTCCCCCTCGGCCATGACCTCGAGAAAGGCCCGGTTGATCATGGTCATCTCGGTCTGAAACTCGCCGTAGGTCGCAGCCTGTGGCTCGCCGCCCACGATCGCCGGTTGCTGGGCCAGGGTGGCGGGAGGACGGAGGTCAAAGGTGAGGTTGGTGAACGGCGTCTGAAAGCCCACCCGCGTAGGCACGTTGAGGTTGAAGACGAACTCCTGCATCGCCTGTTTCACTTCCCGGTAGTCAAGGCCGTCGGCGCGGACAAAAGGGGCGAGCAGGGTGTCGAAGTTGGCGAACGCCTGCGCCCCGGCCGCCTCGCCCTGGAGGGTGTAGAAAAAGTTGACGACTTGTCCCAGAGCCGCGCGAAAGTGGCGGGCCGGCCGCGACACCGCCTTGCCCGGCGCCCCGCGAAAGCCTTGGCGCAAAAGGTCTTGCAGATCCCACCCCACACAGTACACCGAAAGCTGGCCGAGATCGTGGAGGTGCAGATCGCCTCGCTCGTGCGCCTCCCGCACCTCGCGGGGATATATGGCGTGCAGCCAGTAGGTACGGCTCACGGCGCTCGATATATAGTTGTTGAGCCCCTGGAGTGAATAGCCCATGTTGGAGTTTTCCTCCACCTGCCAGTCCAGGCGCTCCAGATAGGCGTCGATCAGCCGCACATCGGCCTTCTCGGCCAGCCGCCGGAGCATGGCGTGCTGCTCCCGGTAAAGAATGTACGCCTTGGCCGTTTTTTTGTACGGCGAGGCGAGAAGCACCTCTTCCACCAGATCCTGAATCTCTTCCACTTCTGGGATCTCATGGCCGATCACCGTCTGGGCCAGACTCAACACCCGGATAGCAAGGCGGCGGGCCTCTGGAGGGCCAAACTCGCCAGTGGCCTGTCCTGCCTTGAGAATCGCGGCAGAGATCTTTTCTGCCTCAAAAGGTACGACAGCCTGATTACGCTTGCGGATCTGACGGAAAGGGGCCGGAGTTCCGGCCGGCTGAACATGCTGACGACTGGCAGCAGACATACGGCGCCTCCATTGGCTTCGTTGGTTGGGGCGAATCATCTTCTCGCCACGGCCATCACGGCGTTCAGGAGATGGCCGCCGTTGCGGCGGCCATCAAAACGCCGACCGTGACCGTCGAAGGGTATCGTTACCGCTCTTCCAGCCGTTTCAAGCTCTCCAGGAGCTGCTCGATGAGCATATGGTTAATCCCACGATAGAAGCCGAGCCCTTTGAAGTAACGCTCCCCGCGGTACTCGGTTTCCACCGTGTCCACGGTCAGTCCGGCCTGCCGCAGCTCCATCGCCCAGGAGGGGGCGCCTGCGTCGTCTGGTTCTGTTCCCATGATATCGTTCATGATATGGTCGCCGGCCACGTACATAAAGGGAATGAGCCGCACCCGCTTCACCGGATAGCGCTTGACCTGATCAAGGGCCTGCTCCCGGGTGAGCACCCCGTCCACGCCACCGATAAACACGTTGGGATACTTGCGGGAAAGGTAGCGGTCAAGGCCAAGATACGTGGCGTTGGAGCCAGGGAAGGTCTCCGGCGTGCCGTGCGCCACCAGGACGTTGGTCCCCTCCTCCGGTGACAGAAAGTGTTGTTCGAGTACCGATACGGCCTCGAACACCCACGGCCATTCGTGGAGCAACGCGCCGCCGTACTCGATGCGGAGCCCCAAAGTACGGAAGGCACTGATCACCTTTTCCATGTCTTCGTACTCCTGACCTGGGAATATATGGAGCGACTGGAGGGCGATCTTCCGGTAGCCCTCGTCCTCCAGGTTGGCCAAGGTCTGGGCCAGGCTACGGTACCGCTTGGCGCTGCCGGCCTTGGCAAATTTTTTGTTGGCCCGCTCGCGCACGATCTCTGAGGTAAAGGCCCAGGCGATCTTGTAGCCACGATACTTGGCAGGAAGCTCTCGACGGAGTTGTTCCTCAAAAAAGTCAAAGGTGGCCTGGGCCCGGGTGGTGGTGCCAAAGGCCACAATGACGATGGCCGGCTCGTCTTTGATCGTCCTGGTCATGGCCCCGGCAACCGCGGCCCAGGCGAAAAGGACAAAGAGGAAAGCCGCCACTGCGATCCCCTGACTGCGATGGAATGGCCAGCGCGCCGACCGACCGCGCTGGTGTGGCCCCATGGTGTTGCGGACTGCTTGTGCGTAGTACATGATAACTACCTCCTTTCTGCACGTTAAAAGTGAAAAAAAAATCCCCGAATCACAAACGATCCGGGGATGGTCCCAGTTTCCATCACACGGGCACGGCCCACCTCCCGCCACGGAGGGTGGAGCAGCAAACTCGCAGGCAGGTCTTCTGACTTCCGGTTCTCTCTCCTTCCGCGCCTTCCCATTCCGGTGGTCCGGAACAGTGACCTCTGCAGGCATCATTCCGTTGCGATGCCTGGAGCGGAATTCGTCCCCGGTTACAGCGGCGGGCCCGTCCCGGATTCACACCGGGTTCCCTATTAAGCTCTTGCGAGCACCGTGCGAGCTATGTCATCACGCGGGGACACTGACGCAGGATGTGCCGCCAAACTGCTTGCCTTTGCTTAAAAAAGCCAGGCATCCCGTGACGTTGAACAAAACCCTGCCTCACGCAACCGTGGCGGAAAAAGCCAGAAACGGCTTCTCCAACCGGTAGCTGAACGGCCCCACGTTGGCAAGGAGTATATAGAGAAAC
>WFOD01000170.1 GCA_015488275.1 Deltaproteobacteria bacterium
GAGGAGAGCGAACGCCGGCTGGCGAATCTTGCGCAAAAAGAGGCGCTCTGCCAGGAGCTTGAAGCCCTGATCGCCGCGCCGGCCTGGGAACATCAGAAAAAGGTCCAGGAACTCCAGCGCCGTTGGAAGGCCATCGGCCCAGTGCCGGGGGAGCGCAACCAGGAGATATGGCAGCGTTTTCGCCAGGCGTGTGACCGGTTTTACGCCTGGCTCGATGGGGAACGACAACGGAATCTTGAAGAGAAGCAGGCCATTGTCGCCCAATTGGACGGGATCGTGGCTGAGGCGGAAGAGGCCGGCGATCTCCGCCCCCTCACCGACAAGGTCCTGCAACTGCAACAGGCGTGGAAGTCGATTGGTCCGGCGCCAAGAGAGGCTGCCGACGAAGTGTGGCGGGCCTTTCGCCTCCGTTGTGACCGGTTTTTCGCTCTCAAGCGACAGCGGCAAGAAGCAGCGCATCAGCAGCGGTTGGCCAATCAGGAGGCAAAGGAAGCGTTGATCGCTGAGTTGGAGGCTCTGCTTGCCAGTAGTGAGCCAGGCGCGCCGGCCATCGCCCAACGGGTCAAGGAACTCCAGGGACGTTTCGCCGCCATTGGCCCGGCGCCTCGCGATCAGGAACGCCGGCTCCGCCGCCAGATGCAGGAACTGGCCGACGATTTCTTGCAAGGGTGCCGGCGGCGGCGACAAGAGCGGGCCGCAGACATCGACCGGCTGCGCACCGAAAAGGAGCGCCTGCTCTTTGAACTCGAACGGCTGGCCGGCGCTGGCGCTTCCAGTCATAGGAGCAGCGGCTTGAGCCTCGCCGAGCAGCTCAAGTTGGCCATGCAGACGAACTTTGTCCTTGCCGAACGTGACGCGGCCCGCGCCCGCAAAGAAGAACTCGACCGCATCGTGCGGGCGTGGCGTCGCCTCCCTCCCCTTCCCATGCCCTTGGAGCAGCCCCTCCGCCGCCGCTACCAGCGGGCAATGGAACTCTTACGCCGCTCCTCTTTCTAGCAGCCCGTTGACAAACGGGCTTGAAGGATGACCAACCGTGGTTCGAAAAGCCAGGAAGAGCTTTTTCAACGGTGCCAAAGGCCGGCAAATGAAGGAAAGCGCGTCCTCTTCTAGCGGCAGGTAGTGTCCGACGTGTCAAAGGCGGGCGTGGTGGCGCTCGCCTCGTTGGACGGCGCTGAAAGGTCTGTGGTGTTGCGCACGGCCCGTACGCGATAGGTATAGGTCTTTTCCGCCTCGATCCCCAAATGGCAGGTATAGGTGGTGACATCTCCCGCTACGGTGTCAAGGGTCACCCAGCGGCCGTTCCAGACCTTTTCTTCGATACGGTAGCTGTCTTCGTCCGTGGCGTTGTCGGTCCAGGAGAGTTGGATGCGCATGGAATCAAGGGGGGTGGCCGTCAGGTCGGTTGGCGTGGCCGGCATGGTCCGGTCGCAGGCCGTGGCGCTGTAGGCGCTTGCCCACGGGCAGTCGGCGGTCTTTACCGCTTGCACCCGATAGCAATAGGTCGTGGAGGGTGAAAGTCCTGCGTCAACATAGCTTGTGGCGTTGGCCGCCGTCCCGGCCAGGGCAAGAAAGTCGGCGCAGGAGGCGCCCGTACACCGTTCAATGGCAAAACCGGTCTCGTCGGCCGTGGTGTCGCTCCAGGTAAGGGAGACGCTGTCCTCAGCGCTACTCACCGCTACAAGGCTTGCCGGCGCGGTGGGCGCTGGCAGGGAGATGTCGGCGCTCGTGTCGTAGGGCGAGTTCCAGGCCGAACTCTTGACCGCCCGCAAACGGTAGCGATAGATCTGGCCAGCGCAGACCGAGGTGTCGGTATAGGCGGTGGTGTCGGCCGCCAGGGTGGTGAGAAGAGCGAAGTCGGCGCAGCCGCTGCCCAGACACCGCTCGAGTTCAAAGCCGGTCTCCGATACCGTGTTGTCGGTCCACGAAAGGTCAACCGTGGTGGTGTCCGGCGTGAGCGGGCTTGCAAGGGTTGGCGCGAGTACGGTGGTCGCGGCCTCATCGGGTGCCGTATAGGCCGTTTGCCACGGCGCAGTGGCGGTTTTCACCGCCCGTACCCGGTAGCGGTAGGTGGTGTTGGCGGCAAGACCGCTATCCAGATAGGAGGTGGCGTTGGCCGCGGTGGTGGTGAGAAGGGCGAACCCTGTACAGCCGCTGCCCTGGCACCGTTCGATCTCAAAGCCGCTCTCATCGCTGGTGTTATCGGTCCACGAAAGAGAAAGGGTGGTCTCCGACTGCCGGTTGACGGCAAGATCGCTTGGCGGTGACGGGGTTGGGGTGGTGACGTCTCCTGTGGCCGTATAGCTGGAGGCCCAGCCGCTGCCTATGGCCCGTATCCGGTACCGGTAGGTGGTGGAATGGGCGGCGGTAGTATCCTGATAGGTGGTGCTGTCGGCCGCCGCCGTGGCAAGGGAGGCGAAGTCGGCGCAGCCACTGCCCTGGCACCGTTCCACCTCAAAACCGGTTTCCGAGGCCGTGGTGTCGGTCCACGAGAGCGTAACAGTAGTGGTGTTCGTCGCCGTAGCGCTGACATCGGCCGGCGGGAGGATGGTGGTGGTGACATCTCCCGAGGCAGGGCTGTAGGGACCGTTCCAGGCGCAGGCGCTGTTCTTGTATGGCCGCAGCCGGTAACGATAGGTGGTGGCAGGCGTAAGGCCGCTATCGGTGTGGCTCACCGCATCGGCTGTTGTCACGGCGATCTCGGCGAAGTCGGTGCAGCCGCTGCCCTGGCACCGCTCGACCCGGTAGCCCGTTTCATCACTGGCCGTGTCGGTCCAGGAGAGATCCACGGCCACTTCCGAGGCCCGGCTGGCGTTGAGGCTTGGCGCTGCAGGCAGGGAGGCGGTCGTTGCCTCGGCGGTATCGCTCGCCGCGCTCGTCCACGGCACGGCATCGTTTGTCGCCTTGACGCGGTAGGTGTAGGTGGTGGCAGGGCAGGCGTCCCCGTCGGTATAGGAGGTAGCGTCGGCCGCAGTCACGGCCAACTGGCTGAAGCTGGTGCAGCCGCTGCCCTGGCACCGCTCGACAATAAAACCGGTTTCCGTGCCCGTGTTGTCGGTCCACGAAAGGTCAACCGTGGTGGTGTCCGTGGCCGTTGCTGTAAGGCCGCTGGGCGCGGGCGGCGCAAGGGTGGTGGCCTCGGCGGGGCTGCTGGCCGCAGTCCATGCGCAGTCGGCGCTTTTGAACGCCTCGATCCGATAGGTGTAGGTGGTGGATTGGGTGAGCCCGGTGTCGTGATAGGAGGTCTCGTCGGCCGCAAGAGTGGCGATGGTGGCAAACCCGGTACAACCGCTGCCCTGGCACCGTTGCACCCGGAATCCGGTCTCATCGCTGGTGTTGTCGGTCCACAAAAGATCGATTTCCGATTCCGAGGCGGCTGTGAGGGTCAGGCCCGAGGGCGGGAGGGCGGCAGGCAAAGTCAGGGAGGCGGTGGCGCTGAACGAACTCGTCCAGGTGTTGGCAATGGTGAAGCAGGAGCCGCTCTGCTCCTCTGCGCCCACGCCAGCGCTCATATCCGGGATGGACAGGTCGGTGACGCCGATGAAGAACAGCGACGCCTGATGGCTGTTCTGCGAAAGGCCTACGCGCAACGGCGTGGTGTTGTATACCGCAAGGTCGTTGATCAGGCGCCAGGAGGAATATGCGCCGCCGCGCACATAATAGGTCGCGCCGGTGGCCTTGAGGATCAGCTTGGCGTCGTAAGGCGTGTTCCAGGCATAGCTGGTATAGCTCGCGTATCCCCGCCACTGACCGTACTCGTAGACCGCGAACGAGCCGTTGTTCCAATACAGGGCGTGCATCAGGGTGTTGTAGTTGGCCGAGGTGGTCTCATCGTACCGCCAGCCGGTCATCAGCAAATCGGAGGCAGGCCCGTCTTCGGGCCGCAGCCGCATGTAAATGGTCCGCCCTGGCTGGCGGGCAAAGGTCTGGTTGGAGATCAAGGCCCTGGACCAGGCGTAGTTGACGTAGGAGAGCCGTAGGCCGTTGTCTTGCCGGATGGCCTCGTCAGGATCGATCTCGATCCACTTATCCGTATCGAGCGTGGTGCCGAGAAAGGCGTCGGCAAAGAGAAAGATGGCGTCCTGGTCGCTGCCGGCCGTTGCCTGGGGATTGCCGTAGTACATGTTCACCGTGTCGTTGTCCCCGGTCTTGAGCCAGATGACCGCGCTCGCGCCATCGGTCTTGCGCTCGATCCAGTACGCCAGCTCCTTGCCGTCCGTTTCGTCATAGAATCGCAGGTCGTCGAAGTCGGCCTGCATATCGGCGTCGTAGGTCACGGAAAAGCGCACCAAGGCGTTCGCTGTAAAGCCGGTAAAGGCAAGGGGCGCGCGCCTGCTCCAGCAGCCGCCCATCGCGTTGCTCAGCCCCTCGTTCACCGCCCTGACCCGGTAGGAATAGGTGGTGTCCTGGCATACCGTGGCATCGCTGGCGGAAGAGGCCCCGACCGCCGCGCGGGAAAGGAGGGTGAACGACGAGCAGCCGTCGCCCTGGCACCGTTCCACTTCAAAGCCCGTCTCGTTGCCCGTGTTGTCGGTCCAGGCAAGATCAACGGTGGTGGTGTCCGCTGCCACGGCTGTCAGGCTGGAAGGGGCCAGCAGAGTGGTGGTCGCCTCCTGCACGCTGGACCACGGTCCAGTCCAGGCACAAGAGGCGGACTTCACGGCCCGCACCCGGTACCGGTACAGGGTGTCGGGAGTGAGGCCCTGATCAACGAGCGTCGTGCTGTCGGCCCCTGCGTCGAGTGTAGTGGCGGTGGAGAAGTCGCAGCCCGCGCCTTCGCACCGTTCGATCTCAAAGCCGCTTTCGTCCGTTGTCGTGTCGGTCCAGGCAAGGGAAATCGTCTCTTCGTCTTGCCGGGAGGCGGTGGTCAGGGTAGGCGCGCTGGCCGCTGCGGTGCTCGCTTCGGCCACGTTACTGTAGCCCGTGCTCCACGAGGGGTTGGTAGCCTTGACCCGGTAGCGGTAGGTGGTGCCCTGGCAGGCTGTGTCGTCGGTATAGCTTGTCGTGTCCGCCGCCACGGTAAAGGTGGTGCTTGTGGAGAAGTCGCAGCCCGCCCCTGCGCACCGTTCAATGGTAAAGCCGGTTTCAAAACCCGTGTTGTCGGTCCAGGCGAGATCAACGGTGGTGGTGTCCGTGGCCGTTGCCGTCAGGCCAGAGGGGGCCAGCAAAGTGGTGGTAGCCTCGGCCGGAGCGCTGAACGCCGACTGCCAGGAACAGGAGGCGGTCTTGTACGACTGGATACGGTAGCGGTAGGTGGTGTCCGGGGCGAGGGAGTCGGTGTCGTTCCAGGCGGAGCTGTTGGCCGCTATGCCGATCGTCACCACGGATGAGAAGTCGCAGCCCGCGCCTTCGCATCGTTCGATGGTAAAGCCGCTCTCGTCCGCCGTGGTGTCGATCCAGGTCAGGCGGATCTCGCCTTCCGAGACCCGGGAAGCGGTGAACGATCCTGGTGTGGCCTTGGACGGTGTGGTCACGTCGGCCGCGACGTTGGAATAGCCAGAGACCCATACCCCGGACTTGCGGGCCAGCACGCGATAGGAGTAGGTGGTGCCTTCGCATACCGAGTCGTCGGTATAGCTGGTGGTGTCGGCCGCCACCGTGGCGAGGGCGGTAAAATCGGTGCAGCCAGCGCCCTGGCAGCGCTCGATCAGAAACTCGCTCTCCCCCGTGGTGTTGTCGGTCCACGTGAGGTCGATGACCGTGGAGCTGGCGGCCGTGCCGGTGAGGCCCGAAGGCGGCGGCGGCTCGGCGGTGCTCGTTTCCAGCTCGACCCAGGCGGAGATCAGGCCGGCGGCGTTGTGGCTGCGTATCCGGTAGCAGTAGGTGGCGCCGATCTCAAGGTTGCTATCTGCAAACGAGGTGGTGTTGGCCGCCGTGTCGGCAATCCGGCTCCAGGTAGCGCTCCCGCTGCACGCGCCGTTCTTGCGTTCCAAGTGAAAGGCGTCTTCGTCCAGGCTGTTGTCGGTCCAGGAGAGCGTGACCGTGGTGTAAAGGGAGGCGGCGGCAAACTCAGTGGGCACACTGATGACCGAAGCCGGAACGCGAAAGACGAGATAATCGGCGTTGCTGCTGGCATTGGTGGTAAAGCCCGCCAGATAGACTTCGCCAAACCGGTTGGCCGCCAAGGCCGCGGCCCGGTCGTCGCCGCCCGCAGCGCCTGCGTACCGTCCCGAGCCAACGAGATTGCCCTCAGCGTCGTAGCACACGGTGATGACGTTGTCGTTGCCCGATTCCACTGAATAGCCTGCCACGCAAGCGTTGCCCGAGATGTCCACCGAGAGGGCCGTGGCATAGTCTTCGGTAGAGGTGCGTTCAAGGGTGCGCTCCCACACCAGGGCGCCGCTTGTATCGTACCGGCGAAGATGAAAATCATGGTTGCCCGCGCCGGTAAGGCGGGTGCCGAGCACGAGAATCTCGTCCCGCAACCGGTCGATGCCCACGGCCACCGCGGTATCGTCCCCGCCCGCCGGCCCGTCGTAATCTTGGCTCCACGCCAGGGTGCCGGAAGTGGCGCTGTATCGGGCCAGGCGAATGTCGGTGTCGCCTGTGCTGTTGGTCACCGTGCCTGCGGCCACGATATCGCCGCTGTCCAACACCGCCACGTCCACCAGGCCGTCGTTGCCGCCGGCGATATCGGCGCGGACCGTCCAGGCCGCGCCGCCGTCCGCTTCGTTGTAGCGCCGGAGCAGCAGATCGTAGTCGCTGCCGTTGTGCGCCTTGCCCGCAAGGTAGAGGTTGCCGGCGGCGTCAAAGGCGATGGCCGCAGGATAGTCGTTGCCGCCTCCATCGTAAGGAGTGGCGGTCCATAGGCGGTTTCCGGCCGCATCGTAGAGCAGGAGATAAATGTCATCGTTGCCGCTGGCGTTACGGCCGTAACCGGTCACGCCGATGTTGTCTCCCGTCGAGGTGGCCACGGCCACGCCCCGGTCGTCGCCGTCCCCCGGACCGTTGTAAGCGTCGTCCCATACGTAAGGATCGCCGTAGTTTGGGGGGCCGTCGTCCGGGCCTGTGGCGAGGTACTTGCGGGTAAAAAGATCGTTGGTGTTGATCGAGCCGCCGAACAGGGAACTGTTGCCCGTGACCACCACCGTGTCGTCGCTGGCCACCGCTACGCTCACCGCCCGGTCCATCTCGTCGTCTGGGTCATTGTAGGCCGCCTGCCAACGTTCCGAGGCATCGGTCCGGTCGAGTTTGATTGTGAGGTAATCTTCAGAGGCATACGAGCCGTTGGCCACCGTGGTCGTTGATCCGGTAACGATTGGGTTGCCGTTGGAGTCCACGGCCACATCCCGGGCGAAATCGTCACCCCCGTCTGACGAATTATAGGTGTACACCCATGATGGTGGGTCGTAGGACAAATAGGTGGTCAACACCTCCACAGATGGGGTGAACTGGGAGTCGCCGATGGTGGCGCTGGTCGCCTTGACCTTGTATGTGTACCAGATGTGTGATGTGAGGCCGGTATCGGTATAGGAAGTCACGTTGGCCCCCACGGTCGCCACTTGGGTAAAGCCAGAGCCGTCGTCGCGCCAGATGGCGAACCCATCTTCGTTGCTGCTGTTGTCCTGCCAGGCAAGGGCCACCGTGGTGTTGCTCGTCGCCGTGGCGCTCAAGCCAGAGGGCGCGTTGATGAGCCCGGCGTCGTAGCGGACGAGAAAAAAGTCGTAGTCTCCCGCGCCGCCGGTCCATTGGTCCGACCAGCCGCCAACCAACACGCCGCCCGAGGCCGTGCCCACGGCCACCGCCTCGTCGTCTTTGCCCGCCGCCCCAGCGAACGAGCGCTGCCACAACATCGTACCGTCGCCGCCAGCGTATTTGATGGTTTGGAAATCAGCATCGGCGCTGAATTTTTGGGTGTAGCCGGCGACGAACACGTCCCCGCTTGCATCCACGGTAACGGCCAAGCCAATGTCACCGTTGCCTCCGCCAGAGTCAAAGGTCTTCTCCCAAACCACGGCGCCGGTCGTTCCGGCCAAGCGGGCGGTGTAGAAGTCGTTGAATCCGGAGAGCGAATAGGAAAAGCCGGTCAGATAGACCTCGCCCCCCGCCACGGTCAGGGCGCGCGGCTCGTCCCCATAGCCCCCGTCATAGGCTCGGCTCCAACGCAGAGCGCCGTCCGCAGCCGCGTAGCTCACCGTTTTGATGTCCGTGCTTCCGCCGTTGCTCACATAACCGGTGACCACCACGTTGCCTGAGGCGTCCGCGCCAATGGCCACTGGCTGGTCGTTGCCACTGCCCGAATCCAGAGATGTGCTCCACACGAGGCTGCCGTCCAGGCCGTACCGGATGGTGCGGAAATCGAAGTCCGTGCCGTTGTGGCTGTAGCCAGCCACGGCCACAAAATCGGTGCCCGCCACCACGGCCACTGCGCCGTCGTTGCCGTTCGTTCCGCCGTCAAAGGTTTTTTGCCAAAGGGGATTGCCGTCTGGTGTGGGGCCAGACGCCTGGTATTTGAGGAGAATGAGATCATCGTCGCCAGCCGCCCCTTGCGAGATACCGGCCACGTACACGTTGCCCAGGGCGTCAACGGCCACGGCCCTGCCGTAGTCTGAACCGTTGTGACCGGCGTCAAAGGTGTGCTGCCAGCTTACCGCGCCAGTCGTACCGTTGTACTTGACCGTATGGATGTCATAGTTCTGGCCGTTCCATGCCTGGCCGGTGACGATCACGTCGTCGTTCTGGTCGATGACCACGGCTACGGCCCGGTCGTTGCCGCCGGCAAGATCATAGGTGGCGCTCCATGACACCCCAGAGCCGTCCGCCTTGAAACAGACCACGAGGTAGTCTTCTCCTGCGGTATAGCCGGCCAGGACCACCCGGCCATCAGCGAAGACTGCTCCGGCCAAGGCCTCCTGCTTACCGCTGCGGGCGTCGTCGTACTGCCATAACAGATCGCCTCCAGCGCCAAAGCTCCTGCTTGGCGCCAGAAGGATCGCAAGAGCCAGGCAAAGGAGATGGAGGCGTCCCCCCCCATTCCACCATCGTCTTTGCGCCCGGGCTCTTACCAGCCCGTTGAAAAACGGGCTGTGTGCGGCACAGGGCGGTGCCGCCGAATTCCGCTGGCTCTGAAAGAGCCAAGGAATTCGTGAGGTTGGCCGGAACTCGGTTCTGGCCAACCGTGGTTGAAAAAGCCAGGGATGGCTTTTTCGACGGGCTGTTACCACGTTGGCCAGCCAGGGCCGGAATCGTGTCGTGCCGTTCACCATGGGCTCACCGTGTTCCATTCCTGCTGGTTCCAGGCGCCGCCGCCCGCCTGGGGGGATTCGTGGCATGCCGGCCGCCAGGAAACTCCGTTTACTCCGCCTGTGGGAAAGGTGCGGTAGATGTTGTACTGCTTCACCGTTCCGCCTGACAGCACCTTGCCGCGATGTTTGCCGTCCAGGCAGTTCGTCCTGAGCAGGCGCGGCAGGCCAGAGGAATGGGGCTTATGGCACTTGGAGCACGGATAGTTGTGTTCAGCGTTGTTCCCCCATCCCTTGACTGATTCATGGATACGGTCCACGCTTTTCCAGGCCGTATTCTTGTCCACCCCATCGGTGAGGTCGTCCTTGGCATGACAGCTGAGACACAGGCCGGCGAACCGGTCTGCGTCTTCGGCAATAGCGCCGTCCGGAAAGATCTTTTTGTCGGGTACTGTCCAGGTGGGGATCGCCCGGTCTGTGTTCCAAGTCGGCAACATGGGAGAGTAGCGATGATAGTTCGAGGTGTCGGCGGGCGGGTCGTCCTCTTTGTAGGGCGAGGTGAGCCAGGTGCCTTTGAGCAGAGGCACGGCGTAGGCCATATCGTCGCCCAGGCTTGGGCTTACCCCGTGAGGGTCGTGGCACGGAGTGCAAAGGCCGTTGATCGGAGCGGCGGTCGGCACGTCGGCCGAGGGATCGTAGTTGGGCGCAGCGGGGTTCTCGTGCGAGGGCCGCAAGTGCCCGCCCAGAGTGACGAACCCCTGGGCGGTGCGCCAGGAATAACGCCCGGAGTATCCTCCCTTGAAGTGGGGGTTGTCCATATAGCCGATGATCGGCGCCGTGGCGCCAAAGGTGGCGTTGTACCCCCACGGCGTGCTCGTGGCGTCCGCCGTTTCATGGCAGTCAAAACACAGGCCGGCACCAGTGTTGTAGGGGTTGACCGAGTTGGGATTGGGGTTGGCCGATGCCACGTAAGTCACCGTGTATCCCCCCTTCCCCGCCTGGGTCTCCTTCAGGTTGCCGCCGTTGAACGTGCCGTTGAAGGTGCGGTAGCTTGAGGTGGTCCCCTGCGCCTTGGAGCCGTGCGAGCTGTGACAGTCGAAGCACTCCACGTCATAAGCGCCGGCCCTGGTGTTTTTGCCTGAGAGATCCTCGTCGAGGCCAGTGGTTGGGTCGTATCCCCCTTCGTTGGCCGTGGCGTTGCCGTGGGCCGAGAATGCCTTTGTAAAATTTTTGGGCGCCGCCCCACTCACCGAGGCGTATTTGCCCCAAGAGGTGGTGGTGGTGTTGGTGTAGCGGGCCGCGATGGACGAGCGGTCCCAGGCGTACTGGCGAGGGGTCTTGCAGTCGCCGAACGGCTCGGTGTCGTTGTTCTGATCTGAATGACACCCCAGGCAGTGGTCGGTGATCTTTGCCACCTCCTGCCGCTCGGTCGCCAGGTCTACCGCCAAGTTGGCGGCGGTAAAGGTGGTGGCCGTGGGCGTGCCGGTAAGCGAGCCGTCCAGGTCATAGGTGGTGGGCCGGACGCCAGGGCCCCAGATCACCAAATCCACCTTGTCGTTCTTGACCGTGGCGTGGGTCTTGGGGTTGTAGCCGCCGTGATAGTTGACGTTGATCAATCCTATGGAGGTCGCTTCCCAGTGGCAGGCGTAACAGTGCCGACCGGTGACGCTCACGCCCTGGACGTGGTGGGAGTTGGCGGCGAACTGGCCCATGATGTCCATGCGTTTCCCTATGACCCCTTGATGGCACTTGGTGCAGTCGCGCGGCAGGCCAAAGGCGGTGTGACGTGGAACAGGCTTGTTCTGATGACAGGTATTGCAGGACTGGCCGCTGGCATGGCTGTCGGTAAACCGGTGTTCGTGGCAGTTGGTGCAGAGTCGGCCAGCGTTGTGGCCGTCGCCGTAGTCGGATCGGTAGTGCATACCGCTATCGGTGTGGCAGACGTTGCAGATACCGTCGTAAGGCTCGGCAATGCGGGCGTAGTCCAAACCGCTTTGCTTGCGGGTAAAGCTCACCGTGGCCCGGGTTTGCGGAATGCCAAAGGTGCCGTCAGTGGAGGTGGCCACTTCGTCTTGGATCATGGCGATGTTGCCGTCGCCGTGCGGATCGTGGCAGTCCCAGCAGAACTTGCCGCCTTTCCACACCCCGTTTGCCTCATAGGCGGCATAGTGCTTGTAGCCGAAGTGGACCGACGACGCCTTGGCCTGCGAGGCGGCGATGCGCGGCAGGCCAGAGATCCCAGGATCAAAACCCAGACTGTAGGTGAGGGACTCGTCCACGTCTGGGGTGGCGGGATCGTCGGCCGGGGGGGTGTGGCAGGTGGTGCACTGTCCGCCCGAGTCGTCGTCGTGGCAGATGAGGCAGACGCCCATCATCACGTACTGGTTCTCCACGTCGTCTTTCTGGGTCTGGGTCCAGACGATGTTGGAGCCGGTCTTGTGCCGGTGATCGTCGTCCATATGGCAGTCATAGCAGACGGTAGCCCCATCGACGTAACCGCTGTGGTCTGGCCGGGAAATGGTGTACGGCGGGTTGATAGCTGCATCGGCCCCAATATCGGCGAGCTGCGGGGCCAGGGTGGCGCCTGAGGCGTCGTTATGACAGGCCAGGCATTGACTCTCATCGGGTTTGTCTGGATTGCCGCTTTCAGCCGCCATGTGACAGTAGACGCACTCCTTGGCGAACCGTTGCTGGTAGAACTGATGCCGGCGCAGCCGGTAGGGATTGCTGCTATCCTTGTGGAGTACCGAGTTGTCGTGGCAGTACCAGCAGCCGTTGGTGGGAAAGGCCGCGGGTGGATTGCCGGTTTGAGGATAATCGCCGGCCGAGGTCGGCCTGCCGTGCCCGGTGGTGGCCCATTCGTTGAGGTCAATGCGGGCCTGGGTGCCGTTGAACGAGCCGAAATCGTCTACATCTCCACTCGTGGTGCCGTGGCATTCCAGGCAGGTCACTTCATCGTTCACCGATCCCCCCCAAACGGGATCGGTGCTGCCAGTATGGCAGGCCGTATTGGAACAGGTCTTGGTCGAGGGATCGTAGGTGCCGCCGTTTTTGAACTTGATGTCCTTGGCTTTGTTGACATGATAGGCGCCGTTTACGTGTTCGGTGTCTGACATCTGGCCGCTGGGGACCACAGGATTGCCGTCAGCGTCGGCATGACAGTCGAGACAGCCGCCGCCGGCAACAGTGTTGGCATGGCAGTCGTCGCAGGCGTAACCGGTGAACAGGTGGCGGTAGTGGGAGTTGGCGCGGGCTGTCCCCGCACCGGTGTTGGTGTACATCGGCATGGCGGAGAGCCATTCCTGTTCCGCGCCCCATGACCGGTTGTCGCCGTGGCAGGAGCTGCAGTCGTGCTGGGCCGGATCATGGCCATGACAGGAGTTGCAGGCCTTGGCCCCTCCGTCCCACGGGTAGGGTCGCACTTCCGGATCCACCGTGGTGCCGTCCGAATGGCAGTAAATATTGCTACAGGTCTTTGTTGCGGGGTCGTAGCTGGGTAGGGCTGGGGGGTCTTGATCTTGCAGCGCCCACTGGGGGGTGGCGACCGCCACATCCACCGTGCCGTTGCAGTGGCGGGCGGTCAGGTTCCACGCGCTGTCCACTGTATCGTTGTGACAGTAAGTGCAAGGGTACTGACGGATGCCGGCCTCGCCCACCAAGCGGTCATGACCGTCGGTGGCCATCACCAGGGCGTCGAGAAAGGGACGGCCGGAGTGACAGCCGTCACAAGCAAGGTCATAGGCGGGATTGTCCCAGTTGGCGGCATAGTCGGTATGGTTTGGCGGCCCGCCGCGGCCGTCGTTGTGACAGGAGGCGCATGCGCCGGTAGTGCGCGGGTCGATAACCGTGCCGCCGGCGTCCCGCATGTTGGCAAGATCATGACAGGAGGAGCAGGTCTTGTTCATGGAGAGATGAGCCGAATGGGCCCCGGAATTGTGACAGGCCATGCATACCGGCCCCGTGCCGTCGCCACCGTGGGCGAAGCCATTTGCATGGGGATGGCATTCCATGCAGTTTTCCTCTGCATGGTGGCTGTCGCCACCGTCTTCCGCCGTGGGGCTCCAGTGGCTGGTCTGGGTGTGACAGACCTGGCAGATGCCGTCGCGGGTGGTGTCGTTGTCGGCAAAAGAGTTCGGGCCGGTGCGGCCAAAGAACTTCACCGCCACCGGCGAGCCGCTCACGCGCACGTAACGGCGGACAAATTGGCCGTAAATCACGCCAAAGTTCGTGGGGGGAGACACGTAGGTATAGACTGGCCGCACATCACCTTTGACCTGAATGGTTCCCCCACTGGTGTCCACGGCAAGAATCGGAAAGGAAAATCCTACCTTGCCCAAATTGGGCAGGAGGATCGCCCCTCTACCGCTCTCGGTCTTGGCGGTCAGGCTGCTCGCGTCCCAGCCGCTTTTATAGGTAATCGTCGCATAGCTCAACGTACTGGTGTCGGTGACCGCATCGTAGGTATAGCCGCTGATCTCGCCCGTGGCCAGGAAGAG
Source organism: Deltaproteobacteria bacterium (assembly GCA_015488275.1). Taxonomy (GTDB): domain Bacteria; phylum Desulfobacterota; class Desulfobulbia; order Desulfobulbales; family S012-135; genus S012-135. The sequence continues at coordinate 13,676 of WFOD01000170.1, forward strand.
TTGGTCTGGATCGCTGTTTTTCCAGAGTTTTTGCTCCTGGACGTGGGGGTTGTGGCAGTCGATGCAGCGGGTGCGCCAGGTGCCGTAGCGCGTGCTGGTGGTGGCGCTGGAATGGGTGCGGGCCAGGGGAGCGCCTGTATCCGTATAGGGAGGCGCAGAGGCGTTGTGGCAGTTGAGCAAGCAGAGGTTGTCGAACCGGTCGTCGGTGGCCGGGTTCCAGAAGGGCGAGTCTGCCACTGCGGTCCCGTGACAGGCGCTGCAGGAGGTGCTGCGAGCCTCGATGTGCGGCGCGTCGGTGGCCACGGCCGGCAGGGAGGCGACCAACAGCAAGATGGCCGCCACACCGCCTGCTATCCGCAGACGAGACGCCGCTGCAACGCTGAAGGCGCTTGCCGCAACCTTACCCCTTGCCGCGCCCTTCCGTATCCGGAAAAACCACGTCTGACTTTTCCGGCAGACTGCTGACATGAAACGCCAAAAGCGGATCACCCCCCTTCCCCTCTGTCTATCAGTCCTCGAAAAAGTCATCCCTGACTTTTTCGATCACGGTTGGCCAAAACAACGTTTCGGCCAACCTCACGAATTCCTTGGCTCCTTTTCGGATATTCCTTGGGCACGGCCTGGTTCGGTCCGCGTCCCTGGAACTTTCGGCACGACAGCCGACCGGGAAAACACAAAAAGAGCCGGCGGAATTCGGCGGCACGTCCCTGTGCCGCACCCAGCCCGTTTTTCAACGGGCTGCTATGGCGGAGCCACCTTGGCGGCCGTGAATTTCTCGGGCCGGTTGTTACGTCATGGTCTTTCTGGCTGCCGGAATTTACTTTTCTGTCCCGATATCTGGCTGCGAACTCAGGTCGAACAGCGCGAGCCTCCTTTCAAGGGTCACAGCCACGTACAATTGATCGCCAAACGTAGCCGCGCCGCCGGCCCCTCGGAGAAAACCGACAGCGGGCGCAAGCGTGGCCAGCCGTTCCCCATCGGGTGAAATTTCCATAACCACGCCGTGGAAACCGTCGATCACCAAGAGGTTCCCGTGCGGCCCCACTGCGATGCTCCGGGGACGCACCAAGGCCGTTGTCCTGTTGCCGCTTGCTGGGGCAAGGGTACGGAGGAACCGTCCCTCGGCTGAAAAAACCCGGATGGCGGCTCCACGCGTTTGCTCCCCTTCGTCGGTGAAGCCCACCGGGTGATCGATGAGGAAGATTTCACCTTCCATTACCACCGCGTCCTGGGGCAGATTCCCGCGATCATCCAGTATATCGAGCGGCGCCCCGTTGTAGTCGTACCATTTGAGCGCGCCGGCCGGCGGATCGACTACGCCGATGCGCGCCCGCTCCGGATCGATCACAATATTGCGTGGCAGCAAAAACTCGTTGCGTCCCCGGCCAAGGGCGAGCAGCGGCCGCCCGTCGGGCGAAAGAAGCCATACGCTCCGTTCGCGGGCGCTGGCGGCCACCAGGGTGCTGTCGGGAAGCACGCCCACGGCGATGGGAGAAGGAAAGCCGATGTCCCCAATCCAGTCGCCGTTTCGCGCAAAAATCCGGATCAACGAGGCGAGACCGTCGGCCACGTAGAGCCGTTCGGGCGTGACGGCCACGTCCTCTGGCAGGCGCATCCGTCCGCCGCTTGCCGCTACGCCAAACTCCGCCGCAACAGCACGGTCGGCCTGCAGGCATTGGCCGCCCAAGAGCATGAGAAAAGCAAGGATCAGGGCGTGACGCATAGAGAGGTGGCTGGAGAAGCGCATGCGTTGCGACAAATTATCTTTAGCACATAGAATAACGGTAAAGAAGTTGCGGCGGTCAAACACCGCGCCGTTGGCGCAAAAGCAACAAGCATTGTTTTTATATAATAGATTGCTTTTTTTATTATACCATAAGTTTTTGCCACAACTGTGGAAGCGTCGTGTTGCCGATAGCCCATAACAGCCCCTTTGCCAACGGGCTGCTACTGCTTTTCGTCGCCGTTGGCCAGATCGTCGAGGGCGGCGCGCACCAAGGCGGCGTTCCGTGGGCCGAATCCTGGCACGCGGGCGATTTCTTCGGCAGTCGCCTTTTTGAGACGGGCAAGCGAACCGAAGTGGCGCAAGAGCCGTTTTTTACGTTTGGGGCCCACGCCTGGCACGTCGTCGAGCACGGAAACCAGCGCTGCCTTGCGCCGCAGGCGGCGGTGGGTCTCGATTCCGAAACGGTGCGCCTCGTCCCGTATGCGCATACAAAACAAAAGGACCGGATCGTGGCTGTCGAGGGAAAGAGGCTGTGGACGGCCGGGCAGAAAGATCCGGTCCGGTCCTTTGTCCCGGCCTTTGGCAATGGCGGCGAGGGCGAGCGTCTCCTCCAGCCCCCGCTGGCGCCGGATATCCTCGGCCACGCTGAGCTGCCCCCGGCCACCGTCCACGAGCAGCAGATCTGGCGGCTCCTTGCCCGCCGCCAGGCGGCGCATGAGCACCTCGGCCATCATGGCGTAGTCGTCTGGGGTCTCCTTGCTCCGTATCCGGTAGTGGCGGTAGTTGCGCCGCGCCGGTTCGCCGGATTCGAAACAGACGAGCGCCCCCACCGCCTGGCGGCCGCCCAGGTTGGAGATGTCCAGGCATTCGATCCGTTCTGGCTCGGTCTTGAGTTCCAGCAAGGCGGCCAGGCGATGACGGAGGCGGCGCCAAGCGGCCAGGCGTTCACCTTCTTCCTCCAGGGCTGCGGCCGCGTTTTTCGCCGCCATAGCGATCAGCCGCTGTCCCGCGCCCCGTTGCGGCGCGAGGAGACGCACCTGGCGGCCTGCCTTGTCGGCGAGCCAGGCGGTGAACATACTCGCATCCTCCACTGGATGGGAAAGGAGGATCTCAGGGGGAACGAAGCGGTCGCCAGCGTAAAACCGGCTGAGGGTTTCAGCGAGGATATCCTCTTCTTCACCCACAGGGTCGTCCAGCACAAAGACGCGCTTGCCCTCGAGCACGCCGCCGCGGACAAACAGAAAGGCCGCCGCTGCTCCGGAATCCCGCCGCACCAGGGCAACGACATCCACATCGCGCCGGCGGCCGGAAATCACCACCTGCTGTTCAAGGGTGCGGCGGATGGCGGCGAGCCGGTCGCGCAGGGCCGCCGCCCGCTCGAATTCCAGCGCCTCGGCAGCGGCCTGCATCTCTGCCTCCAGGCGGGCGACGATCTCCCCATGCCGCCCTTCCAGGATGCGCAGCACGCCTTCAACGTTGGCCTGGTAGGCTGTTCTATCTATCAAACCGGCGCAAGGAGCGAGGCAACGGCCGATCTGGAAGTCGAGGCAGGGACGTTTGCGGGCGCGCAGCACAGCGCCGCGACAGCGGCGCAAGGGAAACTGACGGGCGAGGAGATCAAGGGTCTGGCGCATGGCGCTTGCCGAGGTGTACGGCCCAAAGTAGCGCGCCCCGTCGTTGCTCCGGCGACGGCAAACCACGAGGCGCGGCCACTTTTCCTGCACGGTCACCTTGATATAGGGGTAGTTCTTGTCGTCGCGCAGAACGATATTGTAGCGCGGACGAAACTTTTTGATCAACGAGCCCTCGAGGAGCAGGGCCTCTTTTTCTGTATTGGTGACCAGGGTCTCCACAGAGGCCAGGCGGGCGACCAGATGGGCGGTCTTGGCGGGCAGCCGTTCTGGCGGGCGGGCGTAGGCGGCGAGGCGGCGACGCAGGTCCCGCGCCTTGCCCACGTAAAGGACCACGCCACTGGCGTCCCGCATGAGGTACACGCCAGAAGCGCGCGGCACATCGGCGAGAAAGGCGGCCGTAAGCACAATTGGCATGATGGCGAAGACGGCTTACGGGGCTAACGCACCAACATGGAAAGCAGACGGCGGCGCATGGGAGGGATTGGCCGTGATGCCGGGGTTGCGGCGCGGCGCAAGAGTTCAAGATCCTGTTTGCGGCCGATGTACCACACGGCTGGGCCGGTGGGGGCGTCTGGCGGCTCCAGAACCAGGCCGCCAGCAGCCGCAAGGCGGCCGGCCGCTGATGTTGGGGTGTCGAGGTCGCCGAAAAGGCGCGCATCGGTCAGGCAGGCCTCCACGCACACCGGAGGGTCGCCGTTGGCCAGGCGTTGCCAGCACAGGTCGCAGCCATCGGCCCGGCGGCCGCCGTTCGGCCGTTCGAGGAGAAAACGGGCTTCGTAAGGACAAGCGTCCACACAGGCGCCGCACCCGATGCACCGGTCAGGATCGATACGCACGATGCCCGTTGCCGGTTCTTTCCACGTGGCGCGGGCCTGGATGATGGTCTTGTTGCCGTCTGCGCCCGTGACCACCAAGTCGCGCGGCGCCACCGGACAGACGGTTACGCAGGCCGGCTGGGCGCAGTGGACGCATTGGCGGGCGTGAAAGGTCCGGGTGAGGCCAGCGCTGGTGTGGGCGGGCCCAAGATCCTGGACCGCGAGGCGGGCCCTGGGCAAGGGCGTGGCGAACGCCTGCCGGCAGGCGAGCTCACAGGTGCGGCAGCCGACGCACCGGCGCAGGTCAATGACGATTCCGTAACGCGGCATGGGACTACAGTAGCCGGTTTTGCCGCTGCCGACAAGAGCTGCGCTTTACTGGCATTGGCGACCTAGCCCTCGCTTACAGTTTCAGTCCGTCGAAAAGCCGTCCTGGCGTTTCGGCCATCGGTTGATGAACTCGCAAAAAGTCCTCCCTCCGGCTTAAACCGGGATTCCCGGATGCGCCTCCACGAGGACTTTTTGCGATACCCTCATCGGTTGGCCAAAACAATATTTCGGCCAACCTCAGGAATTCCTTGGCTCCTTGCTGTAGGCGCTGCTCGGCGCGCCGTTGACGTAGATCGCCTCAAGGTAGCCGAGCTTGCGCGGCACCTGCTGTGGCCCGCCGCGGACGACCAGAAACGTGGCCCGCGCGCCGGGCTTGAGCGGCCCTAGACGATCGAGGCCGAGAAAAGCGGCGCCGTTCACCGACGCGCAACGGATAGTGGCTTCCAGCGACAGGCCGGCCTTGCGCATGAGCTTTATCTCCTCCACCACTGCCTCGCCGTGCAACACGCCAGGAGCGCCGGCGCCCGTGCCGATCGCCATGTTCACGCCCAACCTTGCGGCCAACGCCACCTGGGCGGACTGCTCGGCCAGCATCCTTTGCCAATATGCCGCCGCTCCCGGATCGCCCTTTCCTGGAGCCGCATAGCACTGGGAGAAACGGCAACAGACCGCGCCGCCACTGCGGCTGCTGTCAAGCCCGTTCTTGGCCAGCACCAGGCTGGGAAGCCACAGCGTCCCCTGGTCCGCCAGCCGCTGGAGGTTGTCCTTGCCCATGCCGTATCCCTGCTCCACAACGTCACATCCCGCCTGGAGGACGTCGGCGACCGCCTGGACGCCGTTGGCCACCACCACCGCTTTTTTGCCTCCCCGATGGGCCAGGATGGAAAAGAGTTCTTCCCTGCTCAGGCGGCTGTCCCGGCGCACGAGACTGGCATGGGATGATCCGGGCGCAAGGGCTGGCCCGTAGGCGAGGCGAAGAAAATCCACCTCCTCCAGACTGATGCGTTGCCAATCGCGCCAGGAGCGCACAAGCAGGCCTGCGGCGCGGACCGTGACCAGGGCCGGATTGGGAGATGCGGGCCTGCCCCGCAAGGGTGCGACAAGGCCATGCGGGTCGTCGCCATCGGCCACGGCCAGCACTCCATGCGTGCAACAATACTTGAGATGGCGCTCCACCATTGCCCGCCTTTGTTCCGCATCGGCTTCGTAAAAGGAACGCACCGGCGCGTCCACGGCGGGCGAACGGCCGAGTTGGAGACTGCAATCGACCAGGGGCGGCACAACGGTGGCGAACCCCAGATCGTCGGTGGAATGCTGCCAGGATGGCAGGCCGTCGCCTGGCCGGCCAATGGCGAGGATCTCTCCCTTGGCGTCAACAGTAATGGCGACCTTGCGTTTTACCGGTCCTCCGCTGCCGTCGATGAGGCAGCCGACCGAGATATGCCGCGTCTGTTGTTCGCGCATGGAGCGGTTGTGCCAGCGTGCTGTCGCTGTCAGGCCACGGCCAGAGAGATCCACGTGGCGGTGAACAGCACCAGGCTGATGATGCCGTTCATGGTGAAGAAGCTCATGTCGATGCGCGACAGGTCCCGCGGGTTGACGATGAGGTGCTGGTAGAAAAGAGCTGCGGCCGTCACCACGATGCCCAGGTAGTACGGGAGGCCGAGGCCGGCGAGTATTCCGGTGGCCACAAAGAGGGCAAAGGCCACAACATGAAAGGCGACCGCCAAGCGGAAGGCGTTTTCACGGCCGAAACGGCTGGGCAGGGAGTAGAGACCGGCAGCACGGTCAAAATCGGCGTCCAGACAGGCGTACACCGTGTCAAAGCCTGCGACCCAAAAGAGGACGCCCAGCGGCAAGGTCCAGGGAAAGCCGGCGAAATGACCGGCCACGGCGACCCAGCCGCCCACGGGTGAGAAGGCGAGAGCCACGCCGAGCACCACATGGCACAGCCAGGTAAACCGTTTGGTGAGGGAATAGAGAAAGGTGACGGCCAGGGCAAAGGGACTGATGGCCAGGGTCAGGGGATTGAGCTGCCAGCAGGCGAAAAAGAACAGGATGCTCGCGGCGATCACCATGCCCCATGCCTCCACGAGCTTCACCTCGCCGGCGGGAATGGCCCGGTTGGCTGTACGCGGGTTCATGGCGTCGAACCGGCGGTCTGCGATGCGGTTGAACCCCATCGCTGCGGTTCGCGCCCCGATCATGGCCACCACGACCCAAAAAAAGGTGGCGGCGGCAGGGACCCCCCGGGCGGCCAGAAAGGCGCCCATCAGGGCGAAGGGCATGGCGAAGATGGTGTGCTCGAATTTTATCATTTCGAGCAAGATGCGTATTTTCCGCAACATATTTTTTTTGTCTGGTGTTCTTTATGAAGAATGGATTGGGAGGAGAGAGCCCCCTCTCCCGTGGGTTGTTCAGTCGCCGCCCCATCGCCGCAGACCTGGGGCGTGAAGGCCCAACTGGTCCAGGAGCCGGCCGGCGAACTGGTCGGCCAGGTCGTCGAGATCGGCGGGGCGGTGATAAAAGGCCGGCATGGCCGGACAGATGATCCCGCCCGCGTCGTGCACTCGGAGCATGTTTTCCAGATGGGAGCGGCCCAAGGGGGTTTCGCGCACCGCAAGCACCAGGGGCCGCCGTTCCTTGAGCATCACGTCCGCCGCCCGGTGGATGCAGTTACGCGAAAGGCCGGCGGCAATGGCGGCCAGGGTGCCCGTGGTGCAGGGCACAATCACCATGCCGTGATAGCGGGCCGAGCCTGACGCCATTGGCGCGGTAAAATCATCGGCGGCAAACCACTTCTCAACGCCGGGCAGATCCTCTGGCGCCAGGCCGGCCTCAAGTCGCAACACCTGGCGGCCGGCGTCAGAGATCAGGGCGTGCACCTCCATGCCGGCCATGCGGCCGAGGCGTTCGAGCAGTTTACAGGCGTAGATGGCGCCGCTGGCGCCAGTGATCGCCACCACCAGCCGCCGCCGCTCTCCAGCCGCGTTCATGGTTTGACGCCGACGTAGAGGGTGACCACGCCAAAGGTGAGCGGCTGGGCCCGGCACTGGACAAAGCCCGCGTCGCGCAGCATAGCGAGCAGCTCCTCGGGTTCGTAAAACCCGGCGATGGAGCTGGCCAGATACTCGTATGCCTCGGGATCGCCGGAGATCCAGCCAGCGATCCGGGGAAGGATGCGGTTGAGGTAGAAGTTGTACACATCCTTGATCACCGGCGTGTGCGGCCGGGAAAACTCAAGGATGAGCAGCTTGCCGCCCGGCCGCAGCACGCGGAGCATCTCCGCCAGTCCCTGTTCGACCCGCGCCAGGTTGCGCACGCCAAAGGCAACGGTCACTCCCCAGACGCTGGCCGACCGCAAGGGAATCTCCTCGCCGTCACCGCACACCGGCTTGATCTGCCGCCGCCGGTAGTTGGTCGCCAGGGTATGCCAGCCCTGGCGCAACATCTCTTCGCAAAAGTCCACGGCCACCACCAGCCGGTCGTCGGCCTGGCGCGCCAGCTCCAGGCTGAGCGGCAGAGTGCCGGCGCAGCAGTCAAGGACCGTTCCTTCGGGGAAGTCCCGTAGCTCCCGGCTGGTGACCCAACGCCAGTAGCGATCGCAGTGGAAGCTGAGCATCGAGTTCAGCAGGTCGTACCGCGGGCTGATGGCCGCGAACTTCCGGCGCACGAAACCTTTCTTGTCTCCAGCGTGCTCCATGTTCGTCTCCTTGCTAGCCGCACCATGCAATGGGCAGGCAATGGGGATCGGCCTCGCCGCGCTGCACGAGTTTTTCGTAGAACAGGGCGAGGGACCGTTGTTTTGCGCCGTCAAGATCGTACTGTAACCCGGCGAGGTACTGTTGACAACGGTTGGGATGCATGGGAATGCGCCCCGCCACCTCGGCGCTGATCGCCGCCAGCCGCTGGCGGCCCTCTGCCACGCACTGGAGCAGCCGGCGCTGGATCCGTTCGACCTCGGGCGCCGCCCGTTGCCAAAACTCCCGCCGCACGAGCCAGGCGGCAAAGACAAAGGGCAGGCCGGTGAGCTCCATCCAGGCGAGCCCGAGGTCCACGGCATGGGCAAAGGCCCGCTTCTCGTGCCAGCGTAAGGCCTCATCGCCAATGGACACCACGGCCGCGGCCGACGGCCGGCGCTCGGCCACGTAGCAGGGCCGTACATCATACAGATCCTCGAGCACGATCCGCACGAGGTGGTTGGAGGTTTGGGACTGCGGGCTCAGGGCCACCTCACGGCCGTCAAGGGCCGCTGGCGGCCGGTCGCTGAAAAGAAAGACCGATCCCACCGCGCCGTTGCTCGAAATGGACAGGCCGGGCAACAGGCGGTAGAGGCTGGGATGTAGGGCGTACTCGTGGGAAGAGGCGATGGCCAGGTCCAGCTCGCCGGCCGCGAGCAGGCGGTTGAGGCGGCTGGGCACATCCTCGATCACCCGCCAGCCAGGAGGAAGAGGGCGCTCCCGCCACACCCGGTAGAAGGGCTCGGTGTTGATGAAGTTGACCATGCCGATGCGCACTGTCGCACTCATAGGAGCCACTCCACCTCACAATGCTCGCCGTGCTGGACGAGAAACGCCTCGATCTCTTGGCCAGCGGCCCTGCGCAAGGCGTCCCATTGCGGGAAGGCGGCCGGCGTATTTTTGTTTTTCCGTTGCCGCCCGCCGGGGCGCACCACGATAAGCGGGCCGGTGGCGCCGGCCGCGATTTTTCCCCAGCCGTCGAGCGCCAGGGTCTCGGCGCCGGCCAGGGTGGCCATTTTGAGGATATCGGCCGGCGCGAGATCAGGATGATCCTCGGCCAGCAGGCGCATCTCACGCCAGAGGGAAATCCTCTCGTTGCTGGCGGGCGAGTCGGTGCCCAGGGCGGGCAGCAGGCCTGCGGCAAGCATCCCGGCCACATCCGGCCGGCCGACGCCGATGAACCGGTTGGAGCCAGGACACAACACCACCTTGCCCCCCCGGCGGGCGAGGAGCGCGAGATCATCGCTGGTTGCGTGCACCACGTGGACGCAGACCGTGCTTGCGTCGAGCACTCCCAACCGGTCGAGATAGGCGACGGGGTTCTGGCCAGGGCGGGACGGCGGAACGAGGCCGCGGCGGCGGAAGAAATCAGCAAACGGACCGCTGCCGTGGCGCAAAAAGGCAACCTCTTCCGCGCTTTCGGCCAGGTGGATGGAGAAGGGCACGCCCTGCCGCTGGCTCTCTTTTTTGGCCCAGGTGAGCAGGCGCGGCCCGCAGGAATAGGGCGCGTGCGCCGTGACCGGGGCCTCTGGCGGCGTAGGCGGCGGCTCGGCGCCAAGAAGTTCGTGGAGAAAGAGACGGTACAGCCGTTTGCCGGAAGGGCCGGGAGGAGGATCAAGCGCCGAGGCGGCCGAACGGTTGCCAATATCAAGCACCGCCGCCACCCCTTGACCGTGCAGATCGGCGAGCAGCCGTTCCGCCGCTCGGCGCATAACCGTGTCTGGAACCGGATGGCGTTCCCGGACGAAAAGCAGGCGTTCGATCCATGCTGGCATTGGCCCGCCAGGCCCCACGCGACCGGCGAGCCAGGCCAGTTCGAGATGGGTATGGGCGTTGACCAGGGCCGGCATGAGAACGCCGTCCACCTCACGCCATGCCGACGCCCTACGGCCCCATTGGCGGAGCGCGGGATGGGCCGCCACGTCAGAGAAGGGACCGGCTGCCAGGATCCTGCCACGATCGTCGAGCAGCACGCCGCCGTCCGCCACCGGTGGGCCGACGATGGGCACGAGCCAAGGGGCGCGAACCAGGGTGGCCACTGCGCTCAGCCTCCCCTCCCCTCCTCTTCCACCAGCCGGTAGTCCATCAGCCGTTGGCGGGCCTGGAAACCGGCCGACTCGACCAGGGAGCGGATCTCCTCTTCTGACAGGCGAAAACTCACTCCGGCCGCGGCCACCACGTTTTCTTCGATCATGGTCGAGCCAAAGTCGTTGGCGCCAAAAAACAGGGAAAGCTGCGCGATCTTTGGTCCTTGCGTCACCCATGAGGCCTGGACGTTGGCAAAGTTGTCGAGAAAGATGCGCGAAAGGGCAAGGGTGCGCAGGTAGCGGTATCCCGAGGCGGGCCGGATATGATCCAGGGCGGTGTTGCCCGGTTGAAAGGGCCAGGGAATGAAGGCGGTGAAGCCGCCGGTGCGGTCCTGGAGGTCCCGCAGGCGCTCCAGATGCTCGAACATCTCCTCCGTGGTCTCCAGGTGGCCGAACATCATGGTGGCCGTGGTGCGCAGCCCCAGGTTGTGGGCGCACTCCATCACCTCCAGCCAGGCCTCTGCATTGCACTTGCGCGGCGAAATCCGCTCCCGCACCCGGTCGGCCAGGATTTCGGCCCCGCCGCCTGGGATCGAGTCGAGCCCGGCGTCGATGAGACGCTCGAGCACCGCTTGCACCGGCAGGCCGGAAAGGGCGGCGAAGTGCTGGATCTCGGGCGGCGAGAAGCCATGCACGTGGATACCGTATCCCTTGATGAAGCGCAGCATCTGTTCATAGAAGTCCAGAGGCAGCTCGGGATGGAGTCCGCCCTGGAGCAGGATCTGGGTGCCGCCCAGGGCCTTGGTCTCCTCGATCTTCCGGCCCAGTTCCTCAAAGGAGAGCACCCTCCCCTCCCCGGTTTCCGGCGCCTTGTAAAAAGCGCAGAACTTACAACCCGAAACGCAAATATCGGTATAGTTGATGTTACGGTCGATGACATAGGTCACCACCGGCTCGGGATGGAGGCGGCGGCGTATCCCGTTGGCGAGAAAGCCAAGGGTGTGCAGATCGGCCTCGGCCGCCAACCGCAAGCCCTCGGCCACCGATATCCGCTCGCCCGCTCGTATCTTGTCGATGATCGTCTGCATGAGCGTTCGCCTTTAATATTGCTGGATCACGTTGTACAGGGTGTCGCGCTCCACCGGCCGGCGGCCGGCCTCGCGGATCAAGGCCACCAGATGATCGCGGGCCAGGGCCTGCTCGGTGTCGGCACCGGCCATGTGGGTGATCACCTCTTCTTTCACCGTGCCGTCGATGTCGTCCGCGCCAAAGGAAAGGGCCACCTGGGCGAGCTTGGGGCCGATCATCACCCAGTACGCCTTGATGTGGTCGAAGTTGTCGAGATAGAGCCGGGAGACGGCGATGTTTTTCAGGTCCTCGACGCCAGAGGAGCGGGACAGCCCTTCCTTGGCGCCGAGTTCGGTGTTCTTGGGATGAAAGGCCAGGGGGATGAAGGTCAAAAAACCGCCTGTCTCGTCCTGGGCCGCGCGCAGGGCGTCGAGATGCTCCACCCGCTCCTCCACGGTTTCGATATGACCGTAGAGCATGGTGGCATTGGATCGCAGGCCCAGACGGTGGGCGGTCTTGGCCACCTCGAGCCAGCCCTCGCCGGACAGCTTGTCTTCACAGGTCAGTTTGCGGATGCGCGGGCTGAAGACCTCGGCGCCGCCACCGGGAATGGACCCCAGGCCGGCCTCCACCAGATCGCGCAGCACCCCTTCCACCCCAAGGCCGGAGATCTCGGCCAGATGGGCGATCTCCACGCAGGTAAAGGCCTGGATGTGCACCTCGGGCCGCAGGCGTTTGATGGCCCGCAAGGCGTCGGTGTAGTAACTGTACGGCAGCTCTGGATGAATGCCGCCCACCATGTGGATCTCGGTGATCGGCTCCCCGATCCGTTCCCGCACCTTGGCCTCGATATCGGCGATGGACATCTCATAGGCGGCCTCTGCGTCCTTTGGCTTGCCAAAAGCGCAGAACTTACACAGGTTTGTGCAGATATTCGAATAGTTGATGTGCTGGTTATAGATAAAGTAGGCGTTGTCGCCGTTTTTCCGCTCGCGCACGATGTTGGCCAAATACCCGAGGGCCAGGATGTCGCCGCACCGGTAGAGCCGTGCGCCGTCTTCCGGACTCAAGCGCTCGCCGGCCCTCACCTTGTCGAGAATGTCTCCAAGGCCGGCGGCACGTACCATGTCGTCCATTTGCTTGTCCTCCTGAAGCACAGAATGAATGGGGCCGTAAACGTTAACGTGGTCCGCTCGTCGTGCTGTTGCCGCCCTTATTCCCCAGCGACCTCAGGGGCGCTGCTTGGCGTCATCGACGCTGTGAGACCATGACGCAGCACGGCGATAAAGGCGTCCGCCAACTGTGAGCGTTCGTTCAGGCTGGCGCTGCCAAGGCCAAGGCCGCCGTCAAGATGGGCATGGGCGCAGCCCTGGAGAAAACGGTCGAGCAGGGCCGCCACGGCAAAGGCCACCACGGGCGGCGGCACATCGGGCCGCAGTTCGCCCCGTTCTTGACTGCGGCGGCAAAGATCGGCGAAGTACTCGTTCGACACCAGGCGGATACGTTCGAGCAGATGCTGGCGGCCTGGAATCTCGGCCTCAAAGAGCACCTGGAGATAGAGGCGATAGTAAAGCGGGTGCTCGTTGAGAAAGCGCAGGCCAGCGGCGAAGACCGCCCGCACCTGGGAAAAGAAGTCCGGCCCGGCCGCGGCCACCGCCTCTTTCACCGCCTGTTTGGTCTGCACCACAAAATCCTCGAACAGGTAGTGGAACAGGGCCTCCTTGTTGGCAAAGTAGCGGTAAATCGATCCCTTGGCGATGCCAAGCTCCTGCACCAGCCGATTGAGGCTCGCCCGGCGGTACCCATGCGCGGCAAACTCCGCCAGGGCGGCGGCGAGAAAGCGGCGCTGCCGCTCTGCTGGCAGGTTGCGGAAGGTCTGTTTGGGCAGTGTTGTGACCACCTGGTCACAATAGCGCGCTTCGAGCAGTTCTGCAACAAGAATCGCTGGCGGGCCGGGAAGCGCTAGTCGGCTGGCCGGGGTACGGACGGGAAGAGAGAAGGATCGGTGTGGGGCAGGAAACGGGCGCCGGAAAACCGGTTCATGAAGGCGTGGTTGACGTTCAGTTCGAGATAGGTGATCCGGCCAGGCAACTCGGCGGCCAGCCGGCGGGCATTTTCGTCGAGCAACAGGCGGCGGGCGCCGGCCAGGGAGCTGTTGCCCACAGCGGTAAAGATATCCGCCGGCAAGTCGGGCAACATGCCGATGACCACGGCGCGCCGCGGATCGATGTGCTGGCCAAAGGCGCCGGCCACATAGATGCGCTGGATATCGGCAAAGGAGAGCCCCACCTCCCCGATCAAGGTGGTGAGGATCGAGTACATGGCCGCCTTGGACCGGATCACGTTGTCCAGTTCCACCTGATCGATGAACACCGGGCCACCGGTGCCGCTCTGTTCTGCATCAGCCACCACAAAGGCGTAGCGGCCGTCGATCTGGCGCACGTTGGGATGGCGGCCTGGCCGCAACTTGCCCCGGATGTCGATAACGCCGGCGAGAAAGAGCTCGGCCACCAGATCGATGATCCCAGAGCCGCAGAGGCCCTGGGGCGGGGCGTTGCCAATGGTCTGGAAACAGACCTTGCCGGTTGTGGGATCCACACGCACCCGCTCGATGGCCCCGGGCGCGGCCCGCATCCCCATGCGGGCGATGCCGCCCTCCAGGGCCGGGCCTGCGGCCCCGGCGCAGGCGACGAGAAACTCCTGATTGCCGATCACCACTTCGGCATTGGTGCCCACATCGATCAGCATGGTGACTTCTGGCCGGTCCGCCATGCCGGTGGCCAGGATGCCGGCCACCAGATCGCCGCCAAAGTAGCTGCCCACGTTGGGCAGCAGCAACACCGGCGCATGGGGCGCAAGTTCGAGCCCCAGTTCATGGGCCGGAAAGGGATCGAACCGGTTGGCCGCCGGGATGTACGGTTCGCGGCAGATGGTATGGGGGGGGAGACCGAGGAGAAGATGGCACATGGTGGTGTTGCCCGCCACGGTCAGACCACGGATATCGGCCGGTGCGCAGCCAACGGCCGCGGCCATGTCTCCGGCCAGGGCCTGGATGTCGGCGCGGGCCGCCGCCTGAAGCTCGGCCCTGCCCGCCGGCGTGTTGGCGTGGTGGATGCGCGTCAGGATATCGGCGCCGAAACGGATCTGGGAGTTGGGCCGGCCGGCGCTGGTCAGCAGCCGGCCGGTGGCGCAGTCGATGAGTTCGGCAGCCAGATGCGTGGTGCCAAGATCCAGCGCCATACCCAACAGGCGTGGCTCTGATGCCGTAAAATCAACCAGTTCGTTGCTCATGGCCAACCGGTTGACCACCGCCCAGCCAGCGAACCCGGCCTGGCGGAAAGCGCCGCTCACCGCGGCAAGCCGGGAAAAGGGCAAAAGCGTGGACGAGGCGTCCGGCAGGGCGCGACGAAGGCGGTCGGCGTCCGCCGTGTTGTCGGTCAGCGACGGCGACGCAGCGGTTACCCGCACCGCTTCGACGAGCGGCCCGGCGACCGGAAAACGTTCTTCTGCTCCTGGCTTGACTCTCTGCATGGTTGGTGGTATGGCTTGCCGCACCGGCCGACGACCGGCGACTGGTGGGCAAGCATAACAGTCCGTCGAAAAAGC
>WFOD01000171.1 GCA_015488275.1 Deltaproteobacteria bacterium
AAAGCGGCTGAAGGCCGTGGCCAGGCGGGCGGCGATCTGGGGATTGACGCTGTCGAGTTCCAAGATACGGTCGGCAACGAAGCGGTAGCCGCCGCCGTCCACAGCGTGGAAGCCGAGGGGATTGGCGTGGGCAAAGGCGCCGATCAGGGAGCGTACCCGGTTGGGGTTGCGCAGGGAAAAGGCGGGATGCTCCATCAGATGGACGACCCGCTCCAGGGCATCGGGCAGCGGGGCTGTCGCCTGGATGGCGAACCACTTGTCGAGCACCAGGGGTTCATCCCGCCAACGCCGCCCAAACTCTGCCAGCACCTCGAGCCGCCACGGGTTGTCCGTATGGGCGAGACAGCGCAAGGCGGCCAGGGAATCGGTCATATTGTCGGCCCGTAGATGCTGGGTAAGCGCCAGCTCCAGCCCCTCCTTGTCTGCGCCGGCCGTAAGGAGGGCCAGGCAACGGTTCTTGAGCCGACGGCGGCCCGCGGCTTGGGGATGGTAGCAGTAGGGGCCGTTGCCAGCGACCAACTCCTGGTACCGATCCATGAGCTGCGGCCGGTAACGTTGCCCAAGGGCGCGTTCCAGCCCCTGCCGCGCCCGGTGGATACCCTCCACAGGAATGACCGCAAACCGCTCGGCCACGTACTCCTCGCTGGGCAGGTCGAGGAGGAGGGCGTGAAAGGTGCCGTCCTCCAACGAGGCGTCGGCCAGCACCGCCCCCCAGGCGGCAACGAACTCAGCCCAGCCGGGAACGGCCGCTTCCTCCCCGGCCCCGGCGCAAAGGCTTCCCTTTTCCTCGGCCGCCACCAGCCCACAGATCACATCGGCGGCCAACTGCTGCCCAGCCTCCCAGCGGCAAAAGGGATCAGGATCGTATTGGAAGAGAAAGGCCTGCTCCTCCACCGGCCGGGGATACTCAAGGATCACTGGCGCGGAAAAACCGCGCAGGAGCGAAAGCACAGGCCGCTCGGCAAGGCCGCAGAACACCACCTCCTGCCGCCTGTCGTTCACCTCCACGATGCGGGTGCGCCGCGCCTCTCCCTCCTCTGGCTCGCCCACGATCCGCACCGGCAGTTCATGACCATCCGGCGCCAGCAGGCCAACGGCCACGGGGATCGGCACCGGCCGCTTGTCCGGCTGGCCCGGCGTTGGCGGAATACGCTGCTCGAAGCGGCAGACCAACCGGCCGGCCGCCTCGTCGTACCTGGCGCTCACCCGCAGGCGGGGGGTGCCGGCCTGATCGTACCAGGCGAGAAAGGCGTCCAGGCGCCGGCCGCCGGCCTCGGCCAAGGCGGCGAGAAAGTCTTCGATCGTGGCCGCCTGGCCATCGTGACGGTGAAGGTAGAGGCGGACGCCGGCCCGGAACCGTTCCGGGCCAAGCAAGGTGTGGAGCATACGGATGATCTCCGCCCCCTTCTCGTACACGGTCACCGTGTAGAAATTGTTGATCTCAATGTACGATTGGGGGCGCACCGGATGGGCCAAGGGGCTTGCGTCCTCCCGGAACTGGTGGCGGCGGAGGAGCTCCACGTCCCGAATCCGCTTGGTCGGCCGCGAGGTGCGGTCAGCGGTGAACTCCTGGTCGCGGAACACGGTGAGCCCCTCCTTGAGGCTGAGCTGAAACCAATCGCGGCAAGTGACCCGGTTGCCGGTCCAGTTATGAAAGTACTCATGGGCCACCACCGCCTCCACTGCCTCGTAATCGTCGTCTGTGGCCGTTTCCGGCGCGCAAAGGACGTACTTGGCGTTGAACACGTTGAGCCCCTTGTTCTCCATCGCCCCCATGTTGAAGTCGTCCACGGCCACGATCATGTACTGGTCGAGATCGCATTCCAGACCGTACACCTTCTCATCCCATTCCATCGCCCGCTTGAGCGACACCAGGGCGTGGCCGCACTGGGAGAGGTGGCGGTAGTGACTGTAGAGCTGCAGACGCACGGTCCGGCCGGATGGGGTGCGGTGCTCTTCCTCGATCATGCCGAGGTCGCCGGCCACCAGGGCGAACAGGTAGCTTGGCTTGGGAAAGGGATCGTGCCACACCGCGTAGTGGCAGCCATCCAGGCAGTCGCCCCCGCCGATCCGGTTGCCGTTGGCCAGCAGCACGGGAAACCGCTTGCGGTCTGCGGTGATCACCGTGGTGAACACGGCGAGCACATCGGGCCGGTCAGGATAAAAGGTAATGCGGCGAAAGCCTTCGGCCTCGCACTGGGTGCAGTACAGATCGGCGGAACGGTAAAGTCCCTCTAGGGCGGTATTGTTCTCTGGCTCGAGTTCAGTGGTCACCGAGAGGAGAAAACGGTCCGGCGGCTCGTCGAGTACCAGATCGCCGCCTTCAATGCGGAAGCGGTCCATAGCCAGGGGACGGTGATCGAGGAGCAGGGCCACCAGATGAAGATCGCGGCCGTGGAGCACGCACGGAGCCGCGGGGTCGGCCGCAGGATTGCGCCGCAGGCGCATCTCAGCGGTCACCAGCGTCCGGTGATGGTGGAGCTCGAAAAAGAGCTGGATCTCGTCAACGAAAAAGGCCGGCGGCCGATAGTCGGCAAGGAGCACGGGACGATGCTCTTCCATCGGCAAGGCTCTCCCACTAGAGGTAGTCACACGCCGCCCTGTTTCTTGCGCCGCAACCGGTTGAGGATGGAGTCGATGGACTCAAAGGCGAATCCCTCCTCGTGCTTCACCAGCTTGTAGAAATCGCAGTCAAGGCAAGAGCCCATCTTGGAGGCAAAGGTCCCTTGCACCTTGCCGCCGCACAGGGTGCCGGTGATCGCCCAGCAGGCCCGACCGCCGCAACGGCCGCCATGCAGGCCAGAGGCTGCATCCTCGACCGCTGCCGGGCAGACGCCGAGGGTGTCGGCATTGACCCCGCCCGGCTCACGGCCACAGCCGGTGAACTCCCAGCAGTTGAGCCTGGGCAGGGTTATGCCCAGGGGCTCCAGCACGCCGGCCAGCTTGTCCCGGGTCACCGGCTTGTGGATCACGTGCGGATCCTCGATTTTCAACTCGCTGAAACGGCTCGGAAAATGATCGGCGGCCACGAGAATGGTCCGGTGGGGCCCGACCTTGCGGAAGGCGGCGGCCATGAACTCCACCGCCGCATCGCTTTGGGTGTGACTGTCCGGCGGCAGGCCAAGAAAAACGAGTCGCTGCCCGGTGTCCGGCAGGGCGCGGAGCAACGCCAGGCCCTGTTTATAATCAGTGGAGGAGACGACGTTCTTGGTCAGCGGGCTGGTGAGGATCAAAAGACGGCTGGCCTCGGAGATGGAGCAACAGACGATGAGAATTTGCAGATCACTGGTGCGCGGCATAATGGCGAGACTCCCGGGGAAGGCTTTCCGGCCGTACTTCCCCCTTGTGGTTTCCACTGGGCAACGGTATAACTGAACGGACCGGAGGCGCACGGTCATAGCAGTCCGTCGAAAAAGCCGTCCCTGGCTTTTTCGACCCCGGTTGGGCAAAGCACAGCTTCGCCCAACCTCACGAATTGCTTGGACTTTTCAAGCCCGGCGCAATTCGGCGGCACGTCCCTGTGCCGCACACAGCCCGTTTTTCAACGG
>WFOD01000172.1 GCA_015488275.1 Deltaproteobacteria bacterium
CCAGCAGACCAAGCAGCGCCGGGGGCTGGCTCTTGCGCTGCTTGGTCTGCTGGCGGCGGGGTGGAGCGGTTGAAAAACCACCAACCGCCGCCCAAGGCGACGAGCACCAGGCCAAAGCCCACCGCCGCGGGCAAGAGCCATTTGGGCCGCTTGCTTTTGTCGGGTTCGCTGTCAGTTGCCGGTGTTCCGGCGGGAGTCTCCTTTTCTCCCGCGGTTGGCGGCGGAGCCACCACGGTAGGCTCTTCTTCTGGCGCTGTTGGGGCAGACTCCGGCTCGGTTGGCTGTTCGGTTTCGTCGCCGCCAAAGAGTTGATCGATATCCATCTCTTCGGCCGCCGCGGTCTCCCCCTCTGCCGAGGCGAACAGGGCGTCGATTTCGCTCTGGTCGAGGTCTGCGGCGCTGACCTCCTCGTCGCTGGGCGGCGATGCAGACTCTGGCGGCGGCAGATCGTCCAGCGGCGCTTCTTCCTCCTCTTCCCGGTCGGGGACAGGCTGTTCACCGTCAGTCGCCGCCGCTTCCTGCTCCTCCGGCGCCGTGTCGCCCAGCAGGCTGTCGATATCGTCCTGGCTCAGCTCTTCAGCCTCTTCTGGCGCGGCCGCGCTCTCCTCTTCGGCCGTGTCCGCGGCTGACCCCGCCTCTGGCGCCTGGTCCGGGGCCGCACTGCCCTCTTCGTCGCCGCCCAGGAGCTGATTGATATCCTCCTGGCTCAGCTCTTTGTCCGCCGCGTCCCCGTCCTCTTCGTCGTCCAGGTCGCTCAGCCAGTCGTCGATTTCTGTGAGTTGTTCATCGGCCATAACAGGCGTCCTTTTCGTCGTTGCCTCGCTTCAGGGGGCCGGTGTCCGGGGCCGCCAGGCCGAAGCCAATGTTTCGTGCAACAGCCGGTAGATAGGAGGCGATAGCTCGATGATCGCCACGTACGAACGGCGGCGGCCCTCGCCGTTGACCCCCTTTATATGTACCCGCACCGTATCCCCGATCTCTTGCAACACGCCGCGCAACTCTTGCGGCGTGTCACCCGCGTGGCCAGGATCGAGATGGGTGTTGTCAACGGCGGCGCTCATCGCATCGGCCAGGGTGAGCCCCAAGGTGGTGAGGTGTTTGTTACCGTCTTGATCCACGAAGACAAACGGGCGCACCGCCACGCCCTGGGGAGAGAAGAAGCGGTCGAACAACCGTTGCGCGTCGCGGGCAATGGCTGCGACCAAGGAGGCGGGTTCTGTGTACTGGCGGGCGGAGAAAAGGGGGGCCTGCTCCCTGGCCGCCGCTTTCGGCGCCGGTCCTGTTGCCGCTCCCGCCTGGGGTGAGGTGGTGATGCAAGAAAAAAGCAAGGCTAGGCAGACAAACGTCCAACGGGCGGTCATGGCATGGCCTTGATCGGAATGGTATGGGGGGTGGCCGGCGCCTGGCGGAACAGGGCCAGCAGTTCGTTGGACAGGGGTACGGTGTGCCGCCAGGAGGTCTTGGTTTCACCGCTTTGCAGGTCCACCAGCCGGCCTTGGAGGATGAGGGTGGAGGCGGTGTTGCCATAGGTCGAGACCACCACGTAGTCCACGGCTGGTTCAGCGACGGCCAGCTCGCCTGGATTGCGGGTGAGCACGAACTCGCCGGTCTGGGGAAGGATGGTGATTTCACGGCCGAGCCGCAGCTCCTTGACCCGGAGGCCACGGTCGGCCAGATCGGTGAGCAGGTACTCGCCCCACAACCGGCCGAACTCGGTCTCCCGTTTGAAGTCGGCCAGGGGCACGGCGGAGAGCACAGCGATCCGCTTGCCGGTCGCCTTTTGCTGGCGCAAAAGGAGAAAGACCTTGCCCGCCGCCTCCCGCGACAGGGCGGAAAGGATCGTGGCTGCCGCAGGCGGGGAAGGTGGCGGTTGAAATTCGTACAGGGTGTGATAGCTGGCCGGTGGTCCTGGCGGCGGAGCAGGCGCCTGCGGAACGGCCGCCTGTTGTTGGCCGTTCGCCTGGGCGGCCGGCAGGCGGGCAGGCAGCAGGAGCAGCAAGGCGCACCAGGCAAGCAGAGGCAGGGTTAGCCCGTTTTTCATGGCAGTTCCTTGACGTAGATGGGTTGCCGGTTGCTGCGGCCGGCCGACGAGCGGTCGGCGAGCAGGAAGTCGATGAGTGCGTCCCGTGGCAGGGTCAAAACAGCGCTGGCCAGTACGGTGCCGTCGCTAGCTGCGATGATCCGGCCGTTGACAAACACCCCTTGCGGCGTGGGGGTGTAGGTGCCGGCAAGCACAGCGCCGGCGGTGACGCCAGGTTGGAGCAGCTCTGGCTCCCGGCTGAGGAAGTGTTCGCCGTGCCGGGGAGCGACAAGAATGGTGGAGGAGGTGCGCGCCTCCACCACCCGGAGTCCCCGGCGCTGGAACTCGGTCAGCAGTTGCTCGGCGATCAGGCGGCCAAAGGAGGAGCTGCGGTCGAGCTTCTTGAGCTCGACAAAGGTGGCCACCGCCAGCCCTTGATCCAGCAGGCCCCGTTCGCTGCTCGCCTCGTCGATACTGGCCATGAGTTCGGCGGCGAGTCGCTGCACCTCGTTTTTCAGGCGGATGGCGGGATCTGTTGCCGCAGACGAATCGGATGCGGGGCGTGGTTGCGCCAAGGAGGGCGGTGGCGCGGGACGGCTGGCCGACGGGGCCGGCCATTGGTCCAGAGGCCAGAGAGGCGCGGCCGCAGACGCTGGCGCGGCCAGGGCACAGATGAAGAGCGCAAGCGGATAGAGCAGCGCCTGCTGGCGGCCGATGAGCCGCCACCACCGTGGGCGCGGGGGAAACAATGCGAGCTTCAGGCTCCAACAGGGCATGCGAGGGCGTCCTTGTTTTTGCGCTGCAAAGAGAGGTTCTGTATTCCCTACATCGGCCGGCAAGGCGGTTGACTTGAATGGGGAAGCGCCAATGGCCGGCAAAAACGCAAAAAGGCCCGTCCGCAGACGGGCCTCATGCC
>WFOD01000173.1 GCA_015488275.1 Deltaproteobacteria bacterium
CGTCACCCTAGCCTCCGGACCACAAGGCGATCTCAAACTTTTAACAAAACGGGCAATGGATCTCGCGGTAAGCACGGCTATCCTCTTGATCACGCTGCCCATGATGATCGGCATTGCGATCGCCATCAAGCTCGATGACGGCGGACCGGTATTGTTCACCCAAAAAAGAATTGGCTACAACAAAAGAATATTCACCATGTACAAGTTCCGCACCATGATAGAGAATGCCGAAACTTTGCAAACCGCCCTTGAGCAACAAAATGAAATGGACGGTGCGGCCTTCAAGATCCGCGACGATCCCCGCATCACCCCTGTTGGCCGCTGGCTGCGTAAGACGAGCCTCGACGAACTGCCCCAACTGTTCAACGTCCTGCTGGGCGATATGAGCCTGGTCGGTCCCCGCCCCTTGCCAGTGCGCGACTACGAGGAGTTCCAAGAAGACTGGCACCGCCGGCGTTTCAGCGTCAAGCCCGGCATCACCTGCACTTGGCAGGTCTCGGGCCGTAACGACATCCCGTTCGAACGCTGGATGGAAATGGACATGGAATACATCGACACTTGGTCGTTGACCGGCGACCTGAAAATCCTGCTCAAGACCATCCCGGCTGTGCTCAGGGGGACTGGCGCGGCATGAGTCCGGGCCGGCCATCGCTCAGCGTCGTGGTTCCGGTCTTCAACCGGGCGGACGTTGTGGAGCGCTGTCTCGCCGCCCTGCTCGACCAACGGGCCGATAGCGGCCTGTACGAGATTCTGGTAGTGGACGACGGGTCGCAGGACGCCACGCCACGGCTGCTGGCGCGCATGGCCCAGGAGCACCCTTTCCGCATCGCCGTGCGCACCCATGCCCGCAACCAGGGATTGTCCGCAGCCAGAAACACAGGCTGGCGGCAAAGCCGGGCACCGCTCGTCCTCTTCCTGGACTGCGATCTCATCGCCACCCCTGATCTCGTGACCACCCATCTCAGCGCCCACGAACGCTATCCCCAAACCAACGTGGCCGTGCTGGGACACGTCGCCTACCCAGCCGACGCCGACCGCACCCCCTTGCTTGACTTCGGCAACCAGGTGGTCAAAATGTGGGAAGGATTGGCAAGACAACCAGCCCGTCCTCTGGACTGGCGCTTCTTCTTTGGCGGCCATCTCTCGCTCAAGAAAACCCTTCTCCAGCAACACGGCGGCTTCAACGAGCACTGCTTTGCGGGCAGTGAAGGGTTTGAAGACTGGGAGCTCGGCCTCCGCCTGGCGCGCGAGGCGAGACTCGTGGTGCGCTATGCGCCCCAAGCCGTCGCCTACCATTACCACTGGCGGGAGGCAGAGGCCGTGCTCGCCAATGCCCGCGCCTACGGCTTCCGCCTCGCCCTCTGGACCAAGGCCGACCCCAACCACCCGGTATTCCGCGAAATTCCGTGGCTGGCCTCGCTTTCGCCTTCGCCTCCCCCAATGGTGGCCGCCAAGGAGGCGGCACGCCGGACAGTGGTCAACCGCGTTTCCGCCCCCTTGCTGCAACGGCTGGCCAGCGCCTTATCGTCCCATTGGCCGCGGGCGGCGGTGTTTCTTTACCGGCGGTTGCAAAAACATGCTATGATTGAGGGGTTCCGGCAGGGATGCTCCCCAGGCGTGCGCCCATGACCCCAAGCCTCGCGGTCATCATCGTCACCTACAACTCTCACGGCGATATCGAGCGCTGCTTGCAAAGCCTCGCCGCCCACGGCGGCGTCCCCCTTGAGGTCATCGTCTTTGACAACGCCTCGCCAGACAGGCGGATCGCCGCCATTGCCGCGCGGCATAACTGGGTCCGCTGGACGCTCAGCACGACCAACCACGGTTTTGGTCCGGCCAACAACCTGGCAATGCGCCAGACATCTGCGCCGACGCTGCTCTTTCTCAACCCGGATACGGCCGTACAACCGCAGGCCATTCCCCGGCTCCTCAAAGAACTGGAGCGCGGCCCACATATCGGCGCCGTCGGTCCACGGCTGCAATATCCTGACGGCAGCTTCCAGCGTGGCGGAGCGGGATTTACCCCCACCGTGCGCCGGTGTTTCTTTGAGTTCTATCCCCTGGACCGACTGCTTTGCGGCCGGAGGGGCGGCCATCGCGGCTACATTCTGGCGGCGGAGCAGACGGCCACGGTGTCGGTGGACTGGATCGCCGGCACCTGCTGTATGGTCCGACGGGAGGTGATGGAGATGGTGGGAGGATTTCCCGCCGATCAGTTCCTGTATTTCGAAGACATCGCGCTTGGAGAACGTATCCGCGAGGCGGGCTACGAACTGCGCTATGTCCCAGAAGCAGTGGTGACCCACTTTCGTGGCCGGAGTGTGGCGACCTTGCAAGGCGACGCCCTTCACAAGGCGCGCCACGGCATCCGCTCCTATCTCGTCCGGCGGCTGGGCAAGGGAGGGGCCGCAGCCTTCCGCGCCATCGTGGTTTCCGGCTGCCTGCTCCGGCTTGTCCTGGCCCTGGCTCCCGGATACTCGCGTAAAAGAGACGCCCACGCGGCCGCCCGCCTGTGGAGCTGGGCACGACTCTACTGGTAGCAGCGCGAACGCCCGTGACCATGCTGGCGCCTGCCGGCCAGCCACAGGCATCACCAAAGAC
>WFOD01000174.1 GCA_015488275.1 Deltaproteobacteria bacterium
ATTGCGGCGCGATCCCTTGCTGGGGGCCTCGTTGGCGCCAAGGGGGCGTGCGGTGAGGGGTCGGCGGTGCTCCAGCCGCAGATAGCGCCGCCGGTCCTCGTGGAACAGGGCGATGGTGTTCTTGCCCGCGCCTTTGGCCCGGTACATGGCCTTGTCCGCGTGCTGGAGCAGGGTGGCGGCGTCTTTGCCATCCCGGGGATAAGCGACCAGGCCGCCGCTCACGGTGAGCGGGATCTCCAGGCCGTTGGTGCGCAAGGGGCAGCGTTCCACGGTCTGGCGGATCCGTTCCGCCACGATCAGGGCGTCGGCCGCATCTGTGTACGGCAGGACCAAAACGAACTCTTCGCCTCCGTAACGGGCGGCAATATCGCCAGACCGTTTTTCTGAGAGGATGATGGACGCCAGGTGCTTGAGGGCCTGATCCCCCACCGCATGGCCGTACTGGTCGTTGATTTGTTTGAAATCGTCGATGTCAAAAAAGATGAGGGCCACGTCTTTGTCGTGGCGGGCGGCAAGCGCCAATTCCCGGGCAAGGGCCTCGTCGAGATAGCGGCGGTTGAACAGGCCGGTGAGGAAGTCGTAGCTCGAGTAGCGCACCGTGCGCTCGAAGATGTGCAGTTCCACCACCTTTGGATTTTTGAGCGAGCGATGGATGGCGGTGAAGTAGTCGCAGATCGTGGTGCGGAGGTCCACCTCCCGGCCCATCGCCTCGCTCATGCGCTGGCGGTGGGCGAGGCTCTCCCGCCAACAGACCGCCGCCTCGTCCTCGGGTAAATCGAGAGTGGTCAACACCTGGAAAATGGCCCGGCAGGCGGTGGCGCCGCGTTGCCTGGCCAGGGCGTGGAGCTCCCGCACCAGCGTTTCTTCATCCTCTATCGTTCGCAGGATGCGAATCACCTGTTCCTGCAACGCTTCCATTTTTTTTGCCGTCCTTATTTTTTTGATGGCGTCGCAAAGCCACGCTTCCGCGCTCGCGAAATCACGCCCCTTTTGCAAGCGTACCTGGAGACAGAAACCCCATCTGCGGCGTCATGGCACGCTTGCGCAGTTCCCATTGGCAACGGGGCTGTTATGGAGACGCGCCGCCCTGCGTTGGCCCAAAGCGGTTTCTGAAAGGCAACATAGCAGAAAAGCGATTTTTTGTCATGCGCCGCCGTCTGATTGGCCGCGGGAGGATGAAGTGGGCGGAAAGGGAGCATATTTTGTCTTCTGGGGTTGTTACGATGTGGTATCATGGTCAGGAGCTGCCGGAACGGTGGAGTTCGGCGGCGCCTCCCTGTGGCTAACCGCCCGTTTTTCTTCAAGGGCTGTCAGCGCTGATGCAGAACAAAAGGAAAGCGTTGTACCATGGAACCGTCGCTTTTGCTTTTGATCGTTGTTCCGGACGACAGTGATCGTGCTTTGCTGGTCCGGGCGGCCGCCGGCAGCGGGCGGGAGATCCTGGCCGCCGCCAGCGCCGCTGATGCGAGACGGCTTCTGGCCGGCCGGCGGCCGGCAGCGGTCGTGGCGGCGGAGCGCTTGGCCGACGGTAGTGGCTTTGAGTTCTTGCTCCACCTGCGGGGAGACCGTGAGGACTGCTATACTGCCTTGGTGGTGGACCGTCCCGAAGTGGATACGTTGCTTGCGGTCATCGAAGCGGAAATAGATGACTGTTTTGTGCGCCCCTTGGTCGAGCGTTCCGTGCAGCGGCGGCTGGACAAGGCCCTGGCCGCCGTTGGGGTGCGGCGGGAGCTTGCAGAGTCTCGCGAGGAGCTCTGGCGCAACTTTCAGACCGCGCAGGTGGTGAATACGGTCCTGCACGTGGGGCTTGCGGAGTTGCCGTTGCGGGAGAAGCTGCAAGAGGTGCTCGACCATCTCCTTTCCCTGCCTTGGCTGGCCTTCCAGCGCAAGGGGGCGATTTTTTTGCGGGATGAGGCGGGCGGCGACCTGCGGCTCGTGGTGGCCAGCGGCCTCGCCTCAGTGCTCATGACCTCCTGCCGCCGGATACGCCCGGGGCAGTGCCTGTGCGGCATAGCGGCGCAGACCGGCGAGGTGGTGTTCGCCGACTGTATCGATGAGCGGCACACGGTGCGTTACGATGGCATTGTGCCCCACGGCCACTACATCGTTCCTGTCCGTTCCCAGAACAGGTTGCTTGGCGTGGTCAACATCTATACCGCTGAGGGCCATGCGCGAAGCACGGCAGAGGAACAGTTCCTCTTGTCCGTGGCCGACGCCTTGGCGGTCATGATCCTGCGTCACCAGGAGGCCGAGGAGCGGGCCGAACTCCAGCGGGTGGTGCGGCAGGGGCAAAAGCTCGAGGCCATCGGCACGCTCGCCGGGGGCATCGCCCATGACTTCAACAACATTCTCACCTCGATCCTTGGCTACGCCAACTTGGTGCGGGAGCAGTGTCCGGCCGACAGCCGCATGGCGGCCGATGTGGAGCAGATCATCACGGCCGGCCATCGGGCCCGGGACTTGGTGCGGCAGATCCTCGCCTTCGCCCGCCAACGGGAGGGGCAGCCGCAACTGGTCCAGATGCGTCTTCTCCTCAAGGAGGCGGTCAAGCTGCTCCGCGCCTCCTTGCCCGCCACCATCGAGATCCGCCAGCGCCTCCAGGACGATGGCGTGGTGCGGGCCGATCCGGCTGGCATCCACCAGGTGATTATGAATCTTTGCACCAACGCCTTTCGGGCGATGGGGGACAAGGGAGTGCTGGATATCGCCCTGGAGCGGGTGCGGCTGGACGACTGCCCGCCAGGGTTGGTGGGCAACCTCGCTCCCGGCGAGTGGGTGCGGCTGGCGGTGGCCGACGATGGGTGCGGGATGACGCCTGAGGTGCAGGAGCGGATCTTTGAGCCGTACTTCACGACCCGGGAGGCGGAAGGGGGCACAGGGCTGGGGCTCGCCACGGTTTACGGCGTGGTGCGCAGCCTGGGCGGTGATATTCGGGTCGCCAGCGCGCCAGGCGAGGGGTCGCTTTTTGAGATCTTTTTTCCTGCCGTCCAGGCAGAGGACGAGAGCCAACAGCCCGTGGTGGCGGAGGAAGACGCCTTGCCCCGCGGAGAAGGACACATCCTGTGCGTGGACGACGAGCCGCCCATCGTTGAAGTCTGCCGCCGCTCCCTTGAGTTTTTGGGATATCGGGTGACCACCTGCACGGATCCTGAAGAAGCGCTCGCCCTTGTCCGCGCCGCGCCCGACACCTTTGATCTCCTGCTGACCGATCACACCATGCCAGGAATGACCGGCATCGAACTCGCCGTCGGGGTGCGCGCCGCTCGGCCGGACCTGCCGGTCCTGCTGGCCACTGGGTACAGCGAGCTGATCACACCAGAGTTCCTGGAGCGGCACCGGATCAACGGCCTGCTCGCCAAGCCCATTCTTCGCCGCGAGTTGGCCTGGATGGTGCGGCGGGTTTTGGCTGGGAGGCGATAGCCATCGTCCTGTTCACTTCTGCCTTTTGCCCCGACGTGCTACAGGAGGTTGACATGAAGGAAGGGGGGAAAGCAACGTTGCTCCTGGTGGACGATGAGCCGCCGATCACCGATCTGCTGTCGCGTTGGCTTGAGGCCGAGGGATACTGTTGCCGGACAGCGACCGATGGCGCCCGGGCCTTGGCGCTGCTGGCCGAGGAGCCGGCCGACTGCCTGTTGGCGGATATCGATATGCCAGGCATGGATGGTTTTGAGCTGCTCGTCCGTTGCCGCCAGCAGTATCCAGACATGATGGCGATCATGATTTCTGGCCTTGACGACCGGGAGACGGTGATGCGCGCTCTTGAGTTAGGGGCCTTTTCCTATCTCCTGAAACCGTTTCAAAAGGTAGAGGTTCTCGTCCATGTGGCGCAGGCCCTGCGGTTGCAAGAACTCGAGCGTGAGCGCAAGACGCATTACCAGGGATTGCTCGAGATCTTTCTCGCCCGTAACAAGGCCCTGCAGCAGGCCTACGCCCAGCTCCAGCGGTTGCATCTCCAGGTGCAACATCAAGAAAAACTGGCCAGTCTGGGCGAGCTTGCCGCCGGCGTCGCCCATGAGCTGACCAATCCTCTCTCCTTTGTCGCCGGCAACGTCGAGCAACTGGACGAGTACGGCCGGCGGCTCATGGAATATATCGGTCATTTGGAGCGGCTGCTCCCCGCCGAGGCGGCGGAGGAGGCCCGGCGCGTGCGCTGCGGGCGCAAAATCGACTTTGTGCTCGCCGATTTTTCCGATCTGCTCGCGCAGACCAAGGAGGGGCTGGCGAGGATCCGCGAGCTGGCCGGCGGCATCACCGAGTTTTCCCGGCGGGACCAGCGGGAGATGGAAGAGGCGGATGTGGAGCGGCTGCTCGACATCGCTTTGTCCCTCACCCATAACCAGTTGAAGACCAAGGCCACGGTGGTGAAGCGTTTTTCTTCCCCTCCCTTGGTCCGCTGCCGTTCCGGACAGTTGGTGCAGGTGTTCGTCAACCTGCTTCTCAACGCTGCCCAAGCCTTGGACCACAAGGGGACGGTGACCGTGAGCACCGCCTTGGAGAATGGCGAAGTGGTGGTCCGGATCGCTGATACCGGTCATGGTATCCCGCCAGCCGATATCGAGCAGATCTTTGAACCGTTTTTTACCGGCCGTCCCGATGGCACTGGCCTCGGACTGGCCATCAGCCGTGATATCGTGCAAGAGCATGGGGGGCGGATCACGGTGACCAGCCAGCCGGGAGAAGGGGCCGAGTTCACCGTCGTCTTGCCGGTAGCGACCGCTCGCGGCCAGGGATGATGGCCTTGTAAAAGTCCTTACTGGAGGGGGTAAACAGCTTTTTTCCGGGAATCCCGGTGTAAGCCGGAGGGAGGATTGTTTACGAATTTGTCAGGGATGACTTTTTTTCGACGGGCTGTGCGCGGCACATGGATGTGCCGCCGAATTCCGCCGGCTCTTTTTGTATTTGTGGGCCGCCGCGCCGAAGGCTTCGGGGAGGCTGACCGAACCGGGCCGTGCCCCTGGAATATCCGAAAAGGAGCCAAGGAATTCGTGAGGTTGGCCGAAGCTTTGCTTTGGCCAACCGTGGTCGAAAAAGCCAAGGACGGCTTTTTCGACGGACTGATAGGAGGGGATACATGGTTGTGCATGGCCGGCCAGAGGTCTTGCTCGTCTCTGGCGCGGGCGCGGAGATCGAGCATCTGGCGGTGGCGCTGGAAGAGCGCGACCATGTGGTGCGGCGCGTGGCCGTAGACGAGGCCCTTGTCATGGCTGCGGCGCCCACGGTGGACGCGGTGCTCGTTGCCCTTTCCTCCAACGGCGCAGAGTTGGACCTCCTTGCGCGTCTGCGGCGGCAGGCTCCGTCCCTTGCCCGCGGAGTGCTGGCAGCGGCGGATCTGTCGCCGGCAACCTTTGTCCAGGCCCTGCGGGCGGGGATGGAGGACTGTTTCCTTCCGCCGGTGGAGGTGGAGGCGGTGGCCGCCTTTCTGCAGCACGCCCTTGACCGCAAGGTGCTGGCGCGGGAGCTTGAGATCTCCCGCGAGCGGTATCGCCTGGTGGCGGAGATCGCGGGTGACGGCATTGTGGTGGTCGAGGAGAGCGGCAAGATAGACTACTGGAATCCTGCCGCCGGCCAGCTCTTTGGCCGCGACTTGGTGGAGGCGTACGGCCGGATGCTCGACGACCTCCTTGGTCTACCAGGGTTTGTTGCCGGGATGCGGAAGGCGGCGGGCGGTGGGGCCTGTCCTCTCGATATCGTTGTCCGGCGGCCGGATGGCACGTCTGTGCCGGTGGAGTGCTCCACGGCGGGCATGGTGGTCTATGGCCGCTGGCAGGGCGTGTGCGTGTTCCGTGACGTGAGTGTGCGCAAGCGCCATGAAGAGGAGTTGCGGCGCAGCCGCGCCGAGTTGGCCCGGCAGCACCGGCAACTGCAAGAGGCTCAGGCGCGGCTGGTGGAGCGGGAGCGGTTGGCCGCGGTCGGGCAGCTCGCCGCCGGTCTGGCGCACGAGATTAACAATCCGATGGCCTTTGTGTACAGCAACCTGCGGGTGCTGGAGCGGTATGTGCGCCTCCTTGGGGAACGCGCCCGCAGCACCCAGGGAAAAGATGGCGTCCGCACCGATCCGCGCCTCGCCTTTGTCCTTGAGGATATCGACAGTCTCTTGCAGGAGACGGTGGAGGGCGCGGAACGCATCCGCGAGATTATCGCCAATTTGCAGAAATTTGGTCAAGGCGAGCAGCGCCGGCTCGTTGATCTCGGCCCGGTGGTGGAAGGCGCCTTGGCCATGATCCGCGGCCTGGTGGGCGGAAAAGGGCGGATCGTCAGGCAGGGCCCAACCTCTTTGCCGCCGGTCTGCTGTGTGGCGAGCGAGATCGGCCAAGTCTTGCTCAACATCCTGTTCAACGCCGTGGACGCCATCGGCACAGGCGGCGTCATCACGGTCGCCACCTTTGTGGACGGGACGTGGGTGGGGATCCGCATCACCGATTCAGGGGCGGGAATAGAGCCAGCCAGCCGGGAGCGGATCTTTGATCCCTTTTTCACCACCAAGGCGGCCGGCGAGGGGCCAGGGCTTGGCCTGGCCATCTGCCGTGAGATCGTCCATCGTCATGAGGGGAGGATCCATGTGCGCAGCGCTCCTGGCGTCGGCGCCTCGTTTACCGTGTTGCTGCCCGTTGCCAGCGTGGCTTCTTGTCCTTAGCAGTCCGTTGAAAAGCCGTCCCTGGCTTTTTCAACTATCGGTTGGTCCAAACGGGTTTCGGCCAACCTCTCGAATTCCTTGGATTCTTTTCAGATATTCCTTGGGCACGGCCCGGTTCAGTCCGCACCCCTGGAGCCTTCGGCGCGCCGGCCGGCTGGACAAGGCGCTCACAAAAAAAGCTGCGGAATTCGGCCCCGCGTCCCTGCGCCGCCGGTTCGGGGCATTGTTGGACTACTATGAACATTTATTCATTTTTCCTTTCTAGATCCTGCTGACACATTGTGGGGGTCGTGCTGGGTGCGGCGTTATGCCGCTGTCTTTGTGGTGAGTTTTTGGTCGCCTTGGAAGGGAAATTGCAATGAGGGCTCATTCATTTTTTGCTTGCATTTGCCGTCGCCGACCGTATACTCAGGGGCATGAGTCCCGTCTCCCTTTCTGATAGCGGCTTGGCCGATCCGCTTTTTCTTGGCGCCGTTCGGCGCCGGTTGCTCCTTCTTTCTCGTCCTCTTTCTTTTTTGGTTCCCGCCGCCGGTCCGCCCTGCGCCCTTGGCGGGGCGGGGCCGGCGGCCCGTTGGTTTGGAGAACCGCGGCACGAAGAACAATACGAGGGGTGAGGGTTGGTTATGTTGTTTTGGTTGGTCATCGGTTTTTTTGCGTTGCTGTTCTTGTTGCTTAGCGTGCGGGTGATCAAGCAATTCCAGCGGGGCGTGCTCCTGCGGGCCGGGAAGTTGCGGGCGGTCAAGGAGCCGGGGCTTACGATGATCATCCCAGGCGTTGACCGCCTGTTGCGGGTGGACATGCGGACCATCACCCTGGAAGTGCCGGCGCAGGACATCATCACCAAGGACAACGTCTCGGTGCGGGTGAGCGCGGTGGTCTACTTCAAGGTGATCGATCCGATCAAGGCGACCATCGAGGTGGAGGACTACGAGACCGCCACCCTGCAGCTCGCCCAGACCACCCTGCGGTCGGTGTGTGGCCAGGATGAACTCGATCATCTGCTCACCGAGCGGGACGCCATCAACCATAAGATTCAGGACATTCTCGCCCGGGAGACCGAGCCGTGGGGGGTGCAGGTCAGCCGGGTGGAGATCAAGCAGGTCGATCTGCCCGAGTCCATGCAACGGGCTATGGCCCGGCAGGCGGAGGCGGAGCGGGAACGGCGGGCGGCGATCATCAACGCTGACGGCGAGCTGCAGGCGGCCGCCAAGCTCACCGAAGCGGCGCGGATGATCAGCGCCGATCCGTTGGCCATTCAACTCCGCTACCTCCAGACCATTCGGGAGATCGGGGTGTCGGACAAGAACTCCACGATCATTCCGATCCCGGTCGATTTGTTCCGCAACATCTTTGGCAACCAATCACGCGAGTAGGGGGGCAATATGGCGAGAAAACTATGGTTTCTGGTCCTGTTGGGCCTGGTGGCGGCAGGAGCGACACCGGCCTTGGCGCTTACCAGCGACGACTGTCTCGACTGCCACAACGACCCGGAGATGACCACCGAGCGCAACGGCGAGGAGGTGAGCCTGTACGTGGATGGCGACAAGTTTCAGGCGTCGGTCCATGCGGATAACGGCTGCACTTCGTGTCACGAAGACGCCGAGGTGGCGGGAGACGAGCATCCTGTGCCCTTGGCCAAGGTGGACTGCGGCAACTGCCACGAGGCCGTGGCCGCGGTGTATGAAAAGAGCCTGCACGGCAAGGCGGTGGCCAGCGGTGACGAGTATGCGCCGCGCTGTTACGACTGCCACACCAAGCACTTCATCCTGCCGGCCACCGACAAGCGCTCCTCCACCTTCAACCTCCGCATCCCCTTCACCTGCGGGAGATGCCATAAGGAGGGGAGCGCGGTGACCAAGACGCACGACATCCCGAAAAAAAACATCCTCAAAAACTACTCCATGTCGATCCACGGCGAGGGGCTGTTCCGCAAGGGGCTCGTGGTGACCGCGGTGTGCACCAGTTGCCATACCGCCCACAACGTGCGGTCGCATACCGATCCCGAATCCACGATCAGCCGCCTCAACGTGGTCAAGACCTGCATGAAGTGCCATGCCAACATCGAAGACGCCCATATCAAGATCGTGCGGGGCGAATTGTGGGAGAAAGCGCCTCACAAGGTGCCGGCCTGCGTGGAGTGCCATTCGCCGCATAAGGCGCGGCGGGTCCTGTATGAGGACTCGATGAACGACGAGTTTTGCATGGGCTGTCATGGCAACAAGGAGTTGACCAAGATCGAGCTCGACGGCACCGAGCGCTCGCTGTACGTGGATCTGAGCGCCTTTAAGCATTCGATCCACAAGAAGAAGCGGATCGCCTGCGTCAAGTGCCATGTCAACGTCAGCCACGAGAACAACCCGGTTTGCAAGGACTCTGGCAAGGTGGACTGCTCCATCTGCCATGCGGAGCAGGCAAAGCTCTACGAGGCCAGCACGCACGGCATGCTGTACCTCAAAGGCGATCCTAACGCCCCCACCTGCACCGAGTGCCACGGCACCCACGACATCCTGCCGAGGCGCGATCCTGGCTCGCCGATCTTCGCCCGCAACGTTCCCGACCTCTGTGCCCGCTGCCACCGGGAGGGAGAGAAGGCGGCTCTGCGGTACACCGGCACCCAGCACGAGATCATCAAGCACTATAAGATGAGTATCCACGGCAAGGGGTTGGCCCAGTCCGGCCTCATGGTTTCCGCCACCTGCACGAGTTGCCATACGGCCCATTCCATGCTGCCGGCCAAGGACCCGCGTTCAAGCGTGAACCGCGACCGGGTGATCGACACCTGCGCCCAGTGTCACCTCGGCATTGCCGAGAAGTTCAAGACCTCGATCCACAGCCCGTTGGTGACCAAGACCAACAAAAAGCTGCCGGTCTGCATCGACTGCCATACCTCGCACACCATCCGCCGTGTGGACATGGCCTCGTTCCGCCTGCTCATCATCGAGGAGTGCGGCAACTGCCACAAGCATGAAACCGAAACCTATTTCGAAACCTATCACGGCAAGGCGTCGCTCCTCTCCGGCGGCGAGCGGACCGCCAAGTGCTCGGACTGTCACGGTTCGCACGATATCCTGCCCACCTACTACACCGAGTCGCGTTTGAGCAGGAAGAACGTGGTGGAAACCTGCCGCAAGTGCCATCCGAACTCGAACCGCAAGTTTACCGGCTACCTCACCCATGCGACCCATCACGACAAAGAGAAGTACCCGTACCTCTATTACACCTTCTGGGCCATGACCTCGCTGCTCATCGGCACCTTTGCCTTTTTCGGCATCCATACGCTCTTCTGGCTGCCGCGTTCCTTCCGCGAGCGGTTCAAGAGGCGCCGGCAGCACAGCCGCGAGAAACTGTTCAAATAGCAGCGGTTCTTATCGTTACTCACAACCTTTAAGGATAACGATCATGGAAGCACGGCAAGAATACGTACAGCGGTTCGGTATCTTTCCCCGGATCCTTCATTTCCTGGTCATCATCAGCTTCCTGACCCTGGCGGTCACCGGCATGAGCCTCAAGTTCGCGGCCCAGCCCTGGGCCGAGATCGTGGCCGATGTGTTTGGCAGCTTTCGGGTCCTGGGGGTGCTGCATCGGATATGCGCGGTGATTACCTTTATCTACTTCACCCTCAACCTCTTTCTCGTCTATCAGAACTGGATCAAGTCCGGTAAGGGGCTGGTGGAGTTTCTCCTTGACAAGGACACCACCCTCATTCCCTTGCCGCAGGACGCCAAGGACCTGGTGGACACCTTCAAGTGGTTTTTCGGCGTTGGTCCCCAGCCGCGCTACGGCCGGTGGACCTATTGGGAGAAGTTCGACTACATGGCGGTCTTCTGGGGTGTTGCGGTCATCGGCTCCACTGGCCTCTGCCTCTGGTTTCCCGAGCAGTTCACCCGGGTTATTCCCGGCTACTGGCTCAACATCGCCACCATCATCCACTCGGACGAGGCCCTGCTCGCCTCGGGCTTCATCTTTACCATCCACTTTTTCAATACCCATCTCCGGCCAGAAAAATTTCCAATGGATCCAGTGATCTTCACCGGGGTCATCCCCCTTGACGAGCTGATCCATGAACGGCCGCGGGAGTATGAAAAACTGGTGGCCGATGGCAAGCTCGAAGAGATCAAGTGCGATCCGCCCCCCCGCTGGTTTGTGATCGTCGCCCATCTGTTTGGCCTCACCGCCTTGGCGATCGGGCTTTCCCTGATCATCGCCATTATCTACACTATGCTCTTTGTGTATATCTGAACGAAGGGGAGGGCGGCGTATGGCCGCCTGGCCGGGAACGCCCTTTCCGGCTTTCTGACGAGACGGGTAAACCCTCCGGCGGCCTGGTCCTGCGGAGGGTTTTTTGCTTTGCAAGAGGGAGGGGATGTTTCAGCTCGTGGTGTTGGGCGAAGCTGTGCTTTGGCCAACCGGGGCCGAAAAAGCCATGGACGGCTTTTTCGACGGACTGATAAGGTGAGGAGGGGATAAACCGGTCGCCGGAGCCGGCGACAAGTCGGGAGGAAGGCGGCGATGCCGAGGCACGAGGCCATTTTGGTGGTCGATGATGAGGAGGGGCTCCGCTTCACCTTCGCCATGCTGCTGCGGCGGGCCGGCTACCGCCAGGTGGTGACCGCCGCCACCTTCGAGGAGGCGATGGAGGAGGTGGCGCGCCGGCCTTTTGCCTGTATTGTCAGCGACATCGTGCTGGAGGGCGCTACAGGGCTTGATCTGCTGCGGGCCGTCCGCCGCGCGGGATCCCAGTGCCCGGTGGTGATGATCACCGGCTATCCCAACATCGACACCGCGGCCGAGGCGGTCCGTCTGGGCGCTTTCGATTATCTTCCCAAACCGGTGAAAAAGAGCGACCTTCTCAAGGTGGTGGCGCAGGCCGTGCGCCACCATCAAGAGGAAGAAGCGCGACGGCAACGCCTTTCCGCGGCGGAGCTGGAAAGCCGTGAGGCGGAAGTGCTCGTGGACGCCTTGCCAGAGTTGCTTTTGGTGG
>WFOD01000175.1 GCA_015488275.1 Deltaproteobacteria bacterium
CCTCTTCCGGCTCTTCCAGGCCGAGATCGAGATCAAGGTCTGGCAGGGGATCTTCGGCAGTGGCGGCCACCGCTTCCTGTTCCTGACTCTCTTCTTCTTGCGGAATCTCTGGCTCCAGGGCGAGATCCACGCCGCTAAGCCCCTCTTCTGCCGTTTCCTCTGGGACCGGTGCCGATTCTGGCGCTGGCGCGGGAGGTTCAACGCCAACTTTTTCTTCCTGTTCAAAAGAAAAGGCGATGCCTTCCTCTTCTTCAACCCCTTCAAACTTGCCTTCTTCCTCTTCGATCCCAGCAAGGGCGGTGGCCGCCTCGCCTTCCTCGTCTTCTATGGCAAAAGCGATTTCGCCTTCAGATTCGGCCTCTGGCTCTAAGGCCGGTTCTTCTCCTTCAAGCTCTATCTCTGGCGTTTCCCCTCCTTCCAGTCCTTCCAGTTCTGCCTCTTCTGCCCCCTCCAGGTCAACGGCTGGTTCTGCCAGTTTTTCTGTTTCTTCAGAAACGATTTCCTGATCCACCGTCTCTGGCGTTTCTTCCTCGTCTGGTTCGGCCAGGGTGGCGGCGAGGAAGTTGGGAATATCGGTATGGATACCGGTGCCGCGCAGCTCTTCAAGCAGTTCTTCTAACGAATGAGAGCACTTGGAGCATGCCGCCCGGTCGTCGAACGAGATGTAGCCACACTTTGGACAACGCATAATGGTGACTCCTGGAAGGGTGGGGCACGGCCTCTGGCGGCCGGGAAGAGAATCTGTCCCCATGATAGGATGATAGGCGGCCGGGAGTCAAGCGCGGTTTATCCTATCCCGTCCCAATCATGTTGCAAAACGGCAGTGCAGCGGCTAAGGTTGCACTGCTTCGGCAACCAGATGCCCGGTCCGCGAGGTTGCGACTTCGGCAGACGAAGGGGTGCGGTCAGTTACCAGCAAACGACATGGACGAGGTGGACATGCGCAGTCGGCAATGGCTATTTAGGGGAGCGCTGGTCTTTTTACTCCTCAGTTTGGCGGGATGCGGCCATCATGAAGTGCGGCACTTGGCGTCGGATGCGGCCCTGGTTGTTCCCGGCCGCACGCCGCGCCAGGAAGTTATCAGTCTTCTCGGCTTTCCCGACGATAAAGAGCAGCAGGACGACGGCCAAGAGGTGTGGTATTACTTTGAAAGGCAGCAAAGCCGTCTGCGGCGCACCCCTTACGTGGGCAAGTGGTTGGGGAGCGAGGAGTACGACGTGCTGGTGATCACCCTCCGGGGTGACGAGGTGGTTTCTTGCGTGTACCGCAACCTGACCCCCGCTGAATTCGAACGTCTCGGTCTTGCGGCGGCGACCACGATAGAAGAATGAGCATGAACGACTACGCCACCGCCCGCGCCAGAATGGTGCACGAGCAACTCATTCCGCGCGGCATAAAAGACAAGCGGGTGCTGGAGGCCATGTCCGTGGTGCCACGCCACTTGTTTGTCGAGGACGCCCTTCAGTCCCAGGCTTACGGGGACTTTCCCTTGCCGATAGGCGAAGGGCAGACCATTTCCCAACCCTATATCGTCGCCCTGATGACCCAGGCCCTTGCCTTGCGCGGCGAGGAAAAGGTGCTGGAAATAGGAACCGGCTGCGGCTACCAGGCCGCCGTTTTGGCCCAGCTTTGCCACAAGGTGTACACCGTTGAGCGGATCAAGCAGCTTGCCATCAGGGCGCGTAAGACCTTCGACCGCCTGCGCTACCTCAATATCGTCTGCCGCATCGACGACGGCACCCTTGGTTGGCCACAGCATGCCCCGTATGACGCGATCATCGTCACGGCCGGCGGCCCCCGTATTCCCGATCCCCTTTTGGAGCAGCTCGCCGATCCCGGCCGGCTGGTGATGCCGGTTGGCGATCGCCTCAGCCAGCAACTCGTGGTCCTGGAAAAACGGGATGGCGAGTGCAGGCAACAGGTGATCGAACACGTCCGCTTTGTCAGCCTGATCGGCGATCATGGCTGGCGGGAACTATGAAAAAGCGTGATCGTAAAGACAAGATGCGGGACAAAGGAAAAGAAAAGGCCTGTCCGCAGAAAAGGCCCGCTGCCACGTCCCATAAGCAGAGAAAAAGGTCTTCTGCCGACAAGTTGGCCTATAAACGGTTGAAAAAGCGGATGGCGGCCACCTTTGCCCTGCTAGGCCGGGAGTTGGCCTCAGGCGCTGTTCCCCAACCCCAACTCGTCGCCGATTTTAAAGCAGACGGACAGCGGATGGTGGCGTTCCCCGGCCGTGGCGAACCGCACTACACCGAATTCACCTCCCTTTGCCAACAACTTGCCGCAGCCGTGGAGGCCGGCGATATCGCGGCCGCCCGCACCGCCCACGCTGACCTCGCCCGCCTCAAAAAGGCGTGCCATGCCCGCTATAAGTAGAGAAAGGCCTGCGGGAAAATGGCCTGGTTTCCTCTCCTCTAACAGGCCGGTGAAAAACGGGCTGTGCGCGGCACAGGGATGTGTCGCCGAATTCCGCGGGCTCTGAAAGAAGCAAGGAATTCGAGAGGTTGGCCGAAACTTTGTTTTGGCCAACCGTGGTCGAAAAAGTCGAGGGATGACTTTTTCGACGGAGTGATAAGGCCGGATCCGGGATCAGCCGCCTTCCACAGTCCTCGCCAGGGCCCGCAGTTGTGGCAGGTGACGCCGGGCCTCGTCACAAGCAGGATTCAGTTTGAGGGCCTTTTCATAGGCGGCCACCGCCCGGTCGAACCAGTTGGCCCGGGCAAAACCAGCGGCCGCGGCACAGTACCCCTCTTCAGGCCGACCGGGGAAGAGTTCGGCAAAGATGGCCGCCAAAGGCTCCAGCCACAACTCCTGAACAATGGTCTCGTGCTCGCTCAGAAAGCGCAAGAGCAGGGGATTGTCCCGTTCTGCGGCCAGCAGGAGGCGCAAGAGCACGTTGGCCTGGCCAAAGAGAAAGCCCATTGTGTCCATTTGTCGGCCTATCTCGCTTTCGGTCCGCTCAACGAACCGGCGGCATTCCATGCCCAACAAGGCCGGCCCGGCCCGGCGGCGGTCGGCCGCTTCGTCCCGCTGTTTCCGGCGCAGGGCCTCGCGGATCACCGGCAGGTAGTTTTCCCGCAGGTAGACGTTTTCTTTGAGCTTCATCGCTTCGTGAAAGAGAGAGCCGACGGTCCAGTCGAGCAAGGCGCCTTCCAGCGCCGCCTCTTCAGCTCCCTGTTTTTGCCAGGCTCCCTCATCGGTTGGGTGGGGATCTTGCTCCCAGCGCCACAGCAGGTGGCACAACTCTTTGAGCCGCCACAGGCCGCCCCGGTCTGTTTCGTCGCCCACAAAGGTGCTCATCTCCTGAAAGGAAGGCGGGGTGCCTGCGAGAAAGTCGGCGTACATGTTGTGGAACCG
The DNA here is from genome assembly GCA_015488275.1 of Deltaproteobacteria bacterium. Lineage (GTDB taxonomy): Bacteria > Desulfobacterota > Desulfobulbia > Desulfobulbales > S012-135 > S012-135. The sequence goes on from WFOD01000175.1 coordinate 3,362, forward strand.
CTGCAACAGGGCGTGGAAATCGCCGTACAGGCGGGTGATATGGTAAGGCCGGTGCGCGGCGGCCCAGTCCTGAACCAGGGAGGACGGTGCGGAAATCATTGCGGCAGGGTGGCGCGGTAGAGATCGAAATATCGTTGGATCACCCGGTCCCAGGTATACCGTTCGCGTATCCGCTCCACGGCGGCCCGCTGCATCCGGCGGATCACCCCTGGCTGACGGCGGAAGGTGGAGACAGCCCGCTGCATCGCACCCATGAGCGCGGCCGAGCTGTGCTCCCGATAGGCAAAGCCGGTGACCCCGTTTTCCACCTTGGTCAGGCCGCCGGTGTGGTGCACCACCGGCAGGTTGCCGAACAGTTGGGCGATGAAGTCGGTGAGGCCGCAAGGCTCGTACCGGCTGGGCACGAGAAAGAAATCGCCAGCCGCGAACACGGCGGCGGCCAACCGTTCGTCATAGCCGAAGAGCAGGCAAAGGCGGCCGCGGGCATCGGGCTCACCGGCCAGGCGGGCGAGACGCCTCTCGATCGCCTTTTCGCCGCTGCCAAGAATAAGAACGCCGAAATCAGGATCAAGGGGCAGGAGGGACTCGAGGGCGCCGACGAGTTTGTCCACGCCCTTTTGGCCGGTGAGGCGGCCCACCATTGTGAACAGGGGATGGCTATCCTCCACCCGGCTAAGATCCCCCACCCGCCGCGCAGCGGCCAGCGGTTCGCCGTCACCGCTCAGGCGGTCGAGCAGCCAGCGGCGGCAGGCCTTTTTTCCGGCCAGGTCGCCGGTTGCTGGATCAAAACCAGCCGGCAAGCCGTGCTGTTTTGGCCGGGTGGGGTCGTAGTCTCCAGGATTGATGCCATTGGTGATGCCGGTGATCCGTACCCCCCGGGCGAGCAACCGGTGGCCGAGCCAGCCGGTCATGGCGTCGAGATCGGTCTCTTGCAACTCCCGGGCATAGGTCTCGCTCACCGTTGACAGGGCGGCGTAACCGCCCGCAGCGAGAAGGGGATCAAAGGCGCGGTTGAGCAGGTTGTCGTGGATTACCCGCGGCGGCAGGCCGGTGATCGCCTGGGCGAAGGGTAAATCGTCCACCTCCTGGTGGTACCCAAGGCCAGCGTTGTGAATGGTGACCACGCAACCGGTCCGCTGAAAAAAATGGCGGTAGCCTTCCAGTTCGCGGATCAATACCGGGGCAAGCGCTGTATGGCCGTCGTGGCAGTGGATCACCTCTGGCCGTTCGCCCAGGCCGGCCATGAGGGCGAGCGCGCCCTTTTGCAAGAGCGTGTTCATGGCAAAGTAGTCGTAGTGGCCTGTGCCGCGCCGCTGGAAGGGGTTTTCGCGTTCATCCTCCGCGGTGTAGGTGTACACCGCCCGTTTTTCCGTAAACCGGGGGCTGACGAGCAGAAAGATCCGTACCCGCCGGTGACGGCGCATGAGGATCTCCACCTTTTCCCGCCGCTCCTCGCCCACGTAGGACATGTCGATGTGAAAGCTGCGCTCCAGGGGAGTAAAAGAAGAGGTATCGACAAAACCGTAGGCGGGCAGGACCACGGTGGTGCGGCAACCGGCGCGGGCGCACGCCTCGGCCGCCTGGCGCACCATATCCTTTACCCCGCCGGCGCCAGCGATTCCCTCGTATTCGCGCGCCAGCATCCAGACGGAGCGGATGGCGGCGGAACCGGTCATGGCGACTGATGGGGATGCACTGCCTCTTGCCGCAGGAGATGATCGGCCAAGGTCAGGGCGGTCATGGCCTCGCACACCGGCACGATGCGCGGGATGGCGCTGATGTCGTGCCGGCCGCCGATACGGATCGTGGTCCGCTGGCCAGCCGTTGTGATGGTGCGCTGCTCAATGGCGATGGAGGGGATGGGCTTGACCGCCACCCGGGCGATGATATCGTCGCCGTTGGAAATGCCGGCCAGGATGCCGCCGGCGTTGTTCGAGGCAAAGCCTTCCGGCTCTATGGGGTCGTTGTTGGCCGAGCCAGTGGCTGCGGCGGCGGCGAATCCCGCGCCTATCTCCACTCCCTTGACCGCGCCGATACTCATCAGCGCCTTGGCCAGGTCGGCGTCCAGTTTATCGAACACCGGCTCGCCCAACCCGGCGGGCACGCCGCGGGCCAGGATCTCCACCACCCCGCCCAGGCTGTCGCCCGCCTTTTTCACCTCGGCCACCCGTTTCTCCATGCGGGCTGCGGCATCCGTATCTGGACAGCGCAACCGGTTGGTCTCCACCACGGCTAGATCACGCTTGTCCGTCGTGATTCCGCCAAGGGCCACCGTATAGCCGGTCACGGTGACGCCCCGCGTGGCGAGGAGTTTACGGGCCACGGCGCCTGCCGCCACCCGGGCCGCGGTCTCCCGCGCCGACGAACGGCCGCCGCCCCGGTGATCGCGGATGGTGTATTTTTTGAGATAGGTGTAGTCGCCGTGGCCGGGCCGGAAGATGTCGCGCAGGTGGTCGTAGGCCGAACTTTGAGCGTCCTTGTTGCGGATGAGAAGGGTGATCGGCGTGCCGGTGGTGAGCCCCTCGAATACGCCGGAGAGGATCTCCACCTGGTCTGCCTCCCTGCGCGGGCTGGCCGGTCCGCCGGTGCCTGGCCGGCGGCGGTCGAGATCGCGCTGGATATCCGTTTCGCAAAGGGGCAGCCGGGGAGGGCATCCGTCGATGGTCACGCCCACGGCCGGACCGTGGGATTCGCCCCAGGTGGTGATACGAAAGATGGTGCCAAAGGTATTTCCTGCCATGCGCCGTAACCTAGCACATCCCAACAGGGCTTACAACAAGCCGGCCTGCAAAGTCGCGACTTAGCAGTCCGTTGAAAAAGCCGTCCCTGGCTTTTCAATTCGGTTGGCCAAAACAAGTTTCGGCCAACCTCGCGAATTCCTTGGCTCCTTTTCGGATATTCCTTGGGCACGGCCCGGTTCAGTCCGTCTCCCTGGCGCCTTCGGCACGGCGGTCGGCTGGACAAACACAAAAAGAGCCGGCGGAATTCGGCGGCGCTTCCAGGTGC
>WFOD01000176.1 GCA_015488275.1 Deltaproteobacteria bacterium
CGAGTTTTAGCGCCGCGCCGCAAACCGCTCCGGGAACCCCGGTTTAAGCCGGAGGGAGGACTTTTTGCGAGTTCATCTGTTATCAGTCCGCCGGAAAAACCATCCCCGGCTTTTCCGGCCACGACGCAGAAACAGTCCGCGCCAATGTCATCATACTGCCGGCTCCGCCCGCCACAACGGCAGGCGGACGATAAAGGCGGCGCCGCCGCCAGCAGCCTGCCGGACGTCGATTTGACCGCCGTGCCGGCCAACGATCTTGCGGCATGTGGCCAGGCCAATGCCGCACCCCGAGCCGTGATGCTGCAAGCGGGTAAAGGGCTGGAAGATCCTCTGCCGGTCTTCCTGCCGGATGCCGATCCCGTTGTCCTCCACCACGATCTCGCAAAAGTCGTCCTCCACCGTCCGGCTCTGGACCCGCACCCGGGGAGGCACGCCAGGTCGATGGTATTTGATGGCGTTGGCCACCAGGTTGAGAAACAGTTGCCAGATCTGCACCCCATCTCCCCGCAAGGTATGGGGACAGTCCAGCTCCACCCGGCCGTTCACCGACGCAAGGCGCGCCTCCAGGTGGGCCACCACCTCGGACAACACCTGGTCGAGCACCACCGGTTCGGCCGGCCGGCCAACGGCGTCGAGCCGGGCCAAGTGGAGCATGGCCGAGACCAACGCCTGCATCCGTCCCGCCGCTTTGGCAATGGCGGCAAGATAGCGCTGACCTCGATCGTCGAGCCGGTCGGCATGGGTGTTCGCCAGCCGCTTGGCGAACGCCTCGACCAAGACAAGCGGCTCGCGCAGGTCGTGGGAGACCACGTGGGCGAACTGCTCGAGCTCTTTGTTAACCTCTTGCAGGCGGCGGGCAAGGCGCTCCAGGTCAGCCTCCCGCGCCCGGCGGGCGGCGACTTCCTCCCGCAGCTTGGCATTGGCCCGGCGCAGCTCCCGCGTCTGTTCGTCCACCAGTTCGGCCAGCCGCAGATGATGGCGCTCCAATTCCTCTTCCGCCAATTTCAAGCGGGTGATATCCGAGATCACCCCATCGGCCAGGCGCTCTCCCCCCTCCTCGTACACCCGGCCGCTCCGCTCCTGCAGCCAGATCCATTTGCCGTCCTGGCGCTGGAAGCGGTAGGCAAGATCAATGGCCATGCCGGAAGAAAACAAACGCTCCACCGCCTGCTCCATAGGCGCCCGGTCCGCGGGAAGGATCCGGGCCAGCCAAAAGGCGCGGCCGCCACGAACGAGTTCTTCCGCCGTGAATCCCACCAGCCGCTCCACATTGGGACTGATGTACACCAAGCGGCCGTCGGCCGTGGAGCGCCAGATCACGTCTGGGATGTTCTCCACCAGGGTCCGGTACTGGGCCTCCCGGCATTGGAGCGCCAGTTCACACGCCCGCTTGTCGGTCACATCCTGAAAGATCAAGATCCCGCCCCCAGGCCGGCCGTTGATCTCGCCCAGGAAGCTCCCTCCAACAACGAAAAACCGCTGGCCGTCTGGGAGCTCAAGCTCGATCTCCACCCCGCTGAACGACCGGCGGCGGGCCAACACGGTAGCCAGATCGATACGGCCGCACAACGCCGCGCCCAGCACGGTACACACTGGAGCGCCGAGCAACTCCTCCCGCGACAAACGGAACGCCTGACAAAACGCAGGATTGGCGTCAACGATCAGCAGTTCTCCGTCAACCACCAAGGCCGGCTCCTGAATTCGCATGAACACCGTATGGTAGCGCCGCCGGTCCCGGAGCGACACCACCTTGGCCTCACGCAACCGGCGGCGGAGCAAATAGGTCTCCCGCGCGAGCCAACGGCTGGCCACCGTCCGCCGCAGCCGAGCGAAGAACCGGTCGGTAAGCGCAGGAGGAAACTCGGTACGGCAAAGATTGCAGAGCAGATCAAGGAGAAGGAGGACGGTATCGAGGGCGCAGGCGCCATGCAACCGCTCGACAACCGTATGGCCGAGCAGTTCCGCCGGTCCTGGCGGGGTGGTGATCGGCGGCTGGCAGGTAAAGGCGTCTTTGGGCGCAGTGGCGAGGATCTGCACTGCCTCTTCCACCATCTCGCGCCAGCCGGGCTCGAGGGACTCGTCCGCCAGGCCGGCGCTCACCGCTTCGGACCAAAAACGGCGCACGAGCTCCCGCGGGTCCATCGGCCAAACACGCCGTACGCCAAAGTCCTCTGCCATGCCGATCCCCTGTTCATTTTGCCGGTGAGCCACGGCCACTCGTGTTCGTTATATACTGACGAGAGGAACGGAAACAACCGGTTTTTCCCGGGTTCGGACACGGCAAAAGCAACAGGGCCTCAACGCCGGGAGCCATCGCGCCGCCGCTGCCGCTCACGAAAATGGATGAGCAACGGCGAACGGCCAAGGCCCAATTCCCGGCGAAAGGTGTTGACCAGAAAGCGGTGGTAGGAAAAATGCACTCCGTCAGGGTCGTTGCAAAAGATGACAAAGGTCGGCGGCTTGCTTCCCAGCTGGGTGGTATAGTACAACTTCAGCCGCCGACCCTTGTAAAGCGGCGGGGAGTGGGAAGCCACCGCTTGCTGGAGGATCCGGTTCAACCGGTTGGTGGTGAAACGGCTGGCATATTGGCCGTACACCTCATCGATCAACGGCCATAACCGGCCAAGGCCGTGGCCGGTAAGGGCGGAAACATGCAAGATCGGCGCATAGGAAATAAAGCGGGTCGCCCGCCGCACCTCGGCCAGCAGCCGTTCTTGCCGGGGCGTGTCGTCTTTGACCAGATCCCATTTGTTGATGAGCACGATGCACGCCCGGCCCCGCTCCACCGCATAGCCGATCACCCGGGTATCCTGATCCGTGATCCCCTCGGCGCCATCGATGAGGAGCAGGCTGACGTCACAGCGCTCCATTGCGGTCAAGGCCCGCACCACGGAAAACTTTTCCACCCGCTGCCGCACCCTGCCCTTGCGGCGGATGCCGGCCGTGTCGATCACCAGGTAGTGGCGCCCCCCCCGCTCGAGCAGGGAGTCCACAGCGTCACGGGTGGTGCCTGGGATATCAGAGACCACCATCCGTTCCTCGCCGAGCAGCCTGTTGACCAAGGAAGACTTGCCCACGTTCGGCCGGCCGATACAGGCAAGGGCAACGGTATCCTGGGGCAAGGGCTCTTCCTGGCGCGGCACCGCCGCATGTTCACAAAACTCGGCGAGAAAGGTCTTGACGCCATAGCCATGCGCCGCCGACACTGGCCAGAGCTGTTCCAGCCCGAGTTCGTAAAAGGGCGCCACCGCCTCGGCCTCGAGTTCCGCGCCGTCCACCTTGTTGACCAGGCAAAAAACCGGTTTGGCCGATCGGCGGAGGATGGCCGCGATCTCGGCGTCTTCAGCGGTGAGCCCCGCACGGCCGTCCACCACCAGCAAGAGCACGTCCGCCTCTTCCACCGCCTCCAAACTCTGCCGGCGGATGAGGGCGGACATGGAATCCTGGGCGCTGGTCTCCACCCCCCCGGTGTCCACCAGCATGAAACTCCGGCCGTGCCACACCACCCGCTCGTAATGGCGGTCGCGGGTGACGCCAGGCGTGGGATCGACGATCGCCTTCTTCGTTTTGGTCAACCGGTTGAAGAGCGACGACTTGCCGACGTTCGGCCGGCCGACCAAGGCCACGAGCAGGCACTGTCGTTGTTTCACGGTCTACGTTCCTCCACGATCTCCGCAAGTTGCGCCACCAGGCCGGCAAGCAGAGGAAACCGGCCTGGCAGGCGCATGGTGAGCAGTTCGGCGAGCAGGGCCACGGCCCGGGGAAGATGGGGCAAAAAACCTGGCCGCTTCCGCTGCGCGCCGAGAAAGGCGAGGGCGGCCACCACCTGCAGGTTGCGCTGCAAGGCGGGGAGCAAAAAGGCGTCCGTTTCGGCCCAGCCACGCCACGCCACCCCTCTGCCGCCGCGCGCCCGCGCGCTCTCGGCCAGAAGCTCGCCGGCCAGATCAACCAACTCATACCGCAACCGCAGATCGAGATTCACATAGGGATCGCGCACCAAGGCGGCCAAGTCGTAGGCCGGCGGCCCCAGGCGGCCCGCCTGAAAATCGATGATCCACGGCTGGCCATTGTCAGCGATCATGATATTGCGCGACTGAAAATCCCGATGGAGAAAAAACGCGGCAGGCAAACGGGCGCAGGCATGGGCCAGGCGCGCAAGTTCCTCTGCAACCCCTGCCGGCGGCTGGACGCCGCAGTAGTCGCGGACAAAGGCGGCGACAAAATAGCCGCTCTCCCGCTCGAGCATCACCCGCCGGTCGTATCGCGGCCCCTCATGGCAAAAGACCTTTTCCATACCCGGGGCGGCCCGCACCTGCATATCGACGAGAATACGCACCACACGCCGGTAACAGTCCCTGACCTCTTCCGCCGTGCGTCCCTTGATCCAGGCGGCGAGGTGGCGGTCCCCCAAGTCTTCAAAGACCACCAGGCCCGCCTCGAGGTTGCAAGCCACAATCGCAGGCACAGGCGCGCCACAACGGCGCAGATGGCGGCCGATCTCCACCGTGGACCGGGCCTCGGCCAGCCCCCTGGCATCGGCCCTTGGCGGCAACACGGCCACCAAGCGCCGGCCATCCTGGGTCGTGAACCGGAAGAACCGCCGGCTCGAGCCATCGCCGGCAAGGGGAGAAAGGGGGCCAGCCGGCGGTACGCCCGCCGCAGCCAACAAAGGACCCAGAGCAGCGCCGCCCTCGCCAGCGGCATACTTTTGCCCATTGCTCACCATTGGCTGCATATCCGGTCGCGCACCACGCCGCCAGCAGGCACCTGGACGCCAGGCAGGAGGATCGCCCGGCGCAACACCGCTCCCGGCCCCACGCGGCAGCCCGCGCTGATCACGGCCCATGCCTCTACTGTGACATCTTCCGCCACCTCGGCCGCAGGATCGCGCCACACCGTGGGCGACGCCTCGGCCAGCCGGTCGTGCAATGCAAGCAAGGCGCGCTCGGTGCCAATGTCGCACCAACGGTGGCCCCGCACCACCAGCCCCTGAACAGGAACGCCATGGGCGATGAGCGCCCGGTACCAGTCGATCACGTCCAGGGGAACCGTGTCCGGCAACCGTTGGAGCAGCGCCGGATCCAGAAAATGGATGCCGGTAAAGGCAAAACAGCCAGGTCCTGCCGCCTGAAACGAAACTATCCTGCCCCACTGGTCCATCAGCACCTTGTTGTACGGCGGCTGGTCGTGCAGGACGAGGGAGACAGGGGCGGAAGAGGCCAGGTGCCGGGCCAGGAGGGCGCAAAGGTCGATATCGTGAACCACGTCGCTGTTGGCGACCACCACGCACCGCGAGGCTGAAAACCAGCGCCTGGCGCGGGCCAATGCCCCGCCAGTGCCCAGGAGGCGCTCCTCCTCCTGCACCACCACCTCGGGCCACTGGGCAAGGGCCGATCGCACTAACGGCGCAAGATGGTGACAGTTGACCACCAGCGGCTCAGGCCGCAAGGGAAGCACCGCCTCGATGGCGTGGAACAACGCCGGCCGGCCGGCGACGGGCATCAGCGGTTTGGGCCATGCCGCCGTATGGGGTAGCAGACGGCTGCCGCGGCCAGCGGCAAGAATCATGGCCTGGACAGGATACGGCATCTTCCCCAACCCTGGAGGGGAGGCGGCGTCACCTCCCCACCGGCCGGCGGCACTGCTCGAGATCGAGCTCATCGTCCCGCCCCACGAGCCCGACCACGGCGATGCCCGCCGCATTGGCCGCCTCTACAGCGGCCACCCGGTCGAACAACAGGGCCTGGCCCGCCTCCACGGCCAAGACCCGGGCCCCAACCTCGCGCATGGTCTCAATGGTGGTGAGCCCAATGGCCGGCAGATCGAACCGGAAGTCTTGCTCCGGCTTCTTGACCTTGACCACCACCACCCGTTCTCGGCCGAGGGACCCGCCACGGCGGATGGCCGCGTCCGTCCCTTCGATCGCCTCTACGGCCAGGACCGTTCGATCGCGCACCACCACGGTCTGGCCGATGTCCAGCGCGCCCACGGCCCGGGCCATCCGCCAGCCAAAGGCGATATCCCGCCACTCCTCCTGCTGCGGCGCATGGCGGCCGAGGATCCCGGCGGGAAAGAGGAGGTCTCGCAGGTAGAGGGTGGATTCCCGCACCGCGATTCCCTCCTGCTCAAGGCAATCGGCAAAGGCCCGCAACACCGCGTCGTCCTGCCGGGCGGCGAGCCGACGCCAAAGGGCGAGCGCCTTGAGGTCGGGCCGGATATCGCGAAAGATTCTCGTCTTGGTGATCGTCCCCAAAAACACCGCTTCCCGCACAGCTTCGCGCCGCAGGTACTTGACGATCTTCCCCACCTGGCCCAAGTGGACCCAATAAAGCGAATCGGCCGTCTCGGCGATCTCTGGGACGGTCTCTCCCTTGTGGGCCACCACCACCACCTTCCGGCCTCGACGGCGGGCCTCACGGGCAAAGAGACAAGGAAACTGGCCGCCGCCGGCAATGATGCCGATGGGCTCATTCGTCCTCGCCATAACGGATGACACTGCGGGAACTCTCGCGGAAAAAGCCGACCAGGCGGGCCACGGCCTGGCAGTCCGGAAACTGGTGCTCGGCCTTGGCCAGCGCCTCCTGAAGCAGGAGATCCGGCGCCTTGAAGATGATCTGAAAGGCCCGCTCCAAACGGCGGATCGTGTCCCGGTCAAAGCCGGCCCGCCGCAGGCCAATGCGGTTGATGCCCGACACCCGCATCCGGTTACGGATGCCGGCGACAATGATGAACGGCGGCACGTCCTTGCTGATACCCGACATGCCGCCGATATAGGCGAACTCGCCAATGCGGGAAAACTGGTGCACGGCCACCAGGCCGCCGAGGGTGGCCTTGCGGCCCACCTGCACATGCCCGCCCAGCGTGGCGGCGTTGGCCATGATCACCTCGTCGTCGATCCTGCAATCGTGGGCCACATGGGTATAGGCCATGAGAAGGCAGCCGTTGCCGATCCTGGTGACCCCGCCACCCTGAGGGGTGCCGCGGTGGATGGAGGCGTACTCACGGATCTGATTGTCGTCGCCGATCTCCACCCGGGTGGGTTCGTTGCGGTAATGGATATCCTGCGGCGGCATGCCAACCGTGGCAAAGGAGCCGATGAGGTTGCGGGCCCCGAGCACGGTGTGGCCGGTGACCACGGCGTGCGGCATGATCTCGCAGTCTGGGCCGATGCGGACATCGGTGCCGATAACCGCATAGGCCCCGACCCGCACGGAAGGATCGAGTTCGGCGCCGGTCTCGACAATGGCGGTGGGATGGATGAGGGACATGACAGAGGCTGCTCCTGGCGATCAGGCGAAGGTGGCCATCAACTCGGCCTCGCAGGCCAGGTTGTCGTCCACCAGCGTCTGGCCCGTCATCTTCCAGATCTTGCCCTTGCGGCGGCCAACGGCCAGATCGAACACGAGTTGGTCTCCGGGGACCACCTTGCGCCGGAAACGCACCTTGTCGAGACCGGCGAAGTATACCAGCCGGCCCGCAAAGTGTTCCGGCTCGCTCAAATAGGCGAGCAGCGCCCCCACCTGGGCCATGCCTTCCAAGAGGAGCACCCCCGGCATGATCGGTTCGCCAGGGAAATGGCCTTGGAAAAAAGGCTCGTTGATGGTTACGTTTTTCAGGCCGCGGATCCGCTCACCAGCAGTGTAGTCAACAACACGATCCACCATGAGAAACGGATAGCGGTGCGGCAGCAGGTCGAGAATGGCCTTGATGTCCACGCTGTTCATTGGGCTCGCTCCCTATCAGTCCGCCGAAAAAAACCGTCCTGGTTTTTTCGGCCATGGGAAACACAATAAAGAGCCGGCGGAATTCGGCGGCACCTCCCTGTGCCGCATACAGCCCGTTTTTCAAGGGACTGCTCTTGCTAAAACGCCATTGGCGGATGAGGCGACGCCTCGTGCCCCCGCCGATTCGGCGGAGCGCCCCATTATACACGGTCCGGCGACAAAAACGACCCCCCAGGGGCGACAATCGTCACGATCAACGAAAAAAGCCGTGGCCAATCACCACGTTACTCCTCTCCCCCCTGCGTCTCGGCCAGCCGACGCTTGATGGCGCGGATGTCGCGGGCAAGCTCGGGCAGGCGGGAAAAGACCGCGCAGGAACGCAGCCACCGCTCATGCAACACCGCTGGATAGCCGCCCAGTCTGCTGCCGGGCGGCACGCTGGAATGGACGCCCGACTTGGCCGCCACCATCACCCGGTCGCCCAGTTCCACGTGGCCCGCCACCCCTACGTTGCCGCCAAGGACCACCTGCCTGCCGAGACGGGCAGAGCCGGCGATCCCCACCTGGGCGACGAGCAGACAATCTGGCCCAACGGTCACGTTGTGCGCCACCTGCACCAGGTTATCGATTTTCGTCCCCCGGCCGATGCGGGTCTCGCCAAAGGTCGCCCGATCGATACAGCAGTTGGCGCCAATCTCCACATCGTCCTCGATCACCACCCGGCCGATGTGCGGCCGCTTGCAATGACGGCCCTGGGCGTCCGCAACGTAGCCATAACCATCGCTGCCCACCACGGTTCCGGAATGGATCTCCACCCGCCTGCCGATCACCGTGCCGGCATAGATGGTGACATTGGCGTGCAACACCGTATCGTCACCAACCTCCACTCCATCGCCGACAACCGTTCCCGCGCCGATCACCACCCGCTCGCCCAAGCGCACCCCATCGCCGAGCACCGCGCCGGCCATGACCGTCACGGCCGCCGGTATCCGGCAGCCGACACCGGTATGGGCCGTGGGATGGAGGCCGCGCGCCACAAAGGGCCGCTGCAACAATCGACGGTGCAGCAGGGTCGCGGCCAACGCGGGATCGGCAACCCGGATGACCGGCCGGTCCTCACACGCCAACCCCGGCGGCACCAGCACCGCCGCCGCCTTGCTGGCCCGCACCGCCTCATACATGGTCTCGCGCACGACAAAGGCGACCTCGTCAGGCCCGGCAAGGGCAACGTCGTTCACCCCCCGGACGATGGTGTCTTGCGCCGCGCCGCCAACAAGCTCCCCCTCCACAAAAGCGGCGCACTCCGCCAATGACAGGCCGTCCTTTCCCTTGTCCGCCATCTTTATCTCGCCTCCTCACAAACTTTCCATCGTGGCCGCCGCGGCCCCATCCGGGAAAGCGCGCCAGTCACGGCGCTGCGCGCCATGCCTGGCGCACCAAACCAAAAGGCGGGCCGACGCCCGCCTCACGCACCTCGCCTCCCTTGCTCCAAAGCGGCAGGCGGGATCACTCGCCGTTGATCCGGCGGCGCAAGATCCCCGATGGTTTGAAGGTCACCACCCGGCGGGCGTCAAGGATCAACATCTCGCCGGTCTGGGGATTGCGTCCCCGCCGGGCCTTTTTGTCCTTCACCCGAAACTTGCCGAAGCCGCTCAGCAGCAGATCGTCTCCGCCCACGAGGCAGTCCTTGGCCAAGTCGAGGAACTCCTCAACCACCTGGGAGGCCTCCTGCTTCGACAGGTTGTGAACCGTGTAAATCGCCTGTACGAGGTCGGCCTTGGTGACGGTCATGATCGTTCTCCTTGCCTCGATGTAACTGGTCACGAGGGTGCTCCTTCGTCTGCCGAAGTCGCAACCTCGCGGACTGGGTGTCTGGTTTGGAGGGCGCCCCAGATGCAAGGAAGAGGCAGGCTTGCGTAGCTCCCACACCTCTCTTCACGCCAAGGACGCCGACTAGCCGCGCCGGAGAGCCGAACGGCCGGCGTAGGTCGCCGCGCCGCCCAATTCTTCCTCGATGCGCAAGAGCTGGTTGTATTTGGCCACCCGATCGGTGCGCGACGGGGCGCCGGTCTTGATCTGCCCCGTATTGCAGGCCACGGCCAGATCGGCAATGGTGGTGTCCTCTGTCTCGCCTGAACGATGGCTGATCACCGCCGTATAGCTGGCCCGGTGCGCCATCTCTATGGCGTCCAGGGTCTCGGACACCGTGCCGATCTGGTTCAACTTGATGAGGATCGAATTCGCCACGCCCTCGTCAATGCCCCGCTGGAGGATCGTTGTGTTGGTGACAAAGATGTCGTCACCCACGAGTTGCGCCCGTTCGCCAAGGGCTGCGGTCAAGGCCCGCCATCCCTGCCAGTCGCTTTCGTCCAACCCGTCTTCAATGGACACAAGGGGATACTTGTCGATCCAGGAACGGTAGAGCTCGACAAGCTCGTCGCTCGTCTTTTCCGGCTTGGCTTCGGCGGCGAGGATGTAGCGCTTTTTCTTCTTGTCGTACAGCTCACTCGCCGCCACGTCGATAGCGATACATACATCGTCGCCCGGCTTATAGCCCGCGGCCACCACCGCCTCGAGCAACGACTCGATGGCCTCTTCGTTGGAGCGGAGGCTTGGCGCGAATCCGCCTTCGTCGCCCACCGCGGTGAGCAGCCCCGCCTTTTTGAGCACCGCCTTCAAGGCGTGAAAGGTTTCAACCCCCATGCGCAACGCCTCCCGGAAGGAGGGCGCGCCCACCGGCATGATCATGAACTCCTGCACGTCAACGTTGTTGTCCGCGTGCGCGCCGCCGTTGAGAACGTTCATCATGGGCACGGGCAGGACCTTGGCGTTGACCCCGCCGAGATACGCGTACAGCGGCAGGCACAGCTCCTCGGCCGTGGCGCGGGCGGCCGCCATTGACACACCCAGGATGGCGTTGGCGCCGAGCTTCTTCTTGGTCGGCGTGCCATCGAGATCAAGCAGCGTCTTGTCGAGCACGATCTGCTGGCTGGATTCAAGCCCCACCAGATTGGGCGCGATCACCTCGTTGACGTTGGCCACCGCCTGGAGCACGCCCTTCCCCCCAAAACGCTTGCGCCGCGCATCCCGCAGCTCCAAGGCTTCACGGCTGCCGGTGGAGGCGCCCGACGGCACCAACGCCCGGCCGACCACGCCACTGTCCAACGCCACCTCCACCTCCACGGTGGGATTGCCCCGCGAATCCAAGACCTCCCGCGCCAGGACCCCAATGATTTCACCCATTCTTGTTATTCCTCCCTAAACTTAAAAAGAAATTATGAGCGTTGGCCGGCGCCGCCGGCCGCGCCGGACGGTATCGCCGTTTCGTAGCCCGCCGCCTTTTCCTGCCGTGCTCACCCCGTTCTGATTCACAAGCTATCAGGAGATGGCGCCCGCCATCGAAAAGATCGGCAGGTACATGGCCACCACCAGCCCCCCGATCATACCGCCGAGAAAGACCATCATCAAGGGCTCGATGGCCGAGGTGAGGTTTTCCACCGCCTGGTCCACCTCTTCGTCGTAAAAGTCGGCGATTTTGTTGAGCATGGTGTCCAGAGCGCCGGTGGACTCGCCCACGTTGATCATCTGTACCACCATGCCGGGGAAGACCCCCGTTTCCTCCAGGGGCTCGACAATCGACCGCCCCTCTTGAATCGCCTCGGCCACGCGAAAGACCGCCGCCTCGATCACCTTGTTGCCCGCTGTGCGGGCCACCACATGCAGGGACTCGAGGATCGGCACGCCGCTCTGGAGCATGGTGCCCAGGGTGCGGGTGAACTTGGCCACCGCCACCCTGCGAAGAAGCGGCCCAACGATGGGCAGCCGCAAAAGCATGGCGTCGATCTTTTTTCGCCCCAGCTCGGTGCGGTAGATCCGCTTCACGAGCATAACGAGGCCAAAAAGCCCGCCTATCATGTAAAGGATATTGGCCTTGACAAACTCGCTGGCGTTGACCACCGCCTGGGTCGGCGCGGGCAAGGCGGAGCCAAAGTCGGCGAACATCTTTTGGAAGACCGGCACGACGAAGACGAGCATCACCGCCACCACCACCAGCGAGATCCCCAAGCAGATCACCGGATAGGTCATGGCGCCCTTGATCTTCTTTTTGAGCGCCATGCTCTTTTCCATAAACCCGGCCAGGCGTGAAAGTATGGTGTCGAGGATGCCGCCCACCTCACCGGCATCAATCATGTTGCAGTACAGGTTGTCGAAGATGTTGGGATGTTTCTTCATCGCGTCGGCCAACGTGGAGCCTGTCTCCACGTCGCCACGAATCTCGCGCAACACCTTTTTGAAGGTCCGGTTCTCCTGCTGCTCGCCAAGGATTTCCAGGGCCTGCACCAAGGGAAGGCCAGCGTCCACCATTGTGGAGAGCTGGCGGGTGAACACCACCACGTCCTTGCCCGTCACCTTGGGCTGGAAAAAGGGGATGTCTTCAAAGAGGTCTTTGGGAGCCTCCTTGACCGAGATCGGGGTGATGCGGATCTTGCGCAGGTAGGCGTGCACCGCCTCCTCGCTCACCATTTCGATCTTCCCCTTACGGGTCTCGCCGGTGGAGGTCTTTCCTTTCCAGATATAGACAGGCATGGTTCCCTGAATCCTTTGTCATGACAAGTGACCGTATTGTATCATATTTTTCGGTAAGAAAAATTTTTTTCCCAAAAAATCTCCCGTTGGCGCGCCGCAAGGGGCGTGACAGCGCTCCCTTGCGACAAAAAAGATTGACAACCACCGAACACCACCATTATGTTTAGAGATTCCATTGCGTCCGTGACGGCCGCCAGCGCCGGCCATTAACGAGAGTTTGCCACTTCAAGAGCCTGGAGGATAGACAATGGCCCAGAAGGCTACAGCCACTGTATCGGACAAGGTCCTCGCCATGATCAACGACGGCCTCTTCAAGCCGGTTGTCGAAAAGTGCTCCGGTTGCGAGCGGATCATCACCGTAAACGAGGGCCAATATTGCAGGTCCTATGCCGCGCCAGAGGCCAAGTGGCGATTGGGAATCTGCAATTTCGCCACGCACGAAAAGCCAGAGATCGCCACGGCCAAGACCCGCGTCAACCCGCTGAAGGCCTCCAAGCGGGCAATGGCCCGGCGCAAGTAAGAGAACACGCCGACCGGATTATCATCTAACAGTCCGTCGAAAAAGCCGTCCCTGGCTTTTTCGACCCGTTTTTCAACGGGCTGCTAACAGCGGGGAGGTGGCCTGGGCCGGTCGAGGCCACAGGGCGGCGCTCCGCGAGGCCGCGGCTTCGGCAGCCGCAGCCCCCCGTGGCCAGTTACATCACTTCCGGGCGCGGGGAAAAAGGCTGGACAGCAATTCGCGGTCACGCAGGAGTTCCGCAAACCGGGCGTGGGCCTCTGGGAGATGCGCCGGCGGCGCCTCGCTGGCGAGCAACCGGCGCACCGCCTCTTCGTACACGCCAGCGTCTTTATAGTGCAGAGCTTCGTGCACCGCATCGAGCAGGAGAGCGGGAGCGGCGACATAGGGCGGTGGCGAAGCGCGCAAGGCGACTATCGCCTCCTCCACGCCGAGCCGGGGCATGAGGCCGATGAGCGTGGGGAGATCCTCAACGCTGGAGGCGGCGAGCAAGCGGCACCACATGGCGCCTCCGATACCGGCGAGCAGCCCCCGCAACTCCTCCCGGCTCTCGGGGTGATCGTCCTCAAGAAGGAGGGCCACATAGGGCCGCAACTCTTCATCGGTCAAGGTCTGACGCCGGAAGGCGGCCAACAGCCATTCCACCTGCTTTTCCAGCCCACGGGCCACAAAGGGCAGGTACTTCTCCCACCAGCGTCCTCGTTTCTCCCGCCGACGCCGCAGGGGCCACCCACTGTTTTTGGCCGGGCCGGCCGGCTGCTGCGCCGATTGCGGCGCGCGCTCCCTCGCCTCTTCCTCTGCCATTCTCGTCCCTGTTTTGTTTGTTGCTTCCTTTTAGCAATCCGTTTAGCAATCCGTTGAAAAGGTCATCCCTGACTTTTCCGGCCACAGTTGACGCGAGCGAGAAAGCGGGGTACGTTGCACGCATTATCAAAGGAACACCCCCACCCCAGCTCAATAAGGGGGCGGAGACGCACACAACGTCGCGGTTTTCGCCGGCGCGAGGCAACGACCGCCTCTCCCGCATCTCATCCTACCAGGAACAGCGACGACCGTCCACCGCAACCCTTGCCGTCCGGGAGGTCTCATGTCCCCCAAGCGACGCAATCGACGCGGCTCCCTGTGGCCAGCCGGCCTGCTGGCGATCGCCGTCGCCATCGGTTTCGCCGCCTATATCGGCCTGCGTCCCCGGCAGGCGGCCATCGACCAGGCCACGGTGGAGCGGACGCCCGCCACACCGGCCCCGGCAGCATCTCCCAAAGACGCGCCGGGCATGGCCGCAGACGCAGAACCGCTGGGCAAAGCGCAGGACTCTCCGGCGGCTGGCATCCCCCCGGCCGCCACTCCCCCCGCC
>WFOD01000177.1 GCA_015488275.1 Deltaproteobacteria bacterium
CGGCTGGGCCGGCGAAAGCAAGTTCCTGTCACCCTGCGCGCCAGGCCTGGCGCAGGCAAAAAAACAGGGCCGCAGCGCCCATCAACGCCGCGGCCCTGGAGCAAGGCATTTTTGCCCAAATTCAGTCTCAGCCCAACAGCTTTTCGACAAACTCCTTGCTGTTGGCCACCAGATCGTCCACCACCGACGGATCGGCCAGGGTGGAGGTGTCGCCAAAGTCGTGGGCCTCGGTCTGGCCGGCGGCGATCTTGCGCAGGATGCGGCGCATAATCTTGCCGCTCCGGGTCTTGGGCAGGCCGTCGGCAAACTGGATGATCTCCGGCGTGGCGATGGGCCCGATCTCGGCCCGCACGTGCTTCTTCAACTCGGCCCGCAGCTCGTCGCTGGGCTCCACACCTGCGGCCACGGTGACGTAAGCGTAGATGGTCTGGCCCTTGACCGGATGGGGCGCGCCGACCACGGCCGCCTCGGCCACCTTGGCGTGCGACACCAGGGCGGACTCGATCTCCGCCGTGCCGAGCCGGTGGCCAGAGACGTTGATCACGTCGTCCAGCCGGCCCATGATCCAGAAGTAGCCGTCCTCATCCCTGCGGGCCCCGTCCTCGGGATCGTAAATACCTTCGAAACGGGAGAAATAGGTCTTCTTGAACCGTTCCGGCTGGCCAAAGACGCCGCGCAGCATACCAGGCCACGGCTTGCGGATCACCAAGTGACCGCCTTCGTTGGGCGCCGCCTCGCTGCCATCTTCTTTCAAAATAGCGGCGTCCACGCCGGGCAGCGGCCGGGTAGCCGAGCCAGGCTTGAGCGGCGTGGCGTAGGGCAAGGGCGAAATAAGAATGCCGCCGGTCTCGGTCTGCCACCAGGTGTCCACAATGGGCAGCTTGCCCTTGCCGATGTTCTCGTGGTACCAGATCCACGCCTCAGGGTTGATGGGCTCGCCCACTGTGCCCAGGATGCGCAGGGTGGAGAGATCATGCCGCTGGGTGTAGGAGACGCCCTCGCGCATCAAGGCGCGGATCACCGTGGGAGCGGTGTAGAAGATGTTGACCTTAAACTTCTCAACGATCTTCCAGAACCGGGCCGCATCCGGGTAGGAGGGCACGCCTTCGAACATGAGCGAGGTGGCGCCCAGGGCGAGCGGCCCGTAGACGATATAGGTATGGCCGGTGATCCAGCCGATATCCGCGGTGCACCAGTACACGTCATCGTCCTTCAGGTCAAAGACGAGCTGGCAGGTATGGGCCGCATAGGTGAGGTAGCCGCCCGTGGTGTGCACCACCCCTTTGGGCTTGCCCGTGGAGCCAGAGGTGTAGAGGATGAAGGCCATGTCCTCGGCGTCCATCGACTCGGGCTCGCAGACGTCGGAGACGCCGTCGGCGGTCATGGTGTCGTGCCACCAGATGTCGCGGCCATCCTGCATCGTCACCTCGTTGCCGGCCCGCTTGACCACCACGCACTTCTCCACCGTCGGACATTCGGCCAGGGCGGTGTCGGCGTTGGGCTTGAGGGGAATGACCTTGCCGGCCCGGAGCACGGCGTCGGCGGTGACCAGTACCTTGGCCTCGCAGTCCTGGATGCGGCTCTTCAGGCTCTGGGCGGAAAAACCGGCAAAGACCACACTATGCACCGCGCCAATGCGGGTGCAGGCGAGGATGGTGATCGCCAGCTCAGGGATCATGGGCAGATAGACCGACACCCGGTCGCCCTTCTTGACACCCAACGACTTGAGCACGTTGGCGAAACGGCAAACCTCGGTGTGGAGCATCTGATAGGTATAGACCCTGACGTCGTCTTCCGGCTCGCCCTGCCAGATGAGGGCCGCCTTGTTGCGCCGGCCATCGGTCAAGTGCCGGTCCAGACAGTTGTACGAGATGTTGAGCCGGCCGCCCTGGAACCACTTGACCTCCGGCTTCACAAAATCGTACTCTAAAACCTTGTCCCACTTCTTCTCCCAGGTGATGAGCTCCTCGGCCCGCTCAGCCCAATAGCCTTCCGGGTCGTCCATCGAGCGGCGATAGATGGCCTCGTACTCCTCCATGCTCTTGACGTATGCGGTCTCCCGCCCCTCGACCGGCGGCTCGAAGACGCGCTTTTCCTGGGACAAACTGGTGATCTTCGTGGATTCGCTCATGGTACCTCCCATCCTGTGTGTTCTTGACGTGCCAGAGACCAACGGACGGACCACTCTACACCGATCCATGATACGGACGGCGCAACGGAAAGTCCAGCAAAACCGCACTCCGTACGGTATTGGGTATTTCTACGGAATTTTTACCGCACGGTCAAGAAAAAAAATCATCCCGGCCAGCCCCGTCCAGGCGACCGCAGCCCTCACCGGACAGCACGGCTTGTTTTACAAGTAAAACAAATGGGTTATCGCAACGCCATGTCCCGCATTCCGCTTCTTACCGCCCTGTGCCCTCCAACGAGCAACAACCACATTGTGGCATACCTGACCTGTCTTGTGCTCCTCACCGGCCATCCGGGAATCACCGGAGCGAAGGCGGCCGGCCATCCGGCCGCTCCCGCCGCCACCTGCCAAGAGGGAACCCTCCAGCCAAAACCCGTACCCATCCAGCGCCTGCTGCCGGACGACGGCGATCCCGCCTCTTTGCGCCGGTTGCTGCAAACCATGCTTGCCTC
>WFOD01000178.1 GCA_015488275.1 Deltaproteobacteria bacterium
ATAGGGCACATGGGAGCCGTCGCCACATAAAAACGCCTTATGTAAGCTTGCAAAAATACTAATGCAACAAATTGCGAAATACCGCTTTATTCGGGCAGGAAAAGTCGCTAAATTGTGCGTCTGCCGATGACCGCCCAAAAACGCTGCCGAGCGCGTGTGCGCAAACCGGGGCGAAGGGCGGGTGCCGGGAACGCGCCATCCGTCGATCGGCACATGAACAACTAAAGCAACATCGTCACAGCTTTACCGGGGAACACATCGCCATTCTCGAACCGCTTCAGGTGCCTGGCGTTATTAGTCATGCTTGTTTGTCGCAAAAATCATTGATTGGCTGCGGCAAACGGAATGATTGATAATCGCCGAAAAATTTTGACTTAAAACAGGAGGTCAGCAAACGTCATGTTTACCAATAACCCTTTTGCCGGATTGGCAGGAATGGAACTGACAGGATCGATCACGCCCGGTGTCATGCAGGGCTACATCATCCTGATGGTCATCCTGGTCGCGCTTGGAACCATTCTCGACATGTGGCACAAGAAGAGCGCGAAGTACTTCTTCGAGAAGTCCAAGAAGTGGGAACGTGAGGCCAAGCGCCAGGTCAGCGGCGGCGAAAAGTTCGGCCTGCTGATCAAGACGATTCTCAGTGAAGTACTGACCTCCTCCGAGTTCTGCTACACGCCGCGCCGCATCTCCCACCTGCTGACCATGTACGGTTTCGTCATCTTCGTGGTGACCACCGCCATGATCATCTTCGGCGCCGACACCAGCTCCGGCACCCTGCCGTTCCTGTGGCATCTTGGTGCGCTGATGCTGGCCATCGGCGGCTACTGGTTCTGGTTCTTCATCCGCGTCGACGTGTCGGCCGAAGGCCACAAGTGGTACCAGGTGCATCGTGACGACATCTTCATCGTCTCCCTGATCACCATGGCCACCTTCGCCCTGCTCTGGTCCTTCTTCCAGAACGGCGGTTCGGAAGGCTGGGCGCTGCTGTTCTTCGCCCTGTTCATCATTGCCGCCACTACCCTGTTCAGCACCGTCCTGTGGTCCAAGTTCGCCCACATGTTCTTCAAGCCGGCTGCGGCCTTCGAGAAGCGCATCCGCAAGGCGGACGGCACCCGCGACAACCTGCCCGACGACTACGATCCGCGTGATCCGGCCGTGCAGGCCAAGTTCCCGGATCTGCCGAAGTACCTGGGCAAGAATCCGCCCAACATGGGGCTGGGTATCAAACGTGAAACGCCGCGCCATTACTGATTGAAATAAGCAAGGAGTCAGAAAAATGCCAACTTTTGTATATATGACGCGTTGCGATGGCTGTGGCCACTGCGTCGATATCTGTCCTTCGGACATCATGCACATCGATACCGTCACCCGTCGGGCGTACAACATCGAGCCCAACATGTGCTGGGAGTGCTTCTCCTGCGTGAAGGCCTGCCCGATGAACGCCATCGACGTTCGCGGCTATGCCGACTTCGCGCCGCTGGGCCACTCGGTTCGCGTGAAGCGTGACGAAGAGAAGGGCATCATTGCCTGGCGCATCAAGTTCCGCAACGGCAAGAAGGACTTCGACCTGGTCGCCCCCATCACCACCAAGCCGTGGGGCTCGGCCATCCCCAATCTGCGGGAAGTGCCCGAACCGACCCAGGAACAGCGCGACAGCCAGCTGCTGTACAACGAGCCGAAGTACATCCGCATGGATGACGGCGATCTGCACACGCTGGAGTCGAATGGCCTGAAAATGAAAGCAGGGGTGTACTACTAATGGATCACAAGACTATCGTAGAAGACAACATCGACATCCTGGTGTGCGGTGCGGGTCTGGGTGGCACCGGTGCCGCCTTCGAAGCACGCTACTGGGGCAAGAACAAGAAAATCGTGATCGCCGAGAAGGCGAACATCGATCGTTCCGGCGCCGTGGCCCAGGGCCTGTATGCCATCAACTGCTACATGGGCACCCGCTTCGGCGAGAACAATCCGGAAGATCACGTGCGCTACGCCCGCATCGACCTGATGGGCATGGTCCGCGAAGACCTGCTGTTCGACATGGCGCGCCACGTGGACTCGGCCGTACACCAGTTCGAAGAGTGGGGCCTGCCGCTGATGCGCGATCCCAAGACCGGCGCTTACCAGCGTGAAGGCCGCTGGCAGATCATGATCCACGGCGAATCCTACAAGCCCATCGTGGCCGAGGCCGCCAAGAAGTCGGCCGACAAGGTCTACAACCGGATCTGCGTCACCCACCTGCTGATGGACGAAGCCAAGGAGAACCGCGTGGCCGGGGCCGTCGGCTTCAACGTCCGTACCGGCGATTTCCACGTCTTCAAGTCCAAGACCGTGATCGTCGCCGCCGGTGGCGCCTCCAACATCTTCAAGCCCCGCTCCGTGGGTGAAGGTGCCGGCCGCGTCTGGTACGCCCCCTGGTCTTCCGGTTCCGCCTACGGTCTGCTGATCGGTGCTGGCGCCAAGATGACCCAGATGGAAAACCGCATCGTGCTGGCCCGCTTCAAGGATGGTTACGGTCCGGTAGGTGCCTACTTCCTGCACCTCAAGACCTACACCCAGAACGCCTACGGCGAAGAGTACGAGTCCAAGTGGTGGCCGGAGCTGCAGAAGATGGTGGGCAAGGAGTACCTCGACCCCGAGGCCTCGCACCGCACCCACCGTCCGATCCCGACCTGCCTGCGCAACCACGCGCTTATCTCCGAGGTGAACGCCGGTCGCGGTCCGATTCACATGGTCACTATGGAAGCCTTCCAGGATCCGCACCTGGAAGAGATCGGCTGGCACAACTTCCTCGGCATGACCGTCGGTCAGGCCGTGCTGTGGGCCGCCACCGACGTGGATCCCAAGAACGAGAACCCGGAGCTGACCACCTCCGAGCCCTATGTTATGGGTTCCCACGCCACCGGCTGCGGCGCCTGGTGCTCCGGTCCCGAGGACGTCTCCCCCGAGGAGTACTTCTGGGGCTACAACCGCATGACCACCGTGGAAGGCCTGTTCGGCGCCGGTGACGCCGTCGGCGGCACCCCGCACGCCTTCTCCTCCGGTTCCTTCACCGAAGGTCGTCTGGCCGCCAAGGCCGCCTGCAAGTACATCGACGACGGCAAGGCCGAAGGCATCGTAGTCTCCGAGAAGCAGATCGCCGACCGCAAGGCCGAGATCTACAAGCCGATGGAGCACTACAAGGTCTACCGCAACGAGATCACCGCGGGCGATGTGAATCCCAACTACATCAACCCGCGTCAGGGTCTCGACCGCCTGCAGAAGCTGATGGACGAGTACTGCGGCGGCGCCAGCGTCAACTACATGACCAACGAGAAGCTCCTGAACATCGGCCTCAAGAAGCTCAAGATCTTGGAAGAGGATCTGGAGAAGCTGGCCGCCAAGGACTACCACGAGCTGTTGCGGGCCTGGGAACTCAAGCACCGCCTGCGCACCTCGGAAGCGGTCCTGCATCACACCCTGTTCCGCAAGGAGACGCGTTGGCCCGGTTACTACTACCGTGGCGATGCGCTCAAGCTGGACGACGAGAACTGGCACGTGCTGACCGTCTCCCGTCGTGATCCCAAGACCGGGGAATACACGATGGAGAAGGCGCCGTGCTACCACATCGTGGGTGAAGACGAAGAGTAACGGCATGTCCGTCTAGCCTGGGGCACCCGCAGGGCCTTGCAAGAGGCGTTGCGGGTGCCTTTCCATTGTGGCTGCGTGCAGGCCTGGCTTGTTTCCATCCACACCGCATTTCAACGAGAGTGTCCAACCGACAGATGAACATGACCAGCGAAGCCACCACAGAAAACAGGCAAAACATCATTCATCTGAGTGATGATGAAATCCAGGAAATCGCCCATCCCATGTGGGCGGACCTGATCAAGTATTCCAATAAGGGTCAGTACGGCAAGTTTGCGCGCAAGTTTTCGTACAATCTGCTGTTCGGCCTGAACGAAGTCGAAATGGGCAAGCAGTTCGCCAAAAGCGAGCTAGCTCGTAGTCTCGACCCGAATTTCGATTACCTCGGCATCATCCGCCGGGGCGAGCACGTGACCGTGCTGTACCGCGTGCGCAGCACCAAGCGCGAAGGCGAATGGCTGGGCCGGCTGGTGCTCGGCTACGAGAACGGCGAAGTCCGTATCTTCGGCGCGTCCATCTTCTGAGCCGGAACGCCACCCCCGCCAGACAGAGGTATCCAGATCCCATCATGGCCAAAGAAGAGACGCCACAACTCGAAGATGCCATCGGCAAGAACAAGTACGTCGAGCTGATGTACAAGGTCATCGACAAGAAGACCGGCTCGGTGCTGACCGAGGTCCAGTACCCCATCGGCTATGTGCACGGCGTCAACGAGATCCTGGCTCCGGCCGTGATGGCCGAGCTCGAGGGGCGCTTGCCTGGCGACGTGATCGAGGTGCCCATCGACTGCAACCAGTTGTACGGTCCCCGCGACGAGTCGCTGGTGATCATCGAGCCTATCGAGAACGTGCCCGAGGAGTATCGGGAGGTAGGGCTCTCGATCCTGATGGAGAACGACCGGGGCGAGACTCGTACCTTCTACGTCACGCGGGTGGATAAGAAATCGGTCACCATCGACGGCAACAATCCCCTGAGCGGACGGGAAGTGATCTTCCGCCTGGAGATCAAGACTGTGCGGGACGCCACCGCGGAAGAAATCGAACACGGCGGCAAGGTCGAGGAGGTGCCGAACGTGGAAGGCACCGTCAAAGTGCCGCTGGCCTGAAGATCGAGGGCGCGATGGCAGAGGCGGCGAGTAACAAACCGGCCGGCAAGCGGGATCCCAACAACCCGTGCCTGTTCTGCACCGATCCGCAGGGCGTGTCGATGGAGAACGAATTGGCCTACAGCGCACGGGACACCAATGCCGTGAGCCCCGGCCACACGGTCATCATTCCGCGCCGGCACGTAGCCAGCTTTTTCGACCTCACGGCCGAGGAGGTCGCGGCGTGCAT
>WFOD01000179.1 GCA_015488275.1 Deltaproteobacteria bacterium
ATGAGTTCGGCGGCTTTTTCCGTCTGCTCCAGCGTCTTTTCGATGTGTTCGGCAATGGCGTTGAACTTGACGATCCCCTCTTCGGCGCCGCTCACCGCCACATCGATGAGGTTTTTAGAGTTTTGCGCCGCTTCGGCGGCCCGTTGGGCCAGATTGCGTACCTCGTCGGCCACCACGGCGAAGCCTGCGCCGTATTCTCCGGCCCGGGCCGCCTCCACCGCGGCGTTGAGCGCCAGCAGGTTGGTTTGAAAGGCGATGGCGTCGATTTCGTCGATGATCGTTGAGATCTTGCGGCTTTCCTCCTGGTTGTGGACAAGAAACTTCTGCATGGCCGCCACCTCTTCGGTCACCGTCTTGTTGATGCGGCGGCTTTCCTGCATCGCCATGTCGGCCTTGCCGGCGTTTTCTTCGTTTTGGGCGATCATGCTCGAGATCTCTTCAATGGCTGCCGCGGTTTCTTCCAGGGCCGCCGCCATTTCCGAGGCCATGTTGGCGTTGCTTTGAGAGGAGGCCGAGGTGACGTCCGCCTCGCGCACCAGGCGGGAGGCGTGGTCGGTAAGAGTGGCGGCGATGCCGCGCAGGGTCCGGCTTAGCCGCTCACTGGCCAGCACGCCGATGCCGAGCAGAAGGAGGACGAAAACCAGACAACCGATGGCAAAGGTCATGACAAAGGTTTCGGCCGCCTTTTCCGCCTTGTCTTTCATGGCCGCCACTGCTTGCCGCAAGAGGTCGATGGTTTGCTTGGTGGAGTCGAGCACCTCGCTGTACTCGTCCTGATAGTTTCCTTCCATCGTGTCCATCGTTGCCTCGGCGTCTTCGGCCTTGAGGCGGGGCACGATCTCCCCGTTGATCGCCTGCAGCAGGGCCTGCCAGTGGCTGACCATCCGGCTGGCCTGTTTTTCCGTGTCCGGCGCAATGGCGAGAGAATGGCAGGAGACGCAGGAAAGGCCGGCGCCGCCTTGGCCGCGAAGGATGGCGTCGAACGATTGCACGAGCTCAGTGATTCGGCCTGTGGCCTCGTTGAGTTCCTCGTCGTCGTATTCGTCCAGGGCCTGGGCCATGATGATGGAGTTGAGGCGGTTGAGGTTGACCCGAATCCGTGCCATCTGGTCGATGGTTTCGTACTTGAGCTCGATGCCGCTGTACGCGCGGCTGCCGATCTGCACGTGGTTCACCGCCTGTTTTACCAGAAAGGCGCTGGCGCCGAGAAGGACACAGACGACCACTACTGAGCCGATCAACTTGGCCCGTAAACTGGTGGCAATGGTGAATGGCATGATACCCCTCCAAGGTCCCTAGGTAAAAACGCCTACCTTGTTTGAATTCTTTATTTTTTTGCTGAGGTTTTCATTTTATCATGGATGCGGGCAGCCGTTGGAGACAATTTTGCCGGGACGAGCGGGCAGGTGCCGGGGCGCCGCAATCGCTTGGACAGCGGCGCAGACGGATGGCGAAAAAACCGTCAGGGGCCAGGTCGTCCAGGGGCAAGGTACAAAGCGGCCCGCATTGGTCGGGGATGAATTGTGGGTGTTGGCCGAGAAAGAGGTCGATGGCCATTTCGTTTTCTTCTGGTTCGGTGGAGCAGGTGGCGTAAACGAGCACACCGTGCGGCGCAAGGAGCGTGGCCGCCTGGCCAAGGAGTTGGCCTTGGAGGTGTTGGTAGCGGCTGAGGTCCTTGGGCCGCCGGAGCCAGCGGATCTCTGGATGCCGGCGGATGATGCCCGTTCCAGAGCAAGGCGCGTCCACCAGGATGGCGGCCAGGGGAGGGCCTTGGTATTGGCCGCAGAAGTCGGCGAGCGAGGCGGGGTGGGGGGTGATCCTGGTGCGCAGGCCCGTGCGCTCAAGGTTCTGGCGCAGCAGTTGGAAGCGGCGGGCATTGGGTTCGCAGGCGAGTATCCGCCGTTCCGGGGCAAGGGCGGCAAGAGCGATGGCCTTGCCGCCCACCCCGGCGCAGGCGTCGAGGATAGGCCCCGGTGGCGCGGGGAAAAGGAGTTGGGCGATCGCCGCCGCGCCTTGGTCCTGGACGATAAACTCGCCCTGGAGATAGCCAGGCAGGGTGTCTGGCGCGCCGCGAAAGCCGGGCAAGACGACGGACAAAGGGGAGAGGGGGGCTGGCTGGGCGGCGACACCCCCCGCCGCCAGACGGGCAAGATAGGCGTTGCGGTCGGTGAGTACGGTAAGGCAGAGGGGGGCCTGTTTGTTGACCGTGGCGCACAGGCGGGCGCAGGTATCGCCTGGCCAGCGTTTTTGCCACCGGTCGTAGAGCCAGCGGGGCAAGCTGGCCCGCTGGTGGTCAGCCAGCGGCACCTGGTCGAGATTGGCCCGCGTCATGGTGCGGAGCACGCCGTTGACAAAGCCGATCAGCGGCTTGGCGAGTCCCTGTTGCTTCAGGAGTTCAATGGTTTCGTTGATCGCCGCGTAGGGGGGGATGCGGTCGAGGAGGCGCATCTGGAACAGGGCGAAACGCAGCCCCACGCGCACCCGCCGGTCCAGACGCCGGAGGGGCCGGGAAACAAAGTGGGCGAGCAGACCGTCGAGCAGCCCCTGCCACCGTAAGACGCCCTGGACCAGGGTTGTGGCCAGCGCGGCCTCTCGCGGAGGCGTCCCTGCCAGCCTGGGGGCGAGCAGGTCGTCCACTGGCCGGGGGGTGCGCTCAAAGGCGATGAGGGTGGTCAAGGCGATGGCGCGGCCGTCGGTAGTCATGAGTTTTTTTGGGTATGGCGCGGCCGGATGGCTATTATTGTGCCGCAACGCCCCGTGCGGCCATCGCGGCGAAAGGAAAAAAAGGCGGGAGTGCAGCGGGTGCAGATCCCGGCGATCTGAATCTGGCTGGACGGTACGCCGGCCTCTACGAGCTGTTCATGGCTGATGGCCCAAAAATCGAAAAACGCCGGCCGCACCATGTGGCGTTGGAAGGATGGCGGCAATGCCTGATGGTAGCCAGTAAACTCAGCGCAGCAAGGGCCAAGGGAGGGGCTGATCCCGGCCCACAGATCGGTGGCACGGCAGCCGAACGCCTCGCGCATGGCCTCAACGGTGGCGCGGATCACATTCTGTACGCTGCCACGCCAACCGCAGTGGCAGATACCCACCGCGGTCCGGCATGGATCGGCGAGCACCACTGCCTGGCAGTCGGCCTGGAGCACGAGAAGACCGATACCGGGCCGGTTGGTGACGAGTCCGTCGCAGCTCGGCGGTGCTTCGTCGTTGGCAGGAGGCGCGGTGACGATCTCCACCTGTCGGCCGTGCACCTGCCGGCCGGCGGCCAACACATCGAGTCCCAGGGCGGCCGCCACCCGCTGCCGGTTCTCCCGCACCCGCGCCGGGTCATCGCCCACAGTGAAGGCGAGGTTACAGGAGTCCCACGGCGGCGGACTTACCCCGCCGTGGCGGTCAAGGGCCACGGCGACGAAGCGCTGGCGCAGGGGAGGTGGCAGAAGCGGCTCGCTCAACATGCAAAGATGCGGTTACGGCGCAGAGTGCGAAAAAATGCAGAGTGCGAAAAAATGTGGTTCTCCCACCCGGGGAGAGAAGGGGGTTATCACCCGCAGTCTTCGGCATCGTTGGGATCGTAGGTCCCGGCCGCGTTCATGTAAAGAAAGTCGTTGAGGGCCACGATCTGCTCAAGGCTCAGGTCGTCCCATTTACCGGTGCGGGCGCACTTGGGATACCGTTTGACGAACACGCGGGTCCAGCCTTTGGGCGTTTTGGACTCGGTGTGAAGAAAGGGGGCTCCCACGGTGTTCCCCCGGCGATGGCATGATTTACAGGATGCCTTCCAGATCTTGGCTCCCGGCGACTTCCAACCGGCGGTGTAAAAGTTGAGGATCCGGCAGGTGTTGGTCAGGGGGTCAAGGCGCTTGCTGGGCGAGGCCTGGAGCGTGACGGCAAAGGAGCCGCTTATGAGAAGTATAAGACACACGATGCGGACGCGGCGCATACAAACCTCCTTGTCAGGTGAGAACATGTTTTCCTTCCAGCCCCGCTTTCCCGAAAAAGGACAGGGGACGGCCCGGCGGCCGTCCCCTGTCAACAGACATACGTTGCGGCTAGCCGCCGTTGCTTAGAAGTAAGCGTCCAGCGACAGGTACACCTGATCGAGCTTGTCGATTGGAGTGTAGAACTGGGCCGCCAGCGGATCGTTGGCCAGCTCGTCGATATCCATCGGCTCGCCCAGCCAGAAGCCGCTGCCCGTATAGTTGTACTTGTAATGCATGTAGCCGAGCCGGAGGAAGAAGTCGGCGTACTTGGAGATCTTGTCGCCAGCCGGCAGGTTGTAGACGAGGTAGCCCTCGAACACCTGACCGCGGGTGGCCAGCTTGCTCGAGTAGATATCGTCGTGGCCCGGGGTGAAACCGATCCAGTACTTGGATCCGTAGTTGTACTCCAGACCCAGCTTCAGGCCCCGGTCCGGCATGTCGTAGCGGATGCCGGCATACACCGAGTAGCCGTCCTCGCTCTCCAGATTGGCGTCGCTCGTGTTCCACGAACTCAACAGGCCGGTGCCCAACTCGTCGATGCCGCGGGGGTCGGTGCGGCTCCAGCCCAGCGCAATGAAGTAGTTGAGGTTCTCGTACTTATCCATGTACACCGCAGTGGTGTGGTAGATGTTCCCCAGATTCTTGCGGTTGAGAACCATGTCCCGCGAGCTGTCCAGCGGGTTGTAGGCCGTGCTGTCATCCTCCCAGACCGCGAACTCGATGGGGTTCGGGAAGGTGATGTTGTCCGGCACGTTGAACATATCGAAGGCGGCGAACGCCTGGAAGGCGAAGAACCGGTCGCCCTTGTGGTACACGTCCCAGGAGATGCCGGCGAAATCCACGTCCTTGAGGCCGTTGCCGTGGTCGGTGGGGCCGGACTCGAAACCGCGGCCGTAGCAGAAGCGGATGCGGCCTGGGAAGTCCTCCATGCCGAACAGGCCGTCATAGGCGTAGCCCAGGGTCAGACCGTCGAAAGGATAGTCCATGAAGGCGGTGGGGGTGGCCATCCGCTTGTTGACCCCCTGGCGCAGGTGGCCCGGAGGGCCGTCGGTGGTGGGCCGCCGGCCGATGGAGAACCAGATGGGCAAATCGGCGATGTCGGTCCAGTTGACGTAGGCCCGGTCCACCCGCAGCACGTTGTCCACCGGCTGCCGGGTGGAGGAGCCGTCAAAGGTGAGGGAGGAAAGCATGTACGGCCCGCCGCCCATGCCGTTTTGAAAGGTGTAGTCCACCGGGTTGTTCTGCATGCCCCAGGCCTTGTACATGGCGAGACGGCCCTTGAAGGTCACGTTTTCCGTGACCTTGGCCCGCAGGCCGAGACGCAACCGGTTGGTCCACATGGTGTCGTTATCATAGGTGTTGGCCGCCGTGGGGGTGTAGCCCATAGCCTGGAACAGGGCCAGCCGCTGGGCAGGCGAGAACTGCTTCATCAGGGAGACCAGATTGTTGGTCTTCTGGGCCTGGGAAAGCTCGGTCGCGCCGGGGGCCACTGTAACGCCCGTGATGGCGCCTGCCGCGTTGGTGGTGATGGTCACCGCCGTGGGATCGCCGTAGAGGATGTTGCCAATGGTCTGTCCTGCCGCGCCCGCGGAAGCGGCGATGTTGCCTGCGGTCGGGGAGGTGGGATCGGTGAGGAAGAAACCGTACAGCAGGCCGGCGGTGCCGTTCGTTGCGCCTTGGGAGCCGGCCACCGTGTGCACATTACCGGCAATGGCCGCAGGATTGGTGGGATCCAGGGTGTTGGGGTCGGTAAACCACTCCACACCCCGCGCCACGTTCATGGCCGTAAAGTGGGATGGGGTGTCGGCGGTGTTGAAGTCGATCCGGCTGCGGAAGTCGCCGAAGATCTGGATACGCGAGGCCAAGTCCCACTTCTCCGCGCTGTCGTTCAGATCTTCCACCGTGGCGGCCGTATCCTCGGCGCTCGCCTTGATCTGCTCCATTTGTTGCTGCAAGGTCTGGAGCTGGCGGGTGAGCTGGTCAATCTGCCGTTGGAGCTGATCGACGCTCGGGGCCGCCATTGCCGCGGCGGGCAGACTCACGAGTCCGGCCAGGGCTGCAATGGAAAGTTTTTTCAGCATAGGTCTCCCTCCGTTGGTTTTTGGCTCGCCCGCCGGCCCCATGCCGGCGGCGCAATCCGTCACGGGGCGGACTCTTCCTCCCCGAAGCGGTCGGTGATGCACTCCACGAGGTGCTCGAGACACGGCTCGGCAACCTCGTAAAAGGTGTGCCGCCCCCGGCGCTCGGCGGCGAGCAGCCGGCGGTCCTTTAAGAGCCGCAGGTGTTCAGATGCTTGATTACTGGGAATGCCGCAGGCCAGCGCCAATTCCCCCACTGGCTTGGGACCGGCGAGCAAGAGCTGGATCATTCGTAGCCGTACCGGATGGGCGATGGTCCGCAGGCACTCGGCCGCCATTTCGAGGCTCTCCAGGGGAAGCAGGATTGGCGCATTCGCTGACAT
Organism: Deltaproteobacteria bacterium; assembly: GCA_015488275.1. Lineage (GTDB taxonomy): Bacteria > Desulfobacterota > Desulfobulbia > Desulfobulbales > S012-135 > S012-135. Next base: position 6,442 of record WFOD01000179.1, read on the forward strand.
AATGGGAATTTTATATATCGCGATGTTCCGACATGTCAAGCGAAAAAAAGCCTTTTTTTCTGCCACAGCGTGGTATCTATGGGTGGCGGCGCGGCAGGAGCGGCGAAGGGAATCGTCACCGTACCACGGGGAGATGGGGAAAGAATGAGATTAGCCGCCGCCTTCGTCGAGGCCGAACACCTTGCGGATGGCGTCCAGAGGCGCTCCCTTGCCTTGGAGCATCTCGTCCGACTTGAGGTACTGGATCGGCGCGGCCAGGAGCTTGCTCACCAAGGCGTTGGTCATGGCCTCCACCGCCTTGCGTTCTTTGGTGGACAGGTTTTGTAAACGGGGAAGGGTGCGCTCGAGTTCCGCCTGGCGGATGGCGTGCGCTTTTTTTTGCAAGTCGCGGATCGTCGGCGCCACGGCCATGGAATCGAGCCAGTGGAGAAACTTGATCGTCTCTTCGGCCACGATCCGCTCCGCCTTGGCCGCCTCCTTTTCCCGCTCCGCCTTGTTGACCTCCACCACGTCTTTGAGGTTGTCGATATCGTAAAGATAAACGTTATCGAGGTCGTTGAGTTTCGGGTCCAGGTCGCGGGGCACGGCGATATCGATGAGAAAGAGCGGACTGTTCATCCGCCGCCGCATGATCGGCTTGACATCCTTTTTCCGCAAGATGAGGTCCGGCGCGCCGGTGGAGCTAATAAGAATGTCGGCGTACTCAAGCTGCTCCACCAGCTCGGTGAGGGCCACGGCCCGGCCGTTGAAGCGCTTGGCCAGCTTGACCGCCCGTTCGATGGTGCGGTTGGCCACCACCACCTCGTGGATGCCCTGGGTCACCAGGTGTTCGGCCGCGAGTTCCGCCATCTCGCCGGCCCCGGCCAGGAGCACGGTCTTGCCGCGCAAGTCGCCAAAGATCTTTTTCGCCAGTTGTACGGCGGCGTAGCTGATCGAAACCGCGGATCCGCCGATATTGGTCTCGGTGCGGATCCGTTTGGCCACGGAAAACGACTTGTCGAACAGCCGGTTGAGGAGCTGACCCGTGGTCTTGCTCTCGGTGGCGCCCCGGAAGGCGGCCTTGAGCTGGCCGAGGATCTGCGGCTCGCCAACGATCATCGAGTCAAGGCTTGAGGCGACGCGGAAGAGGTGAACGATGGCCTCGCGATCCTGATGCAGATAGGAGTAGCGGCGGGCGTCGGCGTCGGACAGCCCGCTTTCGGAAAAGAGAAAGCGCCGCACCTTGTCGGCCGTGGTATCTGGGGTCGGGGTGGTGAAGTATACCTCCACCCGGTTGCAAGTGGAGAGAAAGCAGCATTCCCGGCAGCCGTCGATGTCGAGGATCTCCAACAGGACCGAACCGCACGACTGGGGAAAGGCGAGCTTTTCGCGGACCTCCACCGGCGCCACCTTGTGGTTGACGCCGAGAACCATGATGTGATCAACCGAAGGCATGGAGCCCCTCCTGAAGGAGACTGACGCCCCACAGCGTAAAGAGCGCCGCGGCAAAACCGATCACCGCCATGATCGCCGCCCGCCGCCTCCTCCAGCCCATAGTGAACCGGAAGTGGAGCAAGGCGGCGTAGAGCAGCCAGGTGATGAGCGACCATGTTTCTTTTGGGTCCCACTGCCAGTAGGCTCCCCACGCCTGCTTGGCCCAGATGGAGCCGGTGACGATGCCCAGGGTGAGCAGGGGGAACCCCACGGCGATGCAGTGCTGGTTCAGCTTATCCAGGGCCTCGAGCGAGGGCAGGCGGTGGTAGAAGATCCCGAACCGGCGCTTTTTGATCTCCCGCTCCTGGAGCAGGTACATGATGCCGCCGCAAAAGGCGAGGGCCAAAAAGGCGTTGGCCATGAGGGCGATACTGGCGTGCAGGGGCAGCCAGGCGCTCTGGAGGGCGGGCGGCAGAGGCTTGATCTCCGGCGAGGAGAAGAGGGCGATGGTCATGAGGCCGGTGATGGCCAGGCTGGCGAAAGCGCCGAGATTTTTCACCTGGTACCGCCAGTGAAAGGTAAGAAAGGCCACGGCCATGGACCACGCAAAGAAGCTCACCACCTCGTGGTTGGTGGTGATCGGCGTGCGGCCGGCCTGGAAGTAGCGGTGGACGAGGTGGATGGTGTGCAGGCTCATGGCCAAGAGAAAGACCGCCCGCGAGGCGGAGCGGATTTTCTCCTGTTGGGTCCAAAAGTAGACCTGATACGAGATGGTGGCCAGGACGTAGACCGCGAAGGTGAAGAGAAAGAGCAAGGACATGGCGTCACTCCGTGTTGGCGGTGTCCAGCGGGGTCAGGACGAGTCGGCGGATCGCTGCAAGCACGTCGGCGGGGATCGGCTCCCGGCAGGTGGCGATGAGGTGGTTTTCTATTGTATCCCACTGCTGGGCGCGAATCCAGTCCACCATCCGGTCGTCGAGCAGGGCCTCGAATTGGCGGCGGTTTTCCTCCTGGGTATGGCCCGCGGCCAGGATCACCGGCCGCAATAGGCCGAGAATCGCGGTGTACACGCCATATTCGGGGCCGAATCCTTCCTCCAGTTGCTCGCGGAGCCGGCGGGCGAGGGCCGGCGAATCACCGCCCGTGGATATGGCGATCTGCAGGGAGCCCCGCCGCACCACGGCCGGCAGGATAAAGGTGCACCGGTGCGGCACGTCGGCCACGTTCAACAAGATGTTCTTTTTCTCCGCCTCCTCGTGGATGGCCGCCTGGGCCTTTGGGTCGTCGGTGGCGGCGATCACGAGCAGATAGCCGTTCAGGTCGCCGGGCTGAAAGGCCCGGCGCTCCACCTGCAGGCGGCCGGCAGCGGCGAGGGATTCAAGGCCGGGAGTGCACTCTGGGCTGAGAATCGTTACTTGGGCGCCGCAGGCGAGCAGGGCCCGGGCCTTGCGTTCGGCCACGCGGCCGCCGCCGATGACCAGGCACGGCTTGGCCGCAAGATCGAGACAGACAGGGAAATAGCGCATGGCGGTGGAACGGTAACTGGTCACGGGGTTGCTCCTTCGTCTGCCGAAGTCGCGGCGTTGCGGACCGGGTATCTGGTTACAGGGGGGCCAGATGCCAGGAAGAGGCGCGCCGCATCCTGGGATGTGAGCTAGGCAAGCGGGCCGACGACGCCGCAGATGGGGCGCCCTGTCCAGATACGTGGAACTCGCTGGATTGATTGACAGGCAGGGCAATCTGTACTATGGATAGCCGGAAATGACAAGGGCGCGGGGCAAGGGTTCGCCGACCGGCGCCGGCCGACAGCGAGCAGGAGGAGGCGAGGACGATGCAAGGAGGAACCATCGCGGTCAACACTTCGCGCCAGCGCGAGTTCGTCGATCTCACCGCTGAACTGGCCCAGGCCGTGGCCGCCACAGGGGTGGACGAGGGGGTGCTGCACGTCTATAACCCCCATACCACGGCCGGCCTGACCATCAACGAGGGGGCCGATCCGGCGGTGCGGCGCGACATTCTGGCCGCCCTTGAACGGGCGGTGCCGGACATTGACTTTCACCATCTCGAGGGCAACTCGCCCGCCCATGTCATGGCCTCGCTCATGGGGAGTTCGGTGACCGTGCTCGTGGAGCAAGGCCGCTTGCGCCTCGGCACCTGGCAGAAGATCTTTTTTTGCGAGTTTGACGGGCCGCGTAGCCGTAAGGTGTGGTGGCGGGTGTCGGCGGCCGGCTGAGCGCCCGGTAGACTCGGTTCCACGTCCGTAACGCCGCGCACGGTCCCGCTCTTTGAGCGGCTTGCCGACAGTGGTCACACCGCGGCCGCGGTGCGGAGCACCTCGAGTTCCCGCTGCCGCACGTAGCGGATAAGGGCGTCTTCTTCTTTGGCCGTCGGCTGGAACTCCACGCCAAAACAAACAGACTTGCTGTGCTTGATCTCTTCGCTGCGCACAATGGTCGCCTTGCGGCAGGTGAGGAGCAGGGGCTCGGACGCATCCTTGACCGGCAAGGCGATCAACAGATCGTGGATGTCGGCCTGGGGAGGAAATTCCAGGGGAGATCGGCTACACATCAGCAGGCCGCCAGCGCTGATGTTCTTGACCTCGAGTCCGTCGATCTGTCGCTCTTTGTAGCCAAAGGACACCGTGCTGCCCCGCGGGGCCTCCACCCGGTAGTGCTGCCGGCGCTGGAGGAGAAAGAACTGCGCTGGAAAGGTGGTGACCAGCGTGTCTTTCGTGGCCTGCATTACCTTGCAGTAGAAGTGGTTCCACAGGCGGGCCTTGTCGCGGAAAATGACTCGGATCGTCTTGCGTTTGCCCGGCCAGTCGCGCGGCTTGTCGATAAGGAGTCGGCTGTCGTTAAAGTCCACGAGAATACAGGGGCCGGACTGGTATTTTTCGTGGACAATGACAATGGGCAGCCGTTCGTCCCGCACCATCGCGAGTTTGCGGGCGATGATCTGGCGGGACTCGGTATATTCGTAGCCGTTGCCGTAGGGGGCAAAACCAGTGGCAGCGGCGCTGGCGGCTTGGGGCGGCATTGTTCCGTCAGGACAGTTGGACAAAGGCGGTGAAGACGATGGACACGGTGTCTGCGATCTGTTTTGGTCTGTCGCGGGAACTGGACGAGCGGTCTTTCAAACTCTTTGTGCAAAAATTTGCCGCGGACGACCTGCTCGACTTGCTGACGCCACGGCTGACCGACGAGGAGATCGAACGGCTGGTCGCCACCTTAACCGGCGTGCTGCGGAACCACCTCAGCGAGGCGGAGTACCACCGCCTTTTTCTCGATGGTTGACACCGGTTATTCCTGTCGGTTCTGTATGCCGAAATACCACCTTGCAGACCTGCAATCGTCGCCTTGATCCTTTACTTTTACCCCATTTTTACTGCAAAGGCAATGCGGACGCGGTGTTGCGGCCAGGTGGCCGCGGCCGCCTTGCCATAACCTGGAGCCACGCCCATGTCCCAGACCGTGATCCGCGACCTGCGCGCCTATCTTGACTTGCTGGCCCGGGAGGGCGAACTCCTCACCGTGGACGAAGAGGTGGATCCCTATCTTGAGATCGCAGAGATCCACCGGCGGGTGATCGCCCGTTCTGGCCCAGCGCTTCTTTTCACCCGGGTGAAGGGCAGTCCTTTCCCCGTGGCGACCAACCTGTTTGGCACCCAGCGCCGGATGGAGTTGGCCTTTGGCCGCCGGCCGCTCGCCTTTGTCCGGCAGGTGGTGCGCCTGGCCGAGTCGGCCATGCCGCCGTCCCTGGGGACCCTGTGGCGGAACCGGCGCATGTTCGGCCAGATGCGGCGGCTCGGCACCCGCACCGTGCGGCGAGCGCCGGTCCTCGATGTGTGCCAGCGGCCGCCCCGTCTCTCTTCCCTGCCCATGCTCACCTCCTGGAAGACCGATGGTGGCCCCTTTGTCACCTTGCCGCTGGTCTATACCGAACATCCAGATGGCCGGGGACACAACCTTGGCATGTACCGCATCCAGCGTTACGACGACGCCACCACTGGCATCCACTGGCAGATCCACAAAGGGGGGGGCTACCATTATTACGAGGCGGAGCGCCGGGGCGAGGCGTTGCCCGTCACCCTGTTCATCGGCGGTCCTCCAGCCCTGATGCTGGCCGCCATTGCGCCGTTGCCCGAGAATATTCCAGAATTGCTGCTCGCTTCCCTGCTTTTGGACGAGAAGCTGCCCTTGGCCGCCGACCCGCTGGGCGGCCATCCCCTGGTGGCCACGGCCGAGTTCGCGGCCAAGGGGGAGGTGCCCCCCTTTGAGCGCCGGCCTGAGGGGCCATTTGGCGATCACTACGGCTACAACTCGCTCACCCACGACTATCCGGTCTTTCACGTGGACCGGCTTTATCACCGCAAGGATGCGATCTACCCGGCCACCGTGGTGGGCCGGCCCAGGCAGGAAGACTTTTATATCGGCGACTTTCTTCAGGACCTCCTCTCCCCGCTTTTCCCTCTGGTCATGCACGGCGTGCGCCAGCTCAAGACCTTTGGCGAGGCGGGGTTTCATTGCCTGGCCGCGGCGCGGGTCTGCGACCGGTATCCCAGGGAGGCGTTTGCCTGCGGGCTGCGCATCCTTGGGGAGGGCCAGCTCTCGCTCACCAAGTTCCTCATCCTCACCGACGGCGATCTCGACGTAGCCGATTTCGCCAACCTGTGGACCCACGTCTTGGAGCGCATCGACTGGCGGACCGATCTGTTTGTTTTCACCAACGTCTCCCAGGACACCCTCGACTACACCGGGCCGACGGTGAACAAGGGCTCCAAGGCGATGATGTTGGGCTTGGGCAAAGAGGCGCGGCGAGAGTTGCCACGTGAGTTCGACGGCGGAGAGCCGGTTGGCGTGCGCCGGTTGCTGCCGTTTCTGCCCGGCACCTTGGTGGTCGAGGGGCCGGCTTACGCCAAGGACGCGGCCTTTGCCGCCAAGTTGGCCGCTGATCCCGCCCTTGCCGGCTGGCCGGCGGTGGTGCTGGTGGACGATCTGGCCGCTGCCACTGCGAACTTGCAGGAGTTTATCTGGACCATGTTCACCCGTTTCGAGCCTGCGGCCGATATCCATAGCGCCGGGCGGCGGGAAGAACGGTTTCATGTGGGGCTTGCCGAGCCGGTGGTCTTCGATTGCCGGATGAAGCCGTGGTATCCGCCGGTGCTCGAGGTGGACCCCGAGACCAAACGGCTGGTGGACAAAAAACTTCCCCGTATCCTCCCACGCCGCTGGCGTTAGCAGCCCGTTTTTCAATGGGCTGTTAACCAGACGCCAGCAACTTTTGTTCAAGCTTGACGTCCTGTTGACCGATTGCTTATGATGAACAGTATGGCGTGGGAAAAAACCGTGAGGACCAGAAGATGAAGATCACGGACATCCGCGGGCCACAGACCTTGCCGCAGCAAGGAACCGGCGGCGAGGCGAAGGCGGGAGGCGCGTTCCAGCGGTTGTTGGAAGCGCGGCTCGCCGCCACGGGTTCAGTAGGCGCTGCCGGCGCGCCTTCTTCCTCCTTTGAGGTTACGGCCGACGCGGTGCCGGCAGAGCTGCGGCTCCAAGGGCTGGAGCTCAGTGAGGGGGCGCTGGATTTGCTCGACCGCTTTCAGGCCGCCTTGGCGGATGGCCGTTTTGCGGCGCGGGATCTCGAGCCTTTCGCCTCGGCGCTGGAAGACCAAACCGCGGCCCTGCTCGCGGTACGGGACCGCCTGCCCGCCGATCATCCGTTGAGCGCAGTGGTGGATCAGGTGGCCGCCGTGGCCTATGTGGAGGCGGCCAAGTTTCGCCGTGGCGATTATTCATAGCCCTGTAGCTCTCTTTTGAAAGAACGCCTGCAAAAGGTGTTGGCCCGGGCCGGCATCTGCTCCCGCCGCAAGGCCGAGGCGCATATCCTTGCCGGCCGGGTGCGGGTGGATGGAGAGGTTGTCGCCACCCTGGGCGTCAAGGTTGATCCCGCCTGTCAACAGATCGAGTTCGACGGCCAGCCCGTCCGCCTGCCGGAAGAAAAACTTTACCTGCTCCTCAACAAGCCCCGGGGTGTGGTCTGTACCCTGCACGATCCCCAGGGCCGTCCCACCGTTGTTTCCCTTCTTGCCGGCATCTCCCAACGGGTGTTTCCTGTCGGCCGTTTGGACGTGGACACCGAAGGGGCGCTCATCCTTACCAACGACGGTGCGTTCGCCCACCGTATCCTTCATCCGCGTTTCGAGATTCCCCGCACCTATCGTGCCGTGGTTCGTGGCATGCCCAAGGCATCGGCCCTTGATCGTCTGCGGCACGGCGTTTTGATCGACGGCAGCCGCACCCATCCGGCCAAGGTGCGGATCGTCCGGCGGCTCGCCGGCGGCTGCGAGCTGGAGATGACGATCCATGAGGGCCGCAAGCGTCAGGTGCGCAAGATGTGCGCTGCTGTCGGCCATCCAGTGGTTTTTCTGCGGCGTATCGCCTACGGCGGTCTTGCGTTGGGGGGGCTGCCCGTGGGGCATTACCGCATGCTCTCGCCCCAAGAGCGCGCCCGTGTGTTCCGCAAGGACAGATGGTGACTGGTCACGGGGTGGCCCATTCGGACCCCCGAAGTCGCAGCCTCGCAGAGATGAGCGGGTGTTTCCTGATTTTACTCAAAAAAAATTTCCTTTTCCCAAAAGGGCAGATTACAATAGTTCAAGTAACGCTGTTGGGAACAGTGGGAGCAGGTTTACGGGAAGGAATGTGAGGGAGTGAGGTATGAACAAATCTGAGCTGATCGAGGCCCTGGCGGCCAAGACCAATCTGCCCGTGCGGGAGGTGGGGGGCATTGTCAACACGATCCTCGAGACCATGGCCGCGGCGCTTGAACGCGGAGAAAGCATAGAGATACGTGGGTTTGGCAGCTTCGCGGTCAAGGAGTACGAATCGTACTACGGCCGTAATCCCAAAACCGGCGAGCGGATCAAGGTGCCGCCAAAGAAGCTGCCCTTTTTCAAGGTAGGCAAGGAACTGCGCGAACGGGTCAACCAGGCGTTTCAGGCCGAACAGGGTTAGCCGCTGTTTTTTCAGCGGGCTGTGAGCAGGCCCGCTGCCTTTTTTCCCCTGCCGCCCGGGACACGATCTCTCCCGCCAAATCATAGGTGTGGGTATCGGTGATCCGCACCGCCACCAGATCGCCCGGCCGACAATTGCCGGCAGTGATATACACCCGGCCGTCGATTTCTGGGGCCTGGAACCAGGCCCGCCCTTCGACGAGCAGATCGGTTTCCTCGCTCACCCCCTCCACCAGCACTGTCACCACCTTGCCGCGCCACTTGCGGAGTTTGGCCGCGGCGATCTCCGCCTGGATACGCATCAAGCGGTCGCGGCGCGCCTCCTTCACCTCTTCCGCCACCTGCTGCGGCAGGCCTGCCGCAGCGCTGCCCTCTTCGTTGGAGTAGGCGAACACACCCAAGTGATCGAACCGGTGGCGTGTGACCGCTTCTTCGAGTTCGGCGAACTCCTCTTCGCTTTCGCCGGGAAAGCCCACCATGAGCGTAGTGCGGATGACCACCTGCGGGAGGCGCTGCCGGAGGCGGGCCAGGAGCTCGTCGATCGTTGTCCGGCTGTAGGGGCGGCGCATCCGGCGGAGCACGCTGTCGCTCACGTGCTGGAGGGGGATGTCAAAGTAGGGAAGAATACGAGGCTCCTCTGCCACCAGATCGAGAAGGGCGTCGTCCACCCGCGCTGGATGGAGATAGAGCATCCGGATCCAGGGCAGGTTGGTCTCCCGCACCAGAGCGGCGAGCAGGTCGGAAAGACGGGGACCGGAGCGGTCGAGATCGGCCCCATAGGCGGTAAGATCCTGGGCCACCAGGGTGCATTCCTGGCAGCCGGCCTGTTCCAGGCGTTTGGCTTCGGCGGTGAGGTCGGCCAGCGGCCGGCTCCGTAATGGGCCGCGGATTGCCGGGATCAGGCAGTAGCTGCAGCGATGGTTGCAGCCCTCGGTGACCTTGAGGTAGGCCCGGTGCGAGGGGGTGGCCAGCAGGCGCGGCGTGCGTGCGTCCATGAGATACGGCTGGGCGGGAAGCAGGAGCCGACTGCGGCCGCTTCCTTCTTCAGCGAGAAAGGCCGCCAGCCGGCCCACGCCATCGGGGCCGACAAAGAGATCCACCTCTGGCAGCTCCCGCACCAACTCTTCTTGGTACCGCTGGACAAGGCAGCCGGTCACCACCAGGCGGACTTCCGGGCGGCGGTTTTTGATCTGCGCCAGCTCGAGAATGGCCTCGATGGACTCCTCCACCGCAGCCTGGATAAAGCCGCAGGTGTTGACCAGGATCAGATCCGCGTCCGCCGCCTCCTGGCAGGGACGGTAGCCGGCTTGGGCGAGGACGCCGAGCATGACCTCGGCGTCCACCTGGTTTTTGGGGCAACCCAAGCTGACGAGGTGACAACGGCGGGAGAGTGGCAGGTTCATGCCTGAAGTGGAGCCGGAAGGGGTCAAGCCGCCGCTGTGGAGGCTGGGGTGATGGCGAGTAGGGCCGTGGTGTCCAGGAGATAGACGATCTCTTTGCTTTTACGGCGCTGGGCCGAGTAACGGACCACCGTATCTTTTCCCTGTTGCATGGCGGCCGAGAGGGGGGCGATGGTCTCTGCCTCCAGCAGCTCCACCGAATCGATCCCGTCCACCGCCAAGGCGGCGGCGAAGTCGGGCCCCCCTCTTTCCACCACCAAGGCGATTTCCGACCGGCGGGTCTCGTTGATCATCCGGCGGAACTGCTCGAACAAACGGATCATCTCCGCCAGGGCGCCGTCGCGGGTCTCGTTGATCAGGGACATGGCCTTGTCGTGTTCTCCTTGGGCAGCGAGCGAAACCACCTTCTCGGCAATGGCGTGGATCTTGCGGTGCGGCGCGTCGAATTTTTTCAAGAATTGTTCCTCTGTGTAGGTCCTTGGTTGGTAGGCGTCGTACCAGCGGCCAAAAGCACACTTGTGCGGGTCGGTCGCCAGGGTAAAGGGCCGGTCTTCTGCGATCGACCGCTCCAGTTCGGCCAGCCAGTTTCGGTGGTCTTCCTCCCGTTGGCGCATGGTGGCGTGCAATTCGTTGATGGAGGCAAGAAAGGACTCCATGCCCAACCGTTGGCGAAGATCGATGAGCGGCGTGATGCGGCCGCGCAGGTTGATGACTCCCCGGCACCAGGGAGGCAGGTGCGGCACGGCGGTCACTTCGGGCATGGCCACCATGGTCTGGACCTCAAGGGTCGAGACTGCGTACTTTTCGTTTTTGAGCTGAAAGATCACCCAGGGCGCATCAACGTTGAGCTGTTCCATCCCCTCCTCCTGCGTGACAGTGCGTGTTGTCGCCGTGCCTTGACTGACTGGCGGCACAGCCCCTCGGTCGCCGCAAGAGCGGCTGCAGGCACCTCCCCCCTCGGCATAACAGCCCGTTGAGAAACGGACTGATAAACCGGTTCCATTATATCACCGGCCTTGCGAGTATGGTAGTGCGAAAAGTCAAGGCGTTGCGGTTGGCGTCAACAAGAAGGCGGGCGGTAGCGCAAGAGCTGGGCTATCAGGAGCTGCCGCCGTTCGTGGAAGGTGCGGTCGCGGAGGCCGGGGCGCCATGTGTCATCGGCCAGCAGGTCGGAAATCAAAAGAACGGCGGCCAGGGAAATAGCGCGAAAGGCGGCAACGGTCAAAAGGGCGGCAAACTCCATTTCCACGGCCAGAATCCCCTGCCTGCGGTACCGGCGCACGGCCTCCCAAGTCTCTCGGTAGGGCGCATCGGTGGTCCAGACCGGCCCTTGGCGCACCGGCATCTCAAGGGTGCGCGCCAAGCTGGCGAGGTGCTGACAGAGGGCGGGATCGGCTGTCGGCGGTTGGACCAGGGGATAATGGCGGGAGGTGCCCTCTTCGGAAACCGCCGAACTGGGGATCACGAGATCCCCCACCTCAATCCCCTTTTGCAGGCCCCCGGCCCATCCCACCTGGACTATGTGGCGGGCGCCACAGGCGATAAGTTTTTCCAGGCAGAGCACGGCCAGCGGGGCGCCCACCGCTGGCCCGGCGACAAACAGGTCGTTTTTGGCGGTCACGGCGAGGCCGCTGTGAAAAAGAAAGTGCCGCCGACCGCCAGCCGCGAGCACGGTACCGATTGCCTGGCGGGCGTCGGAAGGGGTGATGAACAGCAGGCCAAACGGTGGCAGCACTGGATCGCCGCCCGTCCGCTGGGGAGTGATGACACATTCTGCGCTCATGGTGCCGTTCGTCAGAAAACAGCAATAAAAAACCGCAGCCCAAAAAGGACCGCGGTCTTTTCGCTCGTTGCCGCGCAGGATACGAGGCGGGGATCTGCCTCGTTAGGCACCTGCGCTGCGGACGCTTAACCCAGCAGGGGGTTGGCGTACAGCAGGATGAGGCCGATGACCAGAGCGTAGATGGTCAGCGACTCGATGAGGGCCATGCCGATGATCATGTTTACCTGGATCTTGCCCGCCACTTCAGGGTTACGGGCAATTCCCATGCAGGCGCCGTCCGCCGCATGACCCATGCCCACGCCGCAGCCCAGGGCCGCAAGGCCGACGCCCAGGGCCGCGCCCATGCAGATGAGGGCCAGTGTCAGGCTGCCGCCCGTCATGGCGCCGCCGCCTTCGGACGCCAGGGCCAAGCTGCTCATGGCCAGGACCAGGACCACCGACAACAGAGAGCCGAGAGTCAGTTTCTTCATGATGTTTGTTACCTCCTTACGTTGTGTTTGCAGCCTTCTTCTTGTGGTGTCGGTTCGGAAACCGTGTTGTTGCCTTGAGGGGTTAGTGCGCCTCTTCCATCGCGCCGGCAAAGTAGACCACTGAGAGCAGGACGAATACCAGGGCCTGGATGACAGAGACCAGCACGCCGAGGCAGAGGATGGGCAGGGGGGCGAAATAGGCGCCGGCAAGCATGAAGAGGATGGCGAGCAGGGTCTCTTTTGCCATGATGTTGCCGAAAAGCCGGATGGAGAGCGAAAGGATACGGCCCAGATGGCTCACCACCTCCACGGGGAACATCAGCGGCACCAGCCACCACACCGGCCCCATGAAGTGTTTGATGTAGCCGACGCCGTGATATTTGATGCCCAGGAGGTGGTAGGTGACGATCACGATGAGCGTGCAGCCCAGGGTGATGTTCAGGTTCGAGGTGGGCGACATGAAGCCTGGCATGAGGCCGATGAGGTTGGCCACCACAATGTAGAGCGCAAAGGTAGCCAGCATGGGAAACATCATCCGCGCGCCCTCTTTACTCATGTTGCTGGCAAAGAAGTCTTCCATCCCGCCGATGAGCGCCTCCCAGAAGTTCTGGGCCTTGCCGGGCCGGGCCACGTCGAGTTCGCCCAGGGTCAGTTTGGCGGACAGGATGAGAAAGATCATCACCAGCCAAGTGTAGGTCATATGGGGCGAGACCAGCTTGGCCAGCAGGGTTTCGCCCACCAGACCGTGGGGCACGGGCAGGCCAAGGGCCTGGAGGATGAGGGAGATGAAGAGAATCGGATGTTCCATGATGGATGCCTCCTTACACGGCGCACCGGCTGGTCCGCGCGGCCAGGATGGCCAGGACCAGGATGCTGACAACGATACTGGACAGGCCGCTCACGAGCCCGATTACGTCCACCAGCCGGTACTTGATGATTCCGTAAAGCGCGGCGGCGATGAGCGCCAGCCGGGCATAGTATTTGATTAAAAACGCTCCCCGCGCCTGGGCGATCCGGCCGCCTTGAAAGATCCGGCGCACGTCCCGCGCAAGGAAGAGGAAGCTCAAGGTGGCAAGCCCCCCTCCGACGACCACCGAGGCGGCGGCCAGGGGCGAAAGCGTCAGCGCTGCCCCTGCGGTCATGCCGCCGACCAGGAGCAGGTCGAGAAGCAAGATGTTGCGGGTAGAAATGAGCGTTCGTTCAGTCATGCGCAAAGGTCAGCCTTTTTCGTTCTCCCGCATCCGCTGCTTCAAAAACCGGTACAGGTTGCGAAAGCCCGCGATCACCCCGACCAGGATAAAGTACAGGGTGAGCCAGGGAGAGGTGCGGCCGCCAAAGACCTTGCTGTCCAGCCAGTGGCCGATCCAGACGCCGACAAAGATCGGCGCGGCCACGTTGAGCCCGACGGTGCCAAAATCGGACATCAGGCGCAGCAGTTCCTTGCGGCCACTACCTGAATCATCCATGCGTCACCTATAGCAGCCTGCTGCAAGGCACGCAGGCCGAGAGAAAAAAAGCCCTCATTTGGTAGCACGCCCCCTGGGAGAAGTCAACGGATTTTTGCTTACGCGAGCAGTTTTTTGAATGACGATTCAGTGGCCTCCAGGGCGCGGCCAAGGTCTTCTTCCGAATGGGCGGCGGAAAGGAACATGGCCTCGAATTGGGAGGGAGCTAGGTAAATGCCCGCAGCGAGCATATGGCGGAAAAAGGCGCCGTACCGCTCGGTGTCGGCCTCCATCGCCGAAGCAAAGTCCACCACCGGCCCATTGGTGAAGAAGTTGGTCATGGCTGAACCGACGCGGTTTTGCGTCAGGGGCAGGTCGTATTTGGCCGCCAGGCCGGCAAGCTCGGCGGCAAACGTGGCCGCCTTTTGCTCCAGTGTCTCGTAGAAGCCAGGTTTGCGTAGTTCCCGCAGGGTGGCGATGCCGGCCGCCATGGCCAAGGGATTGCCCGACAGGGTGCCGGCCTGGTAGACCGGGCCCACGGGCGCCACTTGCTCCATGATTTCGGCCTTGCCGCCGTAGGCGCCCACCGGCAAGCCGCCGCCGATGATCTTGCCCATGCACGTGAGGTCGGGGAGCACGCCGTAGCGTTCTTGCGCCCCGCCGAGGGCGAGGCGAAAGCCGGTGATCACCTCGTCGAAGATCAAGACGATACCGAGCTCTTCGGTCAGGCGCCGCAAGGCCGGCAAAAAACCCTTGGCCGGCGCCACCACCCCCATGTTGCCGGCCATTGGCTCGACGATCACACAGGCGATATCCTCGCCGTGCTGGCGCAAGGTCTCTTCCAGGATGGCGGGATCGTTGTACGGGATGGAGATGGTGTTTTTTACGATGTCTTCGGGCACGCCCGGGCTACCGGGAATGCCCAAGGTAATCACTCCCGAGCCCGCCTTGACCAGAAAGCCGTCCGCATGGCCGTGGTAGCAACCGTCGAACTTGACCACTTTTTTGCGGCCAGTGTAGCCGCGGGCCAGGCGGATGGCGCTCATGGTCGCCTCGGTGCCCGAATTGACGAACCGCACCTTTTCCACGGCTGGCATGGCCTCGACCACCAGTTCGGCCAGCTCCACCTCGGCCGGCGTCGGGGCGCCGTAGCTCGTGCCGTTGGCCAGGGCCTTTTCCACAGCCTCGACCACGGCCGGGTGGTTGTGGCCCAGGATCATCGGGCCCCAGGAGCAGACGAAATCGATGTATTCGTTGCCATCGGCGTCCCACAGGCGGGAGCCCGCCGCCCTGGTGATGAAGACCGGATCGCATCCCACGGACCTGCAGGCCCGCACCGGGCTGTTCACCCCACCAGGGATCAGTGTTTGCGCCTTGGCGAAAAGTTGGTCGGACGTGGTGGTGCGCATGGCAAGTTCCCTCCCCTTACGGTCGCATATTGCTGATGATGGCGTCGGCGAACTGGGAGCACTTCAACTCTGTCGCTCCTTCCATGAGCCGTGCCAGGTCATAGGTCACGGTCTTGGCCGAGATGGTGGCCTCCAGCGCATTCTGGATCATGGTTACCGCCTCGTTCCAGCCAAGATACTCGAGCATCATGGCCCCGGAGAGGAGCAGGGAGCCGGGGTTCACCTTGTCGAGCCCGGCGTACTTGGGGGCGGTGCCGTGGGTGGCCTCAAAGACCGCGTAGCCGTCGCCGATATTGGCGCCCGGCGCCATGCCGAGCCCGCCCACCTGAGCGGCCAGGGCGTCGGACATGTAATCGCCGTTCAGGTTGGGCATGGCGAGCACCGAGTACTCGTCCGGCCGCAAAAGGATCTGCTGGAACATGGCGTCAGCGATCCGGTCCTTGATCACCACGGTGCCCGCGGGCTGTTCGCCGTTGTGCTTGGCCCACAGCTCGTCTTCCGAGATGACCACGCCGGCGAACTCCTCCTTGGCCAGTTCATAGCCCCAGTTGCGGAACGCGCCCTCGGTGAACTTCATGATGTTGCCCTTGTGCACCAGGGTCACACTGGAGCGCTTGTGGTCGATGGCGTAGCGGACCGCTTTGCGGACCAAGCGCTTGGTGCCAAAGGCGCTGATCGGTTTGATGCCGATCCCCGAGCCCTCGCGGATCATGGCCCCCAGTTCCCGGCCCAAAAAGTCGATCACTTTGTTGGCTTCCTCACTGCCCGACGGCCACTCGATGCCAGCGTACACGTCTTCGGTGTTCTCGCGGAAGACTACCATATCGACCTTTTCCGGATGCTTTACCGGGCTGACCACCCCTTTGTAATAGCGCACCGGGCGCACACAGGCGTACAGGTCGAGCACTTGCCGCAGGGTGACGTTCAGGCTCCGGATTCCCTCGCCCACCGGCGTGGTCAGCGGACCCTTGATCGCCACCACGTGTTCGGTGATCGTATCCAAGGTGGCCTGCGGCAGCCATTCACCGGTCTTGTCCTTGGCCTTTTCGCCGGCGTACACTTCGAGCCATGCGATGCGGCGTTCGCCGCCGTAACACTTGTCCACAGCCGCGTCCAGCACCTTCTGGGTGGCGGCCCAGATGTCGGGGCCGATGCCATCCCCTTCGATGAACGGGATGATGGGCTCGCTTGGGACGTTGATCGTACCGTCGTCGTTGATGGTGATCTTTTCAGGTGCCACGTCTACCTCCAAAAAATTTG
Source organism: Deltaproteobacteria bacterium (assembly GCA_015488275.1). Taxonomy (GTDB): domain Bacteria; phylum Desulfobacterota; class Desulfobulbia; order Desulfobulbales; family S012-135; genus S012-135. Next base: position 22,634 of record WFOD01000179.1, read on the forward strand.
TAATAGGTTGAAATAGAAAAAAGGTTAGCGAACCTTGTCCTGCGCCCCTGGGGCGAAGGAGTCGATCAGATCGAGCAGCTCGGCGGTCAGGCGGTCGCACAGGGCCCGGTCGCCACGGGTCTCGACGTTGAGCCGCAAAAGCGGTTCGGTGTTGGACTTGCGGACGTTGAAGCGAAAGGTGTCTCCCTCCACACTCACGCCGTCGGTGTGGTCCACCTGGCCTTGATCGCGAAAAAGGTGTTCAATGGCGGCGAGCGCGGCATCCGGATCACTGACCCGCCGGTTGATCTCGCCGCTCACCGGATAACGTTGGACAAACTCGTTGACCAGGGCCGAAAGCGGTCGGCCGCTGGCTGCAAGCAGGTCGCAGACCAGCAGCCAGGGGATCATCCCGGAATCACAATAAAAGAAATCCCGGAAATAGTGATGGGCGCTCATTTCGCCGCCGTAGGCCGCCTCCTCCCGCCGCATCCGCTCCTTGATAAAGGCGTGGCCGGTCTTGGCCATTACCGCTGTGCCGCCGGCCTTGGCCACTACTTCCCGGGTATTGAACACCAGGCGCGGGTCGTGGATAATGCGGGCGCCAGGCTCCTTGGCCAGGACGGCCTGGGCGAGCAGGCCGACGATGTAGTAGCCTTCGATGAAGGCGCCGCTTTCGTCGAACAAAAAGCAACGGTCGAAATCGCCGTCCCAAGCGATGCCGAGATGCGCGTTGTGTTGGCGGACCGCCTCGGCGGTGGCCGCCCGGTTTTCAGGCAGCAGCGGATTGGGCACCCCGTGGGGAAAGGTCCCGTCCGGTTCGTGGTGGATCTTGATAAAGGTGAAGGGCAGGTGCGGCTCCAGGGCGTCGATCACCGGGCCGGCGCAGCCGTTGCCTGCGTTGACCACGATGGTGAGAGGCGGGAGGCGGGCCGGTTCGACCCAGGAGAGCAGGTGCTCGATATAGGCCGGCCGGACATCGGTCTCCGTGATCTTGCCCGGTTCGGCGGCTGGCGGAAACACGCCTGCGGCGGCCAAGTGCTCGATCTGCCGCAGGCCGGAGTCGCCGCTCACCGGCGCCGCGCCTTGGCGGACGAACTTCATGCCGTTGTAGTCCGCCGGATTGTGGCTGGCGGTCACCATGATACCGCCCTGCACGTCCAAGGTACCGGCCGCATGGTAGATCTCTTCCGTGCCGCACTGACCGATGAGCAGCACGTCCACCCCTTGGGCGGCCAGTCCTTCGGCCACGGCGCGGCACAGTTCAGGGCTTGAAAGGCGGATATCATGGCCCACGGCCACGGCGCGCGGTTGGAACTGGCGGGCGAACGCCTGGCCGATCCGGCGGGCAAGGTCGGCATTGAGTTCGTCCGGCACCCGGCCGCGGACATCGTACGCCTTGAAACAGGAGAGAGCTTCCATCTTTTTTGTGCAGAATGGAGAGGAATCGGCTAGGGTAGGGACGTTTTGCCACAAGGCGTTACACCCTTGCAACCTTAAGGAAAAAAGGGGTTCGTTTGGTCATGCAACGATCGCGCGCTCTCGCATTGTCCTCAGAGCTCGCCGCCCAACTGGCGGCGCTGTACCAAGAGATGGAAGCGGCCTACGATGCGGTCGCCAGCCAGTTGGGCTTTTCCTGCCAGGGATGCCCGGACAACTGCTGCGATAGCCACTTCCAGCACCATACCTACATCGAGTGGAGCTACCTCTGGCAGGGACTGCGTTCCTTGGACGCCGATACCCTGGAGGCGGTGGAGCGGCGGGCCCGCACCTGCCTGCTCGACTGCGAGCGGCAGCTCGCCCGCGGCCAGCGGCCGCAAGCGATGTGTCCGCTCAACGTTGAGGGGTTATGCTCCCTCTACTCCCATCGGCTGATGATCTGCCGGCTGCACGGCGTTCCCGGCCGTCTGACCCTGCCCGACGGCCGCGTCGAGGAGTTTGGCGGTTGCCACCGCTGCCGTGACCTGCTGGAGCTTGCCGCATCCTCCTCTGCTGGGCTCGACCGCACCCCTTTCCTTCATCGCTTGGCGGCCCTGGAAAAAGAGCTGCTGCTCGGCCTTGGCCGGCCAGTGCCGCGGGTGCGGCTCACCATTGCCCAGATGATCGTGCGCGGCGAGCCGTATCTGGTCGCAGGGCAACCCATCTGCGGCGGCATCGGCCCGCTTGCGTAGCTCCCAGACACACGGTCCGCGAGGCCGCGGCTTCGGCAGACGAAGGAGTATCCCCGTGGCCAGTTACGCGAGCCAGGGGTATAGTTTTTTCTGGACGGCTTACGACCGGATCATTTCCGCGATGCGGAAGGCCAACTCCAGGCTCTGCTCCGCGTTGAGGCGCGGATCGCAGTTGGTCTGGTAGTTGCGCAGCAACTCCTCGTCCACAATGTTGCGGCCGCCGCCCGTGCATTCGGTCACGTTGTCGCCGGTCAGTTCAAAGTGCACCCCGCCGGGCACCGTGCCCTCGGCCCAGTGGATCTCGAAGAAACACTGGATTTCCTGCAGGATATCGTCGAAGTTGCGCGTCTTGTGGCCGGTGGATGCGGTGTAGGTGTTGCCGTGCATCGGATCGCAGCTCCAGACCACGCGGAACCCTTCACTCTTGATCGCCCGGATGAGGGGCGGCAGGTGTTTCTCCACCTTGTCCTTGCCAAAGCGGGTGATCAAGGTCAGGCGGCCCGGCTCGTTTTGCGGGTTGAGACGGGCGATGATCTGCTTGATCTCCCCAATGTCGTGGTTCGGGCCCACCTTCATGCCAATGGGGTTGTGGACGCCGCGGAAGAACTCGACATGCGCGCCGTCGAGCTGGCGGGTCCGGTCGCCGATCCACAGCATGTGGGCGCTGCAGTCGTACCAGTCGCCAGTGGTGGAGTCCTGGCGGGTGAGGGCCTCCTCGTAGCCCAGGAGCAGGGCCTCGTGCGAGGTGAAGAAGCTCGCCTGGTTGAGCTGCGGGATATCGGTGTCCAGGCCGATGCATTCCATGAACTTGAGCGCCGCGGCGATATGCCGGGCCAGCCGTTCGTAAGACCGCCCCATGGGCGAGTTCTTGACGAACTCCTGGTTCCAGGCGTGCACCCGGTGCAGGGCCGCATAGCCGCCGCGGGTGAAGGCCCGCAAGATGTTCATCGTTGCCGCGGCCTTGTAGTAGCCCTCCACCATACGGCGGGGATCCGGCACCCGGGCCTCGGGCGTCGGCTCTGGGCTGTTCACCATGTCGCCCCGGTAACTGGGAATCTCGAGATCGCCCACCTTTTCGGTGTCTGACGAACGGGGTTTGGCATACTGGCCGGCGATCCTGCCTACCTTGATCACCGGTTTGCCGCCGGCATAGGTGAGGATCACCGCCATCTGGAGGATCACCTTCAAGGTCTCGCGGATGGCCGGCGCCGTGCACTGGGAGAAATCTTCGGCGCAATCGCCGCCTTGAAGGAGAAAGGCGCGGCCTTCTTCCGCCTTGGCGAGCATGGCCTTGAGGGCCCGGACCTCGCCGGCGAAGACAAGTGGCGGCATCCGGGAGATCTCCTCCACGGCGGCGTTGTAAGCCCCCTTGTCCGGCCACTTGGGTTGCTGGAGGGCCGGGAAGTCCTGCCAGCTTGATTTGGTCCACTGTCGTTCCATGATCGCGTCCCTGATTTGATGATTGTGGGAAAAAGCGGGATGAGGTTGAGCGTTTGTAACCAGCAATAGAGCGGTTCAGCAATAGAGCGGTTCAGCAATACGAGCGCATCAGCCTTCCGGCGCGCCGGGCAAGGCGCATGGGCCGCCAGCGCAGCAGATCTCCACGTCAAAGGCGTTGAGGACGCGGAGCTCCCGCTCCCGCCGTTCGCCTGTGAGGGGCGGCAAAAACTCGATCGTGGCCGCCAACTGTTCCGCTGTGCGGGCGTCGGGGATGGCGTCGAGTCCGTGGCCGATCACCTTGCCGGTCGCTGAGTCGAGCAACTCGGCGTCCTCGCCGTTGGTCACCACGGCGAGGGGAATGCGGTAGTCGGGCTCCAGCACCCGTGCCGCAGCGATGGCCGGCCGCTCGCGGGTGACGAGCGATCCCGGACCATAGCGGATCACCAGCAAGGCCCGGCCGCCGGCCAGCACCGTGAAATCGACCTTCGAGGTCACGAACTGGCCGGCGAACAGGGTCTCGATGGTGCGGCGCGGGATCACCGCCTCCTTGGCGTACCCCTTTTGCTCCACCAGAAAACGGGCGATCTTTTGCCGGTAGCGCTCGTCGTCGGTGTCCACCACTGGTTCGCCGGTGAGGAAATCAGTGGTGGTGCCGTAGATCAGGTGATGCGAAGGGACATCGGCCATGGGCAACGCCTGTTCAGTCCGCCGAAAAAGCCATCCCTGCCTTTTTCGACCACGGTTGGCCAAAACCGGCTTCCGGCCGGCCAAGCCCGCGAACGCCTCGGCTCTTTTGGGGCATTCCTCTGGGACGCCCTGCAATCAGGTATCCGGTCCGCAAGGTCGCGGCGTCGGCAGGCGAAAGGAGCAAATCCCGCGTGACCGGTTACGCTTGACAAACGGGCCGTTACAGGTCGAGCCAGGACTCGGAGAAGACCGTCTGGCCCGACAGGCACTTGTACGTCTTGTAGTGTTCCAGCGCAGCGCCGGACAGGCTGGACGGATCGGGCTCGTTCCCGTCCATCATCGACCACACCAGATCCACCAACTCCTGCCGCTCTCCCTTGGCAATGGCCATGAGCTCGGCGTCGTAGGAGTTGACGATGGCGCTGGTGAGCCCGTGCTTCATGAGCATGATGAGATAGGTGCGATCGAGGTACTTGCGCAGATGTTCGGCCACGCCGTTGGAGACGTTGGACAGGCCAATGGTGGAGTTGGCGCCCGGCGCGATGTCCTGCAGCATGGCCAAAAACTCAAATCCAGCGTTGATCTGGTCGGTTCCCAGGGTGATGGGCGTGGCAATGGGGTCGAAGAACATCTTTTCGTTGGGAATGCCGGCCTCGGACAGGGCCATCATCAGGTCAACGGCCATGGCCGCCCGCTCGTTGGCGTCCCGCGGCATGCCGTCCGGACCCCAGAGAAGGGCGACGACGTTGCAGCCGGTCTCGGCGGCCACGGGAATCAGCTTCTCCATCCGCTCCGGCTGGGCGGAGATCGAGTTCATGAGCGCGCCGGCCTTGTTCTTGAGCACCTTGAAACCGGCGGTCATGGCGTCGGCGTTGGTGGTGTCCAGGCAGAGCGGCGTATCGACCGCCGTCTGCACGGTCTCCACCACCCAGGGCATCAGTTCGGTGCCGTCCTTACGCGCCGGCCCGATGTTGAGGTCGAGGAAATCGGCGCCAGCCGCGGTCTCCTCCTTGGCCATCTCCTGGATCGGCCCGGGGTTGCGCTCCTTCATCGCCGTGCCGCTGCGCTTGCCCATGATGTTGATGCTCTCGGCAATGGTCATGATCGTTGGCATGGTGGTCTCCTTCTCTTCTTCTTTAACCTGGAGGGAAAAATGAACGGTGCCGGAATCCGGCGGCTTTTCGCACAATAAAGACGCAAGGATAGCGGTAATGCGCCGGATTGTCAACCGCGGGAGCGGTATGGCGGGACGCAAAACGCTACTTCTAGTAGCCCGGCTCAGGGGGGAGGGTAAAGCTTGTTTGGGGACGGGCGTTGAGCAGGCGGCGGATGCTATAGCGCAGGGCGTCGAGGAATTGGACGGGAGAAGGTCCCCGGAGGGGAGACCCAGGAGGCGGCGGGTCGAGAACCGCGCCGGTGGGCAGGCGCGGCATCCCGGGTAAGGGGTAGAGAAGAAGGTGCCAGCCAAGGCGGCGGGCGTGGCGGCACAGGTCGGCATCGAGATAGAAGGCGTGGAAGCGTTCGTGAAACAGGCCGGTCTCGACGAGCATCTCGCGGCGGAATACGGTGGGAAAAAGCGGCAGCCAGGCGACTTCGGTGATGCTGTGACGGGAGGTAGCCTGACGTTTCGTTGGAGCGAGGAGGGCGGTACAGCCTGTGAAGCGGGCCAAAAGGGCAAACAGGCCGGGCAGGCGTTTGAGGGACAGGGTTGGGGGCGCGGCTAGGCCGGCCATGCCTGTTTCCGGCGTGGTGTCGAGAAAAAGGAGCAGTTCGTACAAGGTTTTGCTGGTAATGGCCGCCCCTGGCGGAACGAGGGCGAGATAGCGGCCGCGGGCCAGGGCGAGGCAGCGGTTGAGGGCGCAGGCAAACGGTTCTGCTGACTGGGCTTCAACGAAAAGGGCTTGAGGGTGCGCCCTTTCGAGATGGCCAGTTGCTTGCGGAGCAAGGCGGCCGTTGTCGAGCACGATGAGCTCCACGTGGGCCGGGTCGGCCGCTGCCGCCAGGGTGTGCAGCGTGCGGTCGAGAAGGGAGGAAGGCCCTGCGGCCGGCAGGATCATGGAGATGTCGGCAGGAATGTCATGGGCCGCTGTGGCCCGTGCGTCTTCGGCGTGATTTTTTGGCTGGCTGGCGGATGTCATTTCTTCTGGCAAGTTCATCTCGCCTGGACTATAATCGGCCAACGTTGCGGGCCTGCAAGAAAAATTCGATCGCAGGAGGGGTTGCAGGTGGAGTCACGGGAGCCTGTTTTGGAGACCGCCAAGAAGGTGGTCGCCCAGGCGGCAAAGGCCAAGTTCGAGTTGACGCCGCCGGCCTATGCGGTGTGGTTTGCCTATTATCGCGGTGAGCATCCTAAGCTCTCGGCCGAGGTGGACCGTATCCTGGCCTCGGGTGTCGCCTTCTCCCAGGAGATCCATGAGCGGCTTTATAACCAGTTTCTCGCCCCGCGGGAAGAGCGGGCGGTCATGGATCAGGTGCAGAAGCAGACCCAGGCCCTTTTGGCCGGGGTGATGGAGGACTTGGGCACCGCCCATAAAGACGCCCACCAGTTCGGCGGCAAGCTCGCAGGGTATGTGGCTGAGATCAAGCAGGCCGCTGGCCTGGAGGACTTGCGCCGTATCATGCGCCACATGCTGCACGATACGGCCGAAATGATGGCGGCCAGCAAACAGCTCGAGGCCAAGCTGGCCGAAGCGTCGCGGCAGACGCGTGAACTCCGCCAGCGGTTGCAAGTCACGGCCGAGGCGGCCCTGCGCGACGCCCTCACCGGGCTGCACAACCGCGAGGCCTTTGATAAAAAGCTCGCTGAACTCCACCAGGAGTTTGTGCGCGCCCGGCAGTACTACAGCGCCATTTTTGTCGATATAGACTTTTTCAAGCGGTTCAACGATACCTATGGCCACGCGGTGGGCGACCTCGTGCTCCAGACCGTGGGGGCGATCCTCAAGGCCGGGGTCAAGGGCTCGGATTTTCCGGCCCGGTACGGCGGCGAGGAGTTCGTCGTCCTCTTGCCGGCCACCGTGTTGGAGAACGCCAAGATCGTCGCCGAGCAGCTTCGGGTGAAGATCGCGGTCAAGCGGCCGCAGGACCCGGAGTCCGGCGAGGTCTTCGAGCGGGTGACCGCCAGCTTTGGCGTCGCCCAGGTGCGGCCCGGCGACACGCCGGCCGCGGTTTTGGCCCGCGCGGACAAGGCGCTCTATCTGGCCAAGGAATCGGGCCGCAACACTGTCAAGACCGAACTGGACTTACCTGCCTGATAC
>WFOD01000180.1 GCA_015488275.1 Deltaproteobacteria bacterium
AATTCGGCGGCACGTCCCTGTGCCGCACCCAGCCCGTTTTTCAACGGGCTGGCAAGCCCCCTTTTTGCGCCCTACCGGTCCGTTGAAAGAGCCATCCCCGCTTTCTCGGCCACCGGGCGGCCGCGCCACACGCACGCCCTTTTTTGCTTACGCCTTTCCATCTCTTGGCGGGGCATCTTCTACCTTGACAGTGACCGCCGCCCTCTGGTATGAATGTGAGCTTCCATTTCGGCACCGGCGCCGATACGACTCCTTGCCCTTTTCGCCGGAACGAAGGGGGCCATCAATGACCAGAAGGAGGCACTATGCGTCACTACGAAACCATCTTCATTGCCCGTCCCAATCTCCCCGAAGAGGAGATCACCGCATTGATCGAACGTAACGCCGAGTTGGTCCAGCAGGCCGGCGGCGCGATCGTGCGGGTGGATCACTGGGGACTCCGCAAGCTGGCCTATCCGATCAAAAAGCACCCGCAAGGCTACTACGTCTACACCGAATACGGCGCCACCCCCACGGTGGTGGAGGAAATGGAACGGTTGTTCCGCATCGACGACCGGGTGCTCAAATACCTCACCGTCAAACTGGACGACACCTTTGACGCGGCCGCCGCCAGCTGCGAACAGAACGGGGATGCCGAGGAGGCGGCCGCGCAAACCACGACCACGGATGCCCCTGGGCAGACCGAATCCGAATAACCACGAGGAGGAATCCCATGCGCCGACGGAAAGTCTGCCGCTTCTGTGCTGATAAGGACCTGACCATTGACTACAAAAACGTCAAGACCCTGCGCAATTTTGTGACGGATACCGGCAAGATCATCCCGCGCCGGATCTATGGCACCTGCGCCAAGCATCAACGCCAACTGAGCGAGGCGATCAAGCGCGCCCGCCAGATCGCCCTGTTGCCGTACACCGGCGCGCCTCAGCTCTAGGCCAAAACAGTTGACGAGATGATGGAGCGCCGGCCGGCGAGAGGCGCGGCCGATACCCCTGGGTTCTGGCGGGATGTCCTGATCACGGCCGGGGTCCTCCTGCTGCCCAGCGCCATTCCAGTGGCGGGCGGCCTGATCTTTTTTGTGCCGCTGGCCGTGCTCCTTCTCTGCGGCCGGCAGGGGATCGTTGCCGGCGCGCGGATCACTGGGACCGCCGCTGTGGCGGCCGGGACGGTCGCCTTGCTCCTGGGGCAGGGAAACGGCTTTCTCTTGACCTCCACCTTTGTCCTGGCTGGCCTGGTCATGGGCTGGGCGGCGGCGGCAGGGCTGCCTCCCCCACGGGTGGGGGCGTGGGGTCTGGGCGTGCTGGCCGGCGGCTGGCTCCTCTTTTGGGGAAGCATCGCCTTGATTTCCGGCCACAACCCGTACACCGAGCTGGTGCGCGCCATCGACCAAGGCATGACGGCCGCCTTTCCCGCCTATCTTGAGCAGATCGGCGTGCCTCAGGAAACGCGGCCAGAGCTGGAGGCCGCCTTTGCCCGGTCCCGGGCCATGCTCCCGGTCCTGTTGCCCGGGGTTATCTTGAGTTCACTGGCGGGATGCGTATGGACCGTGCTGGTGCTTTTTCACTGGCTGGCGGCGCGAAGCACGGCCATCCGCCTCGCCTGGCCGCCGTACCGGCTCTGGCGGCTGCCAGAAGGCCTGGTGTGGGCAGGAATCGCCCTCGGATTTGGCGTCCTGCTTGGCCCGACAAAGCCAATCGCCGTGGCGGGTCTATTTTTTCTCGGAGTGCTTTACTTCTTCCAGGGACTGGCCGTGCTCGCGTGTCTGCTGGAGCGGTGGCAACTCCCCACCCTGTTGCGGATCACCGCCTATGCGGTGATCCTGCTCCAGGCCTACGGCATGATCCTCTTGGCCATCCTGGGGCTGGTCGATGTATGGGCTGATTTCGGCCGTCTCAACCGTCCGTCAGGCGGGCTGGGAACAAAAGGCTGATAACGACGCCGCAGGCGCAAGGGCGCGTGTCTTTATTATCTATGATCATGAGGAGAAAGGTTCATGGAGATCATACTGAAGGAGACCATTGATACTCTGGGCCAGATCGGCGACGTAGTTACGGTCAAGCCTGGCTACGCCCGCAACTACCTGCTGCCCCAAGGCCTGGCCGTGCCGGCCACCAAGGCCAACCTTGCCCTTCTCGCCCAGCAGAAGGCCGCCATTGAGGCGCGGCGGCAGAAACAGCAGCAAGAGGCCGAGGCGTTGGCCGCCAAGCTGGCCGACGCCACAGTGGTCATCGAGCAACGGGTCGGTGATGAAGACCGGTTGTTCGGCTCGGTCACCGCTGCCGACATCGCGGGCAAGCTAGCCGAGTTGGGCATTGAAATCGACAAAAAGCAGATCCTGCTGGACGAGCCGATCAAGACC
>WFOD01000181.1 GCA_015488275.1 Deltaproteobacteria bacterium
ATACTGGGGGGGACAGCACGGTATCTTTTGATCTGAACGGCGAGACTGTGGAAGTCGAGATCTCGGCCGGCGCGACCGCCGCCCAGGTGGCCGACGCCGTGGTCTCGGCCATCAACGCGGCCACCGACCGCACCGGCGTGTCGGCGCGGGTGGGCGACGGCGCCAACGGAGGGGCGCTCAACGCCGTGGTCTTCACCAATGCCCAGGCTGGCGACGACTCCACCATTGCGGTCACCAACCTCAATCCGCCAACCGCGTCTTCCTTGATTGGCTTTTCCTCCTTCAGCCAGGCGGCGGACGCAACCCACAACACAGGAGAGGTCTCGCTTTCTGGCACCGGCACCTTTGTGCTCGCCAGCCCCAACGCCTCTGACGATACGGTCCTCGCCGCCCTGGGACTTGACGGCGGCGGGCTGGGACTGGCCGATGAGGCAGATGACGGCGAGTTGGTTTACGGCTGGCGGCTGGGCGAAGGGGATCTGGTGATCAACGGTGTCGAGGTGCCGGCAGCCACGGCTGACGGCTATTCCGACGTGTACGCCGATGCCTCGGCCCATGCCCTGGCCGCAGCGATCAACTCGGTGGCCGACCAGACCGGGGTGAGCGCGGTCATCGTTCCTGCCTTGGTCCAGGGCAGCGATGCGGTGACGGGCGGCGCCTTGGACTCCGGCGATCTGGTGATTAACGGCGTGGATATCTTCGATTCCGCCACCACGGTGCTTTCCGGCGACGAGGACAACGCCCTGGTGAACGCCATCAACGCCAAAAGTTCCTCCACCGGCGTGATCGCCACGCGCACGGCGGATGGCAAGTTGCTCCTGACGCCGATCAACACGCCGACTGAAGAGGGAGACGGCGAAGGCCGCAACATCCATATCCAGCTTTCTGGTCAGGGCGAGGCCGTGACCGGCATCACCGGTGGGTCAGGGCCGCAGGACAAGGTGTACTTTGGGGCGCTCCAACTCCGCTCCGATCGTCGCTTTCTCCTTGAGACCACGGCCACCCTTTCAGACTACGAGCCAGGGCTGGCCGTGCTTGGCCTGGACGGCGGCGAGGCGCAGACCGGCGAGGACGGCGATGTGGGGGGAGACGGCCGGCTGGCGGTGAAGAGCATCATGACCCAGGAGGGCAACGTGCGGTACGCTGGCGACCGGGATCACGACATCGCGGTCAAGATCGGCAAGCGCTCCACCCTGGAGATCTCCCAGAACGGCCAGGACGCGGTGGTGGCTACGGGCGTTTTTTCCGTGCTGAAGAACATGGAGCGGTATCTTCGCGGCGAACACTTCACCTCTGCCACCGGCATCCACCAGGCGAGCGATATCACCGCCACCCTGGATTCCGGCGACACCGGCCTGCCCAACGAGGACACCCTGCAGGACGGCACCTTTACCGTTACGGTCACCGATTTTTCGGTCTATCCACCGCGGGAGCTCGACTTCCGCATCGCGGTGGACACGGCGGAAGACTCGTTGGTGGATATTGCGGCGCGGATCAACGGCATTCCCGGCATTTCCGCCTCGTGGAACGACGGCCGGCTGACCATCGAGTCTGCTGACCCGGATCGCTACTCGTTCACCCTTACCGAGCACTCTTCCAACTTTTTGCAGGTGGCGGGCATCACCCAGGAAGACATGCAGATCCAGGCCCTGACCTCCACGGTGGAGGAGTTGGACGCGGTGATGAACGAGCTCAACGACCGGATCGCTGACTTTGGCTCCCGGGCCAACCGGATCACGGTGCAGAACCAGCTTTTCGACAACCTGGAGCTGGCGGCGCGGGAGAACCTCTCTGAGGCCCAGGATACCGATCTGGTCGAGGCGCTGATGCAGTTCAAGTCACGCGAGACGGCCTATCAGGCAGCCCTGACCGCTGCAGCCCGCACTCTCCAGTTGAGCCTTGTGAATTTCCTGTAGCTGGGGTACTCTCGGAAGTCCTTGGCGCAGGAAGCGCCAAGGGGCAGGAACACCAGCAAGGAGCCGGAGAGAGAGATGCCATGTTGATTCTGGCCAGGAAGGCGGGCGAGGCGATCCGGATTGGCGACGATATCGTCATCCGCGTGATGGATGTGCAGGGCAACCAGGCGCGTATCGGCATCGAGGCGCCGGCCGAGGTACGGGTCCATCGTGAGGAGATTTACCAGCGGATCTTAGAGGAAAACCGCCGGGCCGCGGAACAAAGCCCTTCAGATCTGGCCGCGGTTGCCGATGTGTTTGTAAAGGGCCGCGGCCAGGGAAAAGGACGCTAGCCCCTTTCCGGGCGGCATCCCAGCCAGTGTGGCGCCGCCGCCCTGGTCCGGTCCGGCAAAAAAGTCAAGGACGCTAGCCAAAGGTGTGCCCTGTTCGTTGGCGGCCGGTCTCTTGTGGCGGCGCCAACAGCTCCACGCGCAACTTTAACAGGAGGGAAGATGGCCGCGCCCGTGTCCAAGAACGAGGAAGCGGCATGGATCACGGCCCAGACCAGCCGGTTCGGTTCGGTGGCGGTCGATCCTGCCCGCATCATCACGATGGTCTCGCCCTTTCTCGGCTTTCCCGACAGCCGCCGGTTTTTCCTCAGGCCGCACTCCGAAAAGTCGCCCTTCCTCTGGCTCCAGTCCCTGGATCGGCCAGAGCTGGCCTTTGTCACCATCCAACCCGCCATCATCTTGCCGGACTACCGGCCGGAGATCCCAAGCGCTGTGCTGCGTGAACTTGAGCTGGAGCCGGACACCCAGCCCGATCTCCTCGTGATCCTCACCATTCCGGCCGGTCGGCCAAAAGAGATGACCGCCAACCTTCTGGGACCAGTGGCGCTGAACGTTGAGCGTCGGCTGGCCAAACAGGTCCTGCTGGACCCGAGTCGTTACGATCCCTGCTGGCCGGTTTTTGGCGCAGAGCAGGAGTGACGGCCTTTTCCCAGGGGCCATCGTTACGCGCCCCAGGGGACGCGCCGCCGCCAACACGGCTTTTTGGGCAGAGTGGCAGCGTGGGTGGCGCTCAGTGACAGAGAGAAAGGAAGGAATCCTGATCAGGCCGGAAAAGGTCAGTCGAGGAGGGCATCCTGGAGGAGGGAGCGGAGCAGCTTGTCCGCCACGGCATAGGGATCAACCCGGTATTCGCCCCGTTCGATCTTGTTTTTGAGCTCCCGGATGCGGTCCTCCCGGATTTCGGGGGTTTGGTCGAGGATTTCGCGCATTTTTTGCACCTCGGCGCTGCCAGCGGACAGCTCCACCCGGTCTGCCGGCGTCACAGGGGCGGAAGACTCCGCCGCCGGTGACTTGCCGACGGGTTTTTTGACCTCGACCTTTTCGGTCTTGATCTGTGGCTGGATGGACGTGAGCTTCATGGCTGGGTGTTCGTCCGTGAACGGAAACGCCTCCTTGCGGTTACCGTATCTTTCTATGTACCATATCGGCCCATCAGAGACAAACTTAAAAAAATAATGTCACGCACGCAACCCACCGTTTATCTCGTTGATGGCAGCGCTTACATTCACCGCGCCTTTCACGCCATCGCGCCGCTCGCCACCAAAAACGGCCTGCCCACCAACGCTGTTTTCGGCTTTATCAACACCCTGCTCCGCGTCATCCGGGAGCAGGAGGCCGGATACCTGGCCGTGGCCTTTGACGCCCCTGGCCCAACCTTCCGGCACGAGATCTTTGCCGACTACAAGGCCAACCGTCCCTCCATGCCTGATGAGTTGGCGCAACAGATGCCGTATACCAGGCAGATCGTCGAGGCCTACCAGATGAGGGTGCTTGAACAGGAAGGAGTGGAGGCCGACGATCTCATCGCCTCGGCGGCTGCGCGCCTGGCGGCCGGTGGCGGTTGCCGGGTGGTGGTGGTGAGCGGAGACAAGGACCTCTTGCAACTGGTGGACGAGCAGGTGGTGATGTGGGACCCCATGACAGACCGCTGGTATGATGCCGATGGGGTGCGCCAGCGGTACGGTGTGGCGCCGGCGCAGTTGCTCGACTACTTTGCCCTGGTGGGCGACCCGTCGGACAACGTTCCCGGCGTCGCCGGCGTGGGGCCCAAGACCGCGGCCAAGCTTCTTGGCCGCTTTGGCACCTTGGAGGGGATCTATGCCGATCCAGCGGCCCTGGGCAAAGGCAAGATGGCGGCAAAGATTATAGCCGGCAGGGAGGCGGCCTTTCTCTCCCGCGATCTCATCCGCCTGCGGCGCGATCTGCCGGTGCCTGCGGAGCTTACCGCTTATCGCCTCCGGCCTCCAGACCAGGAGCGCCTCCGCGCCGTACTCACCGAGCTTGAGTTCACCCGCCTCCTGCAAGAGGAGGCCCCGGCGCCGGCTATGAGCACCGATGGCTTTTGTCTGGTGACCGGGGAGGCCGAACTCCAGGAGTTGGTGGAGGAGTGGCGCGCCGCCGACTGGCTGGTGGTGGACGTGGAGACCGATTCCCTCGACCCGTTGACCGCCAATCTGGTGGGCGTCGCCGTTGCTTTGCCGGACGGCGAGCGGGCGTGGTATCTCCCCTTTGGCCACGAGGACGAACAAGGGGGGCGGCTTGCCGGACAACTGGATAAAGACAAAGCGCTCGCCCTGTTGCGGCCGGTTTTGGCGGGGGAGCAGCCGGCCAAGGTCGCTCATAACCTCAAGTTCGATTACGCGGTGCTCCTGTCCCACGGCATCCGTCTGCAAGGAGAGCTGTACGATACCATGATCGCCTCGTATGTCCTCGATCCGGTGCGGCGCAGCCATAAGCTGGACGTGCTGTGTGTCGAGGAGCTGCAGGTGCGGCCCACCGCCTTCGCCGAGGTGGTGGACGGCGACAAGCGGCCGGACGCCTTTGTTCGGGTCTTGCCAGCGGCGGCGTGCGATTATGCCTGCGAGGACGCCGTGGCCACCGCCCGGTTATGGCGGCGGTTCCGGCCGCGGCTCGAGGAGCGGGATCAATGGCGGCTGTTCGCCGAGGTGGAGATGCCTCTGGTGCCGATCCTGGCGGAGATGGAGCGGCGCGGCGTGCTGGTGAGCGCCGAGGAGTTGGACCGATTGGCGGCCGACTTTGCGCGGCGCCTGGCCGAAATCGAAGAACGGATCTACCGGCTGGCGGGCGAGCGGTTTAACATCAACTCGCCCCGCCAGTTGGGGGCCATCTTGTTCGACAAGCTCGGCCTGCCGCACCGGCGCAAGACCAAGACCGGCTACTCCACCGACGTCAAGGTGCTGGAAAAGTTGGCCCGCCAGCACGACTTGCCGGCAGCGGTCATGGAGCACCGCACCCTGGCCAAGCTCCAATCTACCTACGTCACCCGCCTGCGCGACCTGATCCATCCCCGAACCGGCCGGGTGCATACCTCGTTCAACCAGACGGTGACAGCCACTGGCCGGCTGTCGTCGAGCCATCCGAATCTGCAGAATATTCCCACCCGCACCGAGGAAGGACGCCGCATCCGCAACGCCTTTACCACGCCGGCCGGCTGGCGGTTCGTGGCCGCCGATTATTCCCAGATCGACTTGCGCGTCTTGGCCCATTATTCGGGCGACGAGGCCCTGATCGCTGCCTTTCACCGCGGTGAGGACATCCATACCCGCACGGCGGCGCAGATCTTTTGGGTGGATCCCGCCCTGGTCACCGGCGAGATGCGGCGGGTGGCCAAGACGATCAACTTTGGCATCGTGTACGGCATGAGCGCCCACGGCCTGGCCGAACAGTTGGATATCAGCCGTAAGGAGGCGGCGGTCTTCATCGAGCGGTATTTTGAGCACTACAGCGGCGTGCGGCGCTACATGACAGAGATCGTCGAGCTGGCCGGCCGCCAGGGATATGTCACCACCCTGCTCAACCGGCGGCGCGACCTGCCAGAGATCCACGCCCCGAACCCGAACCGGCGGCGGTTTGCCGAACGCACGGCGATCAATACCCCGATTCAGGGCACGGCGGCCGATATCATCAAACTGGCCACCATTGCCGCGGACCGGGCCATCCGCGAAACCGGGCTCGCCGCCCGCCTGGTGCTCCAGATCCACGACGAACTGGTGTTCGAGACGCCGGAGGAAGAGGTGGAGCGCTTGACCGGCCTCTTGCCGCCGGTCATGGAGGGGGTCATGCGTCTGGCCGTGCCGCTCAAGGTCCATATCACTACGGGCCATACCCTGGCCGAGGTTTGAGCACGAAAAAGAATTGACGAACCAGAGAGAAATCCGTAAGGTGCCAGGTTGGCCGCGCCTTGCGGCCAAGGACCGCTTTTGCGTCATCAGGAGACAGGGGAGAATACGCCATGCTCGATTTGATGCGGAGGAAAGCGCAGTCGCCCTATTTGCAGGCGACGGTGCTCATCATCATCCTGGTCTTCATCTTCTGGGGGGTCGGCGGCCAGCAGGGCAATGCGCCCAACACCGTGGCCACGGTCAACGACGTGCCCATCTCCTTGCAAGAGTACGACCGGCTTTACAATCAGACCCTTGACCGTTACCGGCAGCAGTTCGGCGGCGCTTTGCCCGAAGGGCTGCTTGACACGCTTAACGTCAAGGAACAGGTGCTCAACCAGCTTATCGAGCGGATTCTCGTGCGCCAGGAGGCCGAACGGCTTGGCATTGCGGTGAGCGACGCTGAGGTGCGCAAGGAGATAGCCAAGATATCCTCGTTCCAGGTCAACGGCGTGTTTGATCTCAACACCTACCATCAGATCCTCGCCGCCTCCCGCCTCACCGTGGAGGAGTTCGAAAACGGTGTGCGCGCCGATCTCTTGTCGCGCAAGGTGCTCGCCTATCTGGAAAAGTTCGGCCGGGTGCCCGAACAGGACCTCAAGGCCCGGTTCGCCTACGACAACGAAAAGATCACCGTGCGTTACGCCCGCTTTGCGGCTGACGACTTCAAGGAGCAGGTGGAGGTGACGGAGGAGGCCCTGGAGCAGTACTTTGCCGAGCACAAAGAGGCCTATAAAACGAGCGAGCGGCGCAACGTCAAGTATCTGGCCTTCACCGCTGCCGAGGGTATGGCGCAGATGGACCTGACCGACGACGAGATCCGGGCCGAGTACCAGCGTTCCCTGGGCCGGTATACCGTGCCGGAGACCCGGCGGGCCCGCCATATCCTGTTCAAGGTGGCGGCCGACGCCACGGCCGAGGAGCGGGAGGCCAAACGCAAGCAAGCCGAGGAGGTGCTGGCCAAGGCGCGGGAAGAGGATGCGGACTTCGCTGGCCTAGCCACCATCTACTCTGAGGACGCCAGCGCGGCCAACGGCGGCGACCTTGGCTACTTTGGCCGCGGCCGCATGGTCAAACCCTTTGAGGACGCGGTGTTCACCCTCAAAAAGGGCGAGGTGTCGGATATCGTAGAGACCCGTTACGGCTACCACATTATCAAGCTGGAAGACATCAAGCCGGCGCGGGTGCGGCCGCTGGAGGAGGTGCGCAGCGAGATCGAGGCCCGCCTCAAACAAGAGCGGGCCAAGGTGGCGGCCGAGGCGGCGGGCCGGAAGGCGTACGAGGAGATCATTAAGGCGGGCAGCCTGGCCAAGTACATGGAGGCCGGCGGCGCGGCTTTTCAGGAGACCGGCCTGTTCGCCCGCTCGGCGCCGCCTGCTGGCGTGCCCTCTGACCCAGCGTTTGTCGCCGCCGCCTTTTCCCTCAACAAAGGAGAACTCAGCTCTTTGGTGCCGCTGGCCGACGGATACGCCATTTTGTTCGTCGAGGAGATCAAGCCGCCAGAAGTGCCCCCTCTGGAAGCGGTGCGTGAGCAGGTGCAGGAGGACTACATCGCGGCCAAGGCCAAGGAGCTCGCCCGGGAGCGGGCAGCGGCCATGCTGGCCGCAGTGAAAGAGGGCAAGGAGTTCGCCGCGGCCGCCGAGCAGTTCGGCGCTGCGCTCGCTGAGTCGCCGCCTTTTTCCCGCGCGGCCCGCTTTGCCGCCGGCCTGCCTCTGGCCGTGGTGGAAAAAGGCCTTGCCTTAAGCCCGGCCTCTCCCCTGGCGGACGAGGTGGTGATGGAAGGGGAGACGGCCTATGTGGTCCAGTTTGCCGGCAGTGAGCCGATGGACGAAGAGGAGTTTGCCAAGCGGCGTGAGCAGTACGCCAAGCAGATCCGGGAAGAGAACACCAACGCCCTGCTTTCCGCCTGGATCGCCACCTTGAAGGCCCGAGCCGAGATTACGAAAAATAGCCAGTTGCTGTAAAAATGTGTTTGACCCTGGCGGCCGATATTGCCTATCATAAAAGATAACACGTAAGCAATAAGGACTTGCCGGTATCGAGCCGCTGGACTGCGGGAGCTAAGGAGGGGACCTTCTCCCCAGGTCTGGCAAGAGGTTGGAGGGGCGCGCCGCTACGCACAGGTTGCGTGGCGGGCGTCCCTTTTTTTTGGGCGAAAGGCGGTGGAACAGATCTCAGCGGAATGTGAAGGGAGGCGGACAATGCAGTGGAGCCAGAAGTACCATGTTGGTATTGCGGTGATCGACGAGCAGCATCGGGAGCTTTTTGAGATGGTCGAGGCGCTTGAGAAATGTAGGGACGCAGGATCTGCCTACAAGGTGATGCGCTGCGTGCTGAAAAAGCTTGTGCGCTATGTGAAAGAGCACTTTGAGAATGAGGAGCAGATCATGCGGCGTATGGCCTATCCTGATTTGCCCCGCCATAAAAAGCTGCACAAGGGGTTGGTCGAGCAGGTGGTCGCCATCCTGCTCGAGATCAAGGAGGGCAAGGTGATAGCTCCTGATGAGTTGCGGGATTTTCTTCGGTCTTGGCTTGTGGAGCACATCATGGTGGAGGACAAAAGGGTGGGGGAGTTCCTCTGCGCCAAGGTGCGGGCCAAGGCGGCGGCCTAGCAGCCCGCTGAAAAAGCCATCCCTGGCTTTTTCGACCACGGTTGGCCAGAACCGAGTTCCGGCAACCTCACGAATTCCTTGGCTCTTTCAGAGCCAGCGGAATTCGGCGGCACGTCCTTGTGCCGCACACAGCCCGTTTTTCAACGGGCTGTTATGCTCCGCCAGGGCTGCGTCCCCAGAGCGGATCGTTGCCAAAGCGGTTCATCCACCACTCCTCGTCGTCGATTTCTTCGTCGAGCCCTTGGCGGAGGGGAAAGCGGAAACCTGCGCAGTAGTCGAGCAGTATCCGGTAGGCCCGGTTGAGATCCTGCATGGCGATGGCCGGTTTTTGTCCTTCTGCCAGCAGGTCAGGATGGTTTTCTTTGCAGCGGCGACGAAAGGCCCGTTTGATCTCATCCAGGCTCGCCCGTTCGCCCAGCCCTAACAGGTTGCGGGCCCAGTCGATTTCTTGCCATTTTTGCCGGTCCATTACGTTGTTTCCTCAATGTCGCCAGGGTCGTTTTTGGGCTTGCGCCATGATTGCTCGGTGCCGGCCAGCAGACGGGCGATGTTGCCCCGGTGTTTGAACCAGACAAGGGCGGTTATCGCCACTGCGGCCAAAAGAGCGGGTCGCGGCGCCTGGAAGAGCATGAGCGCGATGGGGAGGAAGGCGGCGGCTGCCAGCGAGCCGACGGACACGTAGCCGGTGGCGGCGACCACGGCGATGAAGATGCCGGCAAGGATCAAGGCGGCTAGCGGGTAGAGATAGAGCCACATGCCCAGGGCGGTAGCCACGCCTTTGCCGCCCCGAAAGCGGAGATAGAGGGGAAAGCAGTGGCCCACGACAGCAGCGAGGCCGGCGAGGATCACAGGGTCTCCCGGGCCGGTCACCCGGGCGGTGAGCCACATGGGCGCAACGGCCTTGCCCATGTCGCCGGCCAAGGTCAACAGGCCAAAGAGCTTGCCCAACTGGCGGGTGACGTTGGTGGCGCCGATGTTGCCACTGCCAGCGGCGCGCACGTCAACTCCCGCCAGGCGGCCGAGGAGCAGGCCGCAGGGAATGGAGCCCACGCAGTAGGCGGCGATGATGGCGAGAACGGTCATAAGAGCTTTCTCCGCAAGGAAAAATGCCTACGCTCATCCCGAGAAACCTTGGCGGCGGGCCGAGCAGTGAGAAATTCCACTGTAGCATGTTTTGGGCGGAAAAAAAATCGTCTCCTTGACGCAGATCAAGGGAAGGGACACACCGGCCGGCTATCATGAAGGCCACAGTGAGGTATATTGTCGGCCTTTAGGATATGGCCGGAAGCGACAACCACAATTTTAGGAGGCAAGCAATGTTTTGTTACCAGTGTGAGCAAGCGGCAAAGGGTACGGGGTGCGCCAAGATCGGCGTGTGCGGCAAGGAGCCCCAGGTTTCCGATCTGCAGGATCTGTTGATCCATGCGGTCCAGGGGCTCTGTCAGGTGCGGGTGGCGGCCCGTAAGGCGGGGATCGCAGACATCGACACCGACCGCTTCATCCGCAAGGCAATCTTTTCCACGCTGACCAACGTGGATTTTGACGCAACCAGGATCGAGTCTCTGATCCGGGAGGCGGTCTCCCGGCGTGAAGAGCTGAAGGGCAAGGTTGCGGCCGCTGGCGGCCCCTCTTCCTGGGAAGGCCCTGCCACCTTTGAGCCGGCGGCCGACAGCGCTGGCCTCCAGGAGCAGGCCGCGGACGTGGGCCAGCCCGAGTCTGCGGATCCGGACATCCGCTCGCTCAAGCATATCGTGCTCTACGGCATCAAAGGCGTGGCCGCGTACGCCGATCATGCCGGTATTCTCGGGCAAGAAGATGACGAGGTTGACCGGTACATGCAGGAAACCCTGGTGGAGATGATCGGCGACGACATTGATCTCAACGGTTGGGTGGAGCGGGCAATGGCCTGCGGCAAGGCCAATTTGCGGGCGATGGAACTGCTGGACGCGGCCAACACCGGCGCCTATGGCCATCCCGAGCCCACGAGCGTGCCCCTCGGCGCCAAAAAGGGCAAGGCGATCCTGGTCTCGGGCCACGACCTGCGCGATCTGGAGGAGATCCTCAAGCAGACCGAGGGCAAGGGCATCTACGTTTACAGCCACGGCGAGATGCTGCCGGCGCACGGCTATCCAGGCTTGAAAAAGAAGTACCCCCACTTCTACGGCCATTACGGCACGGCATGGCAGAACCAGCAAAAGGAGTTCGCCGAGTTCCCCGGCGCCATTGTCATGACCACCAACTGCATCCAGAAGCCGACCGATGCCTATAAAGACAACATCTTCACCAGCGGCTTGGTGGCCTGGCCCGGCGTCACCCATTGCGCCAACTACGACTTTTCGCCGGCCGTTGAGCGGGCCCTGGCGATGGAGGGGTTTACGGAAGACACGGATAAGGGCTCGGTCCTCGTGGGCTTTGGCCATAACGCCGTGCTCGGGGTTGCCGACAAGGTGATCGAGGGGGTGAAGAGCAAGGCCATCCGCCACTTTTTCCTGGTGGCCGGTTGCGATGGGGCCAAGCCGGGCCGCAACTACTACACCGAGTTTGTCGAAAAGGTCCCCTCCGACTGCGTGGTGCTGACCCTTGCCTGCGGCAAGTTCCGCTTTTTCGATAAGCAGCTCGGCG
This sequence comes from Deltaproteobacteria bacterium, assembly GCA_015488275.1. Taxonomy (GTDB): domain Bacteria; phylum Desulfobacterota; class Desulfobulbia; order Desulfobulbales; family S012-135; genus S012-135. The sequence continues at coordinate 11,382 of WFOD01000181.1, forward strand.
ACATCGGCGGCATTCCCCGCTTGCTCGATATCGGCCAGTGCAACGACGCCTATTCGGCGATCAAGATCGCCGGCGCCCTGGCCGACGCCTTTGAGTGCGGGGTTAACGATTTGCCCCTTTCCATGATCCTTTCCTGGTACGAGCAGAAAGCGGTTGCCATTCTGCTGACCCTGCTGTACCTGGGAATCAAGGATATCCGTCTGGGGCCGAGCCTGCCCGCCTTTATCACGCCCAACGTGCTGCAGGTGTTGGTGGACAACTTCAACATCATGCCGATCAGCACGCCGGACGAAGATCTGCGGGCCATTCTCGGCTAATCGTGGCGTCTGTGCGGCCGGCCGGCTGGCGCACCGGCTGGCCGGCCGCCAACTTTTTGTCAAGAGGAGGTAGTCCATGCAGTGCCCGGGACAGGACAGCCGCTACTGGGGTGGAGAGGCCATTTTCGAGACCAAATGCCCGAAGTGTGATGCAGAGATCGAGTTTTTCAAGGACGAGGGCAGCCGAAAGTGCAAGAACTGCGGCCACCGGGTGCTTAATCCAAAGATGGACTTTGGCTGCGCCGCCTACTGCCCGTATGCGGAGCAGTGCCTCGGCACCTTGCCAGAGGAGTTGCGCAACAAGAAAAAGGAGATGCTGCACGAGCAGGTGGCCGTGGCGATGAAAAAGTACTTTGGCAGCGACTTTCGCCGTATCGCCCACGCCGGCCGGGTGGCCCGTTTCGCCGCGGAAATCCAGGCCATCGAGGGCGGCAATCCCGGAGTGATCCTGGCCGCCGCCTATCTGCACGATATCGGCATCAAGGAGGCGGAGCGCAAGTACAACAGCACTGCGGCCCGCTACCAACACCAGGAAGGACCGCCCATCGCCCGCCGCATCCTGGAAGAGCTCGGCGCAGAGCCTGGCTTTATCGATGAGGTGTGTGACATCGTGGGGCATCACCATCATCCGCGCGAGGAAGAAACCACCAACTTTAAGGTGCTCTACGACGCCGACTTGATCGTCAACCTGGAGGAAAAAAAGCGTAACGGCGTGCTGGGCCAGGAAAAGCTGGCGCGCCTGGTGGATCGCTCCTTTCTCACCCAGGGCGGCCGTAAGGTGGCGGCGCAGGTGTTGCTCGAGGAGGCAGCGACATGAAAGTACGACGCAAGATTATTGAGATCGACGAAGAGCTGTGCAACGGCTGCGGCCAGTGCGTGCCCGCCTGCGCCGAAGGCGCGCTGGAGATCGTGGACGGCAAGGCGCGGGTGATCGGCGAGCAGTACTGCGACGGCCTGGGGGCCTGTTTGGGCGAATGCCCCACCGGCGCTCTCAGAATTGTCGAGCGCGAGGCGGAGGACTTTGACGAGCGGGCGGTGGAAGAGCTGCTGGCCCGTAAACGGCAAGAGCCGCAAGCACCGCCGGTGGCAGATCCAGGCTGCGGCTGCCCTGGCAGTCAGGTGCAGATGTTTGCCATGCCGGCTGCGGCCGCCGGGCGGATCAGCGCGCCAACCGCGCCAACCGGGTCGGCCCTGACCCATTGGCCGGTGCAGATCCGTTTGGTTCCTCCCACGGCCCCCTATCTGCGCGGCGCCCATCTGCTGGTGGCGGCGGACTGCGTGCCCGTGGCCTATCCTTTCTTTCACCAGGAGCTCCTGGCGGGCAAGGTGGTGATGGTGGGCTGTCCCAAGTTTGACGACCGGCAGATGTATGTGGATAAATTCCGCCAGATTTTCGCCACCGCTGGTCTTGCGGCCCTGACCATTGCCATCATGGAGGTTCCTTGTTGCGGCGGGATGCGGGCCATCGTTCAGGAGGCGCTCTCCCAGGCCGGCTCGTCTCTTCGGCCAGAAGTGGTGGTGATCGGCGCGCGGGGACACGTGGTCTCCCGCAGCGCTTGATGCGTGTTGACACTGTCTTGCCGAGCTGGTAAGTTTTGCTTGGCCCTACGCTGCGACCAGAGTTACGTGCGGAGTGTCACGTGCGTGGAGCCGTATTCTGCAGGAGGAGTGGCCGAGTGGTTTAAGGCGGCGGCCTTGAAAGCCGTTGTACGAAAGTACCGTGGGTTCGAATCCTACCTCCTCCGCCAGTACGCGGTCTTTTTCCTGGCGCGGAGAGATGACCGAGTCGGCTGAAGGTGCTCGCCTGCTAAGCGAGTGTGGGGGTAAAACCCCACCGAGGGTTCGAATCCCTCTCTCTCCGCCAGCTTTCTGATCTTCGGCCTGTCTTCTGCGCAGGCCGTTTTTGTTTCCCTCCTTTTCTTCATCCTTTTTCTGCAGCGAAAAAAATTTCTTTTGCTTGCCCCAAGTCTTGCCCCTTGGGCAAGCGCAGCGGACGGTCTGCCAGCCGCCTTGCAAGGGCGTGCGCGGCTTGTCCACGGCCATGCGCGCGCGGTCCGCGGGGGGTGGCACACGCCTTGCTCATCCTTCAAAGGCATGAAGTTTCGTGTTTGGAGAAAGCGCCAAGCCACATGGCTTGGCAAAAACCTGCGCCAGGATTTGCCGTTCTCTTTGGAGGTGTGGCCATGTTCCGTTTGAGTGTCGCGACCCGTTTCATATTGCGTCTCGCCAGCCGTTCTTGGTGGTGGCTCGTGCCGCTGGCCATTGGTCTGTTTGTGGGCGTTTCGCCTTCAGGGGCCGAGGCGGCGGTCAAGAACATGCACATCGAATGGCAGTACGATACCTCTCTGCCCGGCCTTGCCGGTTTTCGTATCTATCAGGATGGGCAGTTGATCCATGAAATCCCTGATCCCTCCATCCTGGCGGCGGATATCACGGTGACATTCTCCGGCGACGCCGCCTTCACCATGACCGCCTACGATACCGACGGCGTGGAGTCGCCGCCCTCTGATCCCTACCTCGTGCGTTACAGCGATATCAACACCGCGCCGCAGGCCAGCGGTGGCAGCTTCACCGTGGCGGAAGACGCTGCGCTTTCCGACACCGTGGCGGCCTCGGACGCAGATGGCGATTCGTTGACCTATACGGTGGTGAGCCAGCCGGCGCACGGCGCCCTGAGCTTGGACGCGGCCACGGGCGCTTTCACCTATACGCCGGAGGCCGATTTCAGTGGGTCAGACGCTTTTGTTTTTACGGTTTCCGACGGATGGGCCTCCTCTCCGCCCACCACGGTGGCGCTCACCGTGACCGGGGTCAACGATCCGCCAGCCGCCCAGGCGGCCTCGTTGGCCACCAATGAGGACACCGCTCTTTCCGGTAGCCTGAGCGCCACGGATCCCGACGGCGACTCCCTTACCTTTGCCGTAAGCGGCCAGCCGGCGCACGGCGCTTTGAGTTTGGATGCGACCACGGGCGCTTTCACCTATACGCCGGATGCGGACTTCAGCGGTGCAGACACCTTTTCGTTTACCGTCTCCGATGGAGTGGCCGTTTCAACGCCGGCAACCGTGGAGATTACGGTGAACGAGGTCAACGATCCGCCTGTGGCCGCTGTATCCGGGCCAGCAGGCAAGGTTGCCCCTGGCGCCGCGGTGACCCTGGACGGGAGCGGATCCCGGGATGCTGATGATGGCATTGCCGCAGTCGCCTGGCGGCAGATTGACGGCCCGGCCGTGCAGCTTGCCGGGGGAGATTCCTTGCAGCCCACCTTTACCGCGCCTGCGCAAGGGCCGCGGGGCGTCCCTCTGGTCTTCGAGCTGACAGTGACAGACAACGGGGGCCTTACCGCTACGGCAACGGTGAGCGTGCAGGTGGGCTGGCCCTTGCCAAGCCCTACAATCCAGGTGCTTGCCGCCCGACGCTGATCATCCCTCTTCTGTCCGTTCGGCCCAACGGCCCTGGCTCTGCTGCCAGGGCCGTTGCCGTTATTGTGGCAAGTCAGGCGGGGAAAGGGCGGCAGGATCGCTGTCTGTGGTCATTTCCTTGAGCCGCTCCACCAGGGCGTCGCGGGAGGCGCAACCGAGTTTGCGCATCATGTTGGTGAGATGCACCCGCACCGTCTTGGGGCTGATGCACAGGTCGTTGGCGATTTCGCTGGTGGAGCGGTGCTGCAAGAGCTGGCGGGCAACCTCCTGCTCCCGCTGGGTCAATTCGAAGAAGATGGACGGCGCTTGGCCCCCACCGGTGAGGAGTACCCGGTTGATGATCGTGGACGAGGCGGATGGGGTGAGAAAGGTCTTGCCCTGGGCCACGGTGCGGATCGCTAGCTCCAACTCTTCGGCTGAATCCGACTTGAGTACAAAGCCGCGGCAACCGGTCTTAAAGGCCCGATAGACGTGGTTCGAATCCCCGTGCATACTGAGGATGAGGATCTGGCAGGCGGGACAGATCTTACGGATGCGGGGGGCCAGCTCGAGCCCTCCCAGGCCGGGCATTGAGATATCGAGAATGACCACGGCCGGCCGGTGCTCCTCGATCAGGCGCAAGCTCTCCTGCCAGTCGCCGGTCTCGCCGACAATGGCGATGTCCGGCCAGCGCGAGATCATGATTTTGAGGCTTTGGCGAAACAGCTTGTGGTCATCAACGATGATGATAGAGATGGGTGTTTCGTCGGTCACGTTCTCCTTTCCTCCTCGGCCCGGCGTGCCGTCGTCGTTACGAAGGAGCACCCCCTGACCAGTTCCATTCCCTCGTGGATACGGGTTGCCGTTTTCAATGGTAGCAAAGCAGGGGGAGGGCCCACAAGGAGAATCGTGGCCGAGCGGTGGGGAGGTCTGCCCAGCGCCGGGGGCGGAGGACGGCCTTCACCCCGTGCGCTCGAGCGCTTGGCGCAAGGCGGCGGCGACCCTTTCGCCAGGGGCCTCGATCAGGAGGCGTTTTGTACGGCTATGGTGGCCGCTGGCAAGGCGGAAGCGGCTCTTGGGCAGGTCAAGGAGATCGGCGAGCAAGGCGATGAGCGCCTTGTTAGCCTTGTCGTCCACCGGCGGCGAGGTCACGGCCACCTTGAGCGCCTTCCCGTGCAGGCCCGCGATCCGCGCCTTGGCGGCCCGCGGCTGCACATGGACGGTCAGGAAGACCGTTGCGCCGTCCGCCGCTGGCTGTAAACATGGGAGTGGCGTCTCAGCCATCCCGGTCGTCGTCCTTGATCTTGATGTCTGGCGCCAAGTCGTCTAGAGGGTCGTCGAGGTTGAAAAGCATTTCCCCGTCGAGATCGGGGAGTGGACGGTCGTCGTCCTCCTCCGATTCCGTGGAGGCGGTGATCTCGGCCAAGCTCATGGGGGGGCCGTCCTCCTCGTCGCGCCCCTCGGCCCTGGCCGCGTCCTCCTCGTCCTCTTCTTCGTTGGCGGCGAAAAAGGTGGCAGGCAGGTCGATTTTTTCGTACAGCTCCCCTAACGAAGCATCGTCCGGTCCTTTGTCCCGGTTGGCCGCTTGCTGGCCTCCAGCCTCCTCGTGATCGCTGACAGGACGCGCGCTTGGCGCCGCAGGTTCGGTTTGGCCGGCTGCGGGCTCTTCGTCCAGCCGGGCCAGATAGGAGGTGAGCATGGCCCGCAGCTCCTCTTTGATCTCCTCTTTTTGCGCCCGCAGCTCGTCCAGTCGCCGTTCCACGGTGGCCACCTCGGTATGCGCTTGCTGCAGAAGGGCGTCGGCCTCCTCCCTTGCCTGCTCCAGGACCCTTTTCGCTTCAGCCTCGCTTTTCTCCTTCATCTCGTCGGCGATCTGCTGGGCGCTGATGATCGCCTTCTGAAAGGAGCGCTCCTGCTCGCGGTAGGCGGAAAGGTCGCGTTTGAGTCCTTCGATCCGTTCCCGCAGTTGCTTGTTTTCCTGAATCAGGGTGAGCATTTCGTCTGCCACCCGTTCGAGGAACTCGTCCACCTCGTCCATGTCGTAGCCGCGGAAGCGGGCGTTGAACTGCTGTGATTGGACATCTTGCGGCGTAAGGCTCATGGCGGTGCTCCTCAGCGGTTGTCAGGCCGGTTTTCCGGCGGTTGGTTAAAAGGCGGCGGCTAGGTGCTGCAAGGTGGGGACCAAAAAGCTGCGGAGAAAGATAATCGCCAGGATGACGAGCATGGGCGAAAAATCGATGCCGCCAACGGCCACGGGCACCGCGCGGCGGAGGCGGGCGAGCACCGGCTCTGTGGCCTCGTAGAGAAAGCGGACAATGGGGTTGTACGGATCAGCGCTTACCCAGGAGACCACGGCGCGGCCGATGATGATCCACATATAGGCGGAGAGGAGGAAGTCGATGAGAATGGCGAGCGCGTTGAGAAAGTTGCTGATGATGAACACCGGATGCCTCCATTGATGTTTGCACCTCTTGCGAGGTAACTGGTCATGGGGGTGCCCTGCGGCTGCCGAAGTCGCGGCCTCGCCATCATAGTTGGCGCAGCCGGTCGGCGATGGCAGCGATGGCGCGCGCGGCGCGGCTGCTAGCCTGCTGGGCCAGCAACGGTTGCCGGCTTCTGATCGCCTCCCTCACCGCTGCGTCCTGCGGGATGCAGCCCAACAGTTCGGCCTGGCAGCCGAGAAAGTTGGCGAGCACGGAACGCATATGGGTAAATACGGCCTTGCCTTCCTGTTGGTCCGCAACTTCATTGATTACAAAATAAAACCGGTTTTTTTGCAAGCGGTTGTGCAGCACCTTGACCAGGGCGTAGCCATCGGTGAGCGAGGTGGGGTCTGGGGTGATCACCACGCAGGAAAGCGCGGCCCAGTCGTTGAAGGCGAGCACCGACGGGCCGATGCCCGCAGCCGTGTCCACCAGAATCACATCGAACTCAGCGGCGATCCGGTCGAGGGCGGCAAAAAGGGCGGCCGAGCCCTGTTGGTCGAGACGGGCCATTTCCGGCACGCCTGAACTGGCGGGCAGAACGGCAAAGCCAAAGCCGCTTTCCACCAACACCTCGCTCGGCGGAAGTCCCTGGTCAACAAGGTCGCGCAAGGTGCGGCGCGGCTCAATGCCAAGCAGTACGTCCACATTGGCCAATCCCAGATCGCCGTCCACGAGCAGCGCCCGGCTGGCCAGAGCGGTGGCCAAGTTCACCGCCAGGGTGGTCTTGCCAACCCCGCCTTTTCCGCTGGAGATCGCAATCGTCCGGCTCATGGTTCTTCCTGGAGATGGGCGGCTGGCTGACCGGGACCAGTAGGCTGTGGGGAAGGCGCACCCTTTTGGGCCGCTTCGCAGGCAGAAGGAGGCGCAGGGGAAGGTTGGCCTGGGGCATGGAACAGGGCGAAAAGCTCTTGCCGTTCGGCGACGCTTACCTCGCACTCGGTGGCTGCTGCGGCCGTTGGCTTCGCCGCTTCAGGAGCGCTGTTGGCCAATGCCCGCCGGAGCGCCGTCCGGCTGACGCGCCCAGGGGAGAGGATCAAGGCGGGAAGCTGCGGCAGCTCCACCACCTCCAGACCGTTGGCCACGGCTAGCTGGCGAAGTTTGTTGAGTGCGGCGTCCATTTGCTGGTTGTCCGCCCTGCCGCCGCTCCTGGCCTCAGCTCACCGGCGTGCCGGCGGCGACACTCGTATCGGGCCTGAGCAGCGTTAGGCGGCTCCCCTCCTTGGCCGCCAACACCATGCCCTCAGACACCACCCCCATCAGCTTGGCTGGCTTGAGGTTGGCCACGAGGATCACCTGCCGGCCCACCAGATCTTCTGGTTGGTAATGTTCGGCAATGCCGGCCACCACGGTCCGTTCCTCCGGTGCCCGCACAGTGAGGCGCAACAGGCGTTTGGCCTTGGGGATCGGTTCAGCGGCAATGATCTCGGCCACCCGCAGGTCGAGTTTTTGGAAAAGGTTAAAGTCGATGAGCTCGCTGCTGGCGGGCTGGGCCATCGTGGGCGCGCCAGCGCTTTTTTCCTTGCCTTTCCGGCCGGCCGCCTCGGCAGCCGGTGGGTCGGCGGCCATCATCGCCTTTTTGTCGAGCCGGGGAAAAAGGGGGCCGGGATCGTGCAGCTCAGAACCCGGGGGCAGCACCTGCCAGCAGCGGTGATCGGCGAGACGGCAGGGTGGCGTAAGCCCCAGGGCCTGGAGCATCTTGGCCGCGGCCGAAGGCATCACCGGTTGGAGCGTCACGGCGATGCAGCGCAGGGTCTCGGCCAGGTGGTAGAGCATGGTGTGCAAGCGGGGCGCCTTGGCAGGGTCCTTGGCCAGCACCCAGGGTTCGCTGGTGACGATGTACTTGTTGGCCCGGCTCACCACCTCCCAGACCGCTTGCAGGGCCCGGTTGAAAGCGAACGCCTCCATCTGGCGGCTGTACTCGTCGAGCATGGCCAGGGCGGCCTCACGCAGTTCGTTGTCCTCCGGCGACTCGGCGTCTGCTGCCGGGGCAGGGATCGCGCCTTTGGCAAACTTTTTGAGCATGGCCAGCGAGCGGGCGAACAGGTTGCCGAGATCGTTGGCCAGATCGGCGTTTTGCCGGCCGAGCAGGGCCTCTTCGGAAAACGAGGCGTCCACGCCAAAGGACATTTCGCGCAAGAGAAAGTAACGCACCGCGTCAGCGCCGTACTTGGCGGCAAGTTCGCCGGGCCGCACCACGTTGCCCAGGCTTTTGGACATCTTGGCCTCGTTGACGTTCCAGTAGCCGTGCACGTGCAGCTTGCGGTACATGGGCACGCCAATGGCCCGCAGCATGGTGGGCCAGTAGATGGCGTGGGGTTTCAAAATATCCTTGGCAATGATGTGCTCGGCCGCCGGCCAGTAGCGGGCAAAGAGCGGATCGTTGGGATAGCCGAGGCCACTGATGTAGTTGATCAAGGCGTCGAACCATACGTAGGTGACGAACTTTTCGTCGAAGGGCAGAGGGATGCCCCAGGTGAGACGGCTGGTGGGCCGGGAGATGCACAGATCCTCGAGCGGTTCTTTGAGAAAAGAGAGGACCTCGTTGCGGTAGCGCTCTGGCGTGACGCAGTCGGGGTGTTGTTTGATATGGTCGATGAGCCATTGCTGGTACTTGCTCATGCGGAAGAAGTAGTTTTGTTCGCGGATCCGCTCCGGCTCTTTTTGATGGTCTGGGCAGAGGCCGTCCACCAATTCTTTTTCCGTGACGAACCGCTCGCACCCCTTGCAGTAGAGCCCTTCGTATTCGCTAAAGTAGATATCGCCCTGTTCGTACACCTGCTGGAGGATCGCCTGCACGATGCGCTTGTGCGCCGGATCAGTGGTGCGGATGAAGTTGTCTGGCGCGATGTCAAGATCTGGCCAGGCGTTGCGGAACAGGGCGCTGATCCGGTCGGCGTACTCCTGCGGCGTCTCGCCGGCCTTGGCCGCTGCCTCGGCGATTTTGTCGCCGTGTTCGTCCGTGCCGGTCTGAAAGCGCGTCTCTTCGCCGTTCAGGCGGTGGAAACGGGCCGCAGTATCGGCCACAATGGTGGTGTAGGCGTGGCCGAGATGCGGTTGGGCGTTGACATAGAAGATCGGGGTGGTGACGTAGAAGCTCATTTCTTGGCCGTCTTTTTCTTTTTCGGCTGCGGCGGCTGCACTGGCTCGGCCCGCCGCCATTCGTCCTCGGTCAGCACCCGGGATTCTTGGGGCGCCTCTGGGTTGATCACCGTCACGGTCCGCTCCAACGGCTGCACTTGGGTGACCTTGTAGACCGTGCCGTCGAGCATGATCCGCTTGTTGGAGCGTGGCATATCTTGCCGCGCCTGAAGATAGGTCTCGTACTCGTAGGTCAGGCAGCAGAGCAGGCGGTTGCACAGGCCGGAGATCTTGGCCGGGTTGAGCGGCAGTTCCTGGGCCTTGGCCATCTTGATGGACACGGGCGCGAACTTTTTCATGAACGAGGCGCAGCACAACTCGCGGCCGCAGCAGCCAAGCCCGCCCAACATCTTGGTCTCGTGCCGCACGCCCACCTGGCGCATCTCCACCCGGGTGCGGAACTCTTGCACCAGGTCCTTGACCAAAGCGCGAAAGTCAACCCGCTTTTCGGCCGTGAAGTAAAAGATGATCTTGCTGCCGTTGAAAAAACGCTCCACCCGGATCAGCTTCATGATCAGGCCGTGGTGCTCGATACGGCGACGGCAAAAGTTGAAGGCCTCGCGTTCCCGCGCGGGCAGGGCCTGGTACTTTTCCCGCTCTTCGCGGTTGGCGCGGCGGGCGATGGTGAAGGTGGCGGGCGGCGGCCGGTGTGGATCGAGCATGGGTAGAGGAGCGGGCGCCACGACCACGGCCGGCTCCAAGCCGTGGTCCGTGGGTACCATCACCACTTCATCCTTGGCGAGCCGGGGGATGCGGCTTGCGGCCCGAAAGCGCGGCTGGCCCTCGCGAAAGCGGATGGCGTAGGAGTAAAAGGTCGGCGCCTTGGATGCCTTGGCCGGCCGTTCCTGCCGTGTGGTGGAAGAGGAGGCGGTCCTCTCCTCCTGCTCTTGTGTCTGTCGCCCGTGGGTAGTCATAAGGATCGGAATATACCATCAACGCAGGGCAAAGAAAAGGGACTCACATACCGCCCTGGGATTGCAGTTGGCCGCCAATTGTGCGCGGGCGGCGGCGATCCTTTCGAGGCGGCGGCGGATGGCGGAAAGAGAGCACGGTTTTGCCGGCCGGGGAACAGGACCGGAATGACCGCTGTCAGCGGCCGGGTCCACAGTGGCCATGCCGGCCGCGGCCAGCAGGCGCTCCCGGAGCCAGAGAGAGAGGAGATCGAGGAGGAGGGGGAGGTGCTCTTCCAGGTCGGCCGCCTCGCGCGCCAAGTCGAGAAGGGAGAGTTCTGCGGCCGGCGCTCCGTCCGCGCCTTGTTCCACTGCCGTGCGTATGCGGTCGCCGAGCTCGGCTATTTTGTGTGTGTGCAGGGCGATGGCCCGGCCCACGCTGCCGCGGGCAAGCTGGGCCAGGTTGGTGGCTGTCTCGGCGGTCACCGGCAGGTGTTCTTTGCAGAGACGGGCGACCTCGTCGTCGGCCAGGGAGCCGAAAGGGATGACCTGGCAGCGGGAGACAATGGTGTCGAGGAGCGGCGCATCTTCCGGGGTCGTGAGGATGAGCACCACCCCTGGCGGCGGCTCTTCCAGGGTCTTGAGCAGGCTGTTGGCCGCGGCGGACAAAAGGAGGCGGCCCACATCCAGCAGCACGGCCACACGCACTTTGCCTTCGTTGGCGGGAAAGGCGAGCGCTTTTTGCAGGTCCCGGATTTGGTCGATACCGATCGTCTTTTTGTCCTCTTCAGGGGTCACGATCGTGCAGTCGGGATGGCTGTGAGCCGCCATTTTGCGGCAACTGGCGCAGCGGCCGCAGGCGTCATCAGGCTGTGGCTCGCGGCAGTTGAGCCAAGCGGCCAGGGTGAGGGCGGCGCGTTTTTTGCCCACGCCGTCCGGACCGCGGAAGAGATAGGCGTGCGCCACCCGGCCGCGGCGCACGCCGCGCCGCAGGAGCCGCTTGGCCCGCTCGTGTCCCAGGAGTTCGGCAAAGGTATAGGCCATGACCTTGCCGCGCGCCACTCAGTCGAACAGGGAAGGTTGCGGATTGGGGGGCGGCGGTTCCGCTTGCTTGGCCGGCCGGCGTTTCGGCCGATTTTGGTGCCCGGCTGAAGTGGTCTCCTCCTCTCCGGTCCCTGGCGGGAGGGTATAGGCTGGCCCCTTGGGCCGCCGCAAGAAAAGAAACCGCTCCAGCGGGCGCTGAAAGCCGCTCCATTGGAAATCGTCTTCTGCTCCGGTCTCGGCGGCGCTCTGTTCGCCGGCCAGGCGATGGAGATAGTTGGCCTTGGCGTCCAGGTCGTCGAGCAGGTTGAGGACCAGGGCCTCGAGGATCATGGGCACGGTGGGCGAGCCGAACTCGAGCCGGCCGTGATGGGAGAGGATACAGTGGCGCACCAAGGTGGCCTTGCGCTCGTCGAAATTGCCGAGTCGTTCGATCCGCTGGCTGACGAACTCGGCGCCGAGCACCAGATGGCCCTCCAGCCGTCCGCGCTCCGAGTAATCAAAGGCCGGGGTGTCGTAGGAGAACTCCAGCACCTTGCCAATATCGTGCAGCATGGCGGCGGCGATGAGCAGGTCCTGGTCGATATCCGGGTAAAAGCGGCTCACCGCGTCGGCCAGGCGGACGATGGCGAGCGTGTGTTCCAGCAGCCCGCCGAGATAGGCGTGGTGCATGTGCTTGGCCGCCGGCGCCTGCCGGAAGCGGCCGGCGAGTTCGGGATCGTCGAGCAGATCGGCCACGAGCCGGCGGTAGTCCTGGTCCTCGATCCGGCCGGCAAACCCGCGCAACTCCTGCCACATGGCGTCGATGTCGTGCACGGTGCGGGGAACGAAATCGGCCAGGTCCACCGCCCCGGCCGGCACGGCCGCAAGATCGGTTACGCGGATCTGCAAGGCGTTTTGAAACGACTGGGCCTGGCCGCTCACGCTCACAAAGCCGCCTTCCGGGCAGGCCGGCGCCAGGGTCTCGGCGTTGTCCCACACCTTGGCCCCGATTTCGCCGGTCTTGTCCGCAAGCTGGAGGGCCAGGTACGGGTTGCCGTTCCTGGTCGTGGCCAGGCGGGCGCTCCGCACCAGAAAGAGGCCTTTTATCTCGGCGCCGTCGGTGATTTCGTTGATGAAAATGCCCTTTTCCATGATGCAAAAGCTCAAAAGGCCAGAGTCGCCTGCCAGCTCTTCTTGAGCGCGTCGATGGGTTCGCTCATCACCGTCTCGCCGGCAAGGCCGGTGATGTTCAGGGTCTCCACCGTGGTGACGAACCCGACCTTGGAGCATGGCAGGTGGCGCATCACCCCCTGGAAGGCGTCGAGTTTGTCCGGCGGCACGGTGACCACGAAGCGGCTCTGGGACTCGGAAAAGAGCAGCACGTCGTCCCGCTCGACGTTCACCCGCGGCACCTTGCGCAGATCGACCACCATGCCGAGTCCGCCGGCAAAGCAGGTCTCGGCGAGCGCCACCCCCAGGCCGCCGTCCGAACAGTCGTGGCAGGAGGCCACGAGCCCTTCCCGGATGGCGCGCGCCAGGGCGCGGTAGAGGGGCAGGGCGTCGTTTTCGCGCACCTGGGGCACACTGTTGCCCACGGCGCCGTGTTGCGCGGCGTACTCCGAGCCGCCCAGCTCCGGATAGGTGGTGCCGAGCACGAAGACGAAGTCGCCGGGCTCTTTCGCGTCCATGGTCACGGCCTGGCGCACGTCGTCGATACGGGCGACCACGGAAAAGAGCAGGGTGGGCGGAATCGAGATCTTGGTGCCGCCGATCATGTAGTCGTTTTTCATCGAGTCCTTGCCCGAGATGCACGGCACGCCGTAGGCCGTGGTGTAGCGGGCGAGCGCCTGATTGGCCCGCACCAGTTGCGCGAGTTTGTACGGCCCGTCCGGCGTCTTTTCCGACAGAATGGGATCGCACCAGCAGAAGTTGTCGAGCCCGGCCATCATGTCGAGGCTGGCGCCCACGGCCAGGGCGTTGCGCACCGCCTCGTCGATGGCGCAGGCCGCCATGTGGTAGGTGTCGATATCCGAGTACCGGGGGCAGATGCCGTGGGCGATCACCAGGCCGTCGAACCGGTCGAGATCGAAGCGCAGCACCGCGGCGTCGCTCGGGCCGTCGTCCACCACGCCGGTGAGCGGCTTGATCACACTGCCGCCTTGCACCTCGTGGTCGTACTGGCGCACCACGTACTCCTTGGAGCAGACGTTGAGCCGGCCGAGCAGGCCGTGCAGCTCGGCGGCCAGGTCGGGCGCGGCCGGCAGCTCGGGTTCCGGGTGGCGCGGCGGCTCCCAGCGGGCGGTCATCCGCATCTTGGGCAAGCCCTCGTGCACGAAGTCCATGTCCATGTAGGTCACGGTCCGGCCCTCGTAGAGCACGTGGAACTTGCCGGAATCGTTGAACTCGCCGAGCACCGTGGCCTCCACGTCCATCTTTTCGCACAGGGCCAGGAACTCGTCGATCTTGTCCGGCGGCACGGCCAGGGTCATCCGTTCCTGGGCCTCGGAGATGAGGATCTCCCACGGCTGCAGGCCGGCGTACTTGAGCGGCGCCCGCTCGAGATGGAGGATGAAGCCGCCGGTGTCGCGGGCCATTTCGCCGACCGACGACGACAGGCCGCCGGCGCCGTTGTCCGTGATGCAGTTGTACAGGCCGCGGTCGCGGGCCTTGAGCAGGCAGTCGAACATCTTTTTCTGGGTGATGGGATCGCCGATCTGCACCGCGGTGGCCGGCGAGTTCTCGTTGAGCTCCTCGGAAGAGAAGGTGGCGCCGTGGATGCCGTCTTTGCCGATACGGCCGCCGGTCATGACGATGAGGTCGCCCACCTGGGCCTTTTTTTCATGCGACGGCCGGCCGGCGATTTCGCGCGGCATGACGCCGATGGTGCCGCAGAAGACCAGCGGTTTGCCGGCGTAGCGGTCGTCGAACACGATCGAGCCGTTCACCGT
>WFOD01000182.1 GCA_015488275.1 Deltaproteobacteria bacterium
GACTCGGACTCCACCTCGAGCAAGAGCGCGCAACCGGCCTCCGCCGGATCGCGGGCCGAGCGGTGCGGCCGCCATGTTTCCCGCCAACGGCGCGCCGCCTCTTCGGGCAGGTCCATGCCGTCCACTCTGGCGAACACCTGGTTCACGGCCTCGACGATGGGCTGAACCGACCGGTAGGACACGTCGAGATCGAGCCGGCCGAACTCATCGTAATGCGCCAGGATCTCGTTGAATATCCGGGCGTCGCCCCGCCGCCAGGCATAGATCGCCTGCTTGACGTCGCCGACATAGAAAAAGGTGCGCTCCGGATCCTGGATACATTCGTCCACCAGCGGTTGGAGGGCCTCCCATTGGAGACGGCTGGTGTCCTGGAACTCGTCCAGGAGCCAGTGATCGAACCGGGTGTCGAGGCGAAAGACGAGCCGTTCCGCCGCATCGCTCCGGCGCAGGCCGGCCCGCACCAAGCGATGAACATCGTCAAAGGCCAAGAGCCCCCGCAGTCGGAAAAGCCGGTCGTACACCTCTTCGTAACCGGCCATGATGGCGTGGATGGCCCGTAAACGCTCGTTCTGGGCCGCAACCTCCCGGCCGAGCATCCAACCGACAAACCCTTGCAGCAACGACCATGCTTCGCCGCGCAGCTCCACCTCCCGGCCGTACATGCAAAGGGTGCCCCTATCGGCGACAAGGGCGTCGGCCGGCAACCGGTCGAGGATATAGCTGATCCCTCGATCCGGCGCCATTGCCGGGCGCCACTCCGGCAGGGCCTGGCAAAACCGGGCAAAGGCGACACGCGCCTTGCCGGGCAGATCAACGTCTTGCAACAGATCGAGAAACCGCTGCCGCTGCTCCCCGCTGGGCGGAGCAGCGGCCCGCCAGACAGGGGGATGGGGCCAAAGACGGTCGCCCAGGCCCCAGGCGTCGGCGTCGGGATGGTCCAGGTAGAGGTCGTGGCAGTCGGCGACAAAGGCGAGCAGCTCATCGGTGAACCTGCGGGGCGCATCGCCAAACGAGGCCCGGCGGAAGGCGTCGAAAAACGCCCCCCTGGTCTCTGGCGCGAGTTCAGCGAGGTAGCGCCGCAAGGCGGCCAGGAGCACGAGCTGGCGGCTGGCCTCGTTGTCGTCGAGAATGCGGAACTCGGTCCCCACGCCAAATTCCAGGGGGAAACAACGCAGCACCCGTACCGCGAAGCTGTCCAGGGTGCCGGTCTGCAACCGGTGCAGCCGGCCAAGCAGCAGGCGCAAAAGCCCGATAGCGCGTTTCTGGTCCAAGGCCAAGCCCAGGCGTTCGCCCACTGTCCGCGCCGCCCGGTCACTGGCCGCGGCCTCGAGCAGATAACCGACAATGGAGTCAAAGATCTCACCCGCCGCCTTGCGGGAAAAGGTGAGGGCCACGATCCTCTCCGGCCGGGCCCCTTGCAAAAGGAGGCCGATGTAGCGGTGGGCAAGGGTAAAGGTCTTGCCCGAGCCGGCCGAAGCGGCAATGGCCAGGTTGGGCGACAGCAACTCAGCCATTGTCTCCCCTCTCCAAACAACGCTCGCCTGGCCGGCCGGCGGAGGCGCTGTCCTGGGCCATGTCGGCCGACAGGCCGGCGAGCAGGGCGTCGATGAGGCGGAAGGTCGCCTGATGGATACGGGGATCGTGGCTGGCCCGCGGGCCGGCCACGTTGAGCACCCCAATACTGTGGTCCGCCAGCCAGGCGCGGAGACGTTCCAGCGCCCGTGGCGGGTCCAGCTCGCATAGATCGAGATGCAAACAGGGCCGGCCATGCTGCCGGGCAAAGAGCAAGGTGAGGAGCGAGCCGCCGGTAAGCGGCCCGTGGGAAACGATCAACGTGCCGTCGGCGTCCTGCACGTTCCGCTCGGTCCGCTGCCGGTAATCGGCGCCAGGCAGTTCCTCCAGCCGGTAGCGTTCGTCCAGCGGCCCCGCCTCGGTCAACCGGCCGGCGGGCAGCCAGCCGCCAATGGGAAATCCGTGCGCCAGGGCGGCGTCCAGGGCCCCTTGATCCGCTCCAGTTTGGCCGCCGGAGATGATCTTACGTAACAGCATGCGGTCCGTCATTCTTGCACCTTGAGCCAAGGGGGCAGCAGAAAGCCCTCCCCCTCTTCTTCCCTTCCACCTGCACCTTCCGCGCGCAGGACGTAAAAGAGCTCTTCAAAGTCATCGAACGGCGGCCGGGGAGACGGCGGCCAGAACCTGCGGGCCTGCACATCGGCAAGCACGCCGGCGACACAGAGACGGGCGGCGGCGAAAAGCTCGTCGCCGAACCCCTGCCACTCGTCCACCCCCACGTCGGTCAGGGCCTTGGGCACATTCCAGTAGGCAAGGATCACCGGCGCATCGCCGACGATATCAGCGGCCAACAACCGGTAAAGGGGCAGTTGCAAGTCTTGCCAACGTTTACTCTTACCGCCAATGGTGAGCACGGCGTAAGCGCGCGCCGGCTGCGATCCGCAGGAGGCGAGGTGAGCGTCGGCCGGTTTCTTCGGCCGGTCGCCGATCTTGTAATCGATGATCCGGAACGCGCCGGTGCGCCGGTGCCGGTCGATGCGGTCGATCCTGCCCTCAAGACGCACGCCGTGGATAACGCAGCTCACCTCTTGCTCCACGGCCACGATCTCCCACTCAGCGGCGAGCGCCGCCTGCACGCGGCCGCAGGCGGCCAGGCGTTGGCGCAACACATCGAGCTGCCATAAAACCGGCACCGCTGGCCGGCCGCCGAACCGCCGCCGCGCCACCTCATCCAAGCAGTCGGCAAGGAACCGGCCTATGCGCTCGGCATCGCCACACTCCCAGACCGACCGCTCCTGGCCCATACGGCGCAGGGCCTGATGGGCCAAGGAGCCAAACATCCCTGGATCCAACTCCAGCCCTGGCTCGGGTCCGGCCGTCATGCCGCAGTGGTGCCGCAAGAAGTAGCGGAAGGGACAGTGAAGATAGTCGCGCACCTGCGACACGGTGAGGCGGGCCAACGGCGGCGGCTCTGGCACGCCGCGCAGATCATAGGCAAAGGCAAGGGTACGGGCAGGGAGGGCCGCTTCGGCCGGCGGCGCGGCAAACAGCCGGGCGGCCCGCTGCACAAGGGTGCGGTCGTCGGCAAGGAACAAGAGACGGGAGGGGAGTAACGGCTCCCGCTCCGCGCTCCAGCGTCCCACTCCGAGAACGAGCCTGCCCCGGCCGCGCCGGCGGCCGGCGGCCAAGGCGGCGAGCAAAAAGGCGTCCCGGGCGAATAGCCGGGAGGCCGATGGCAGGCCGAGACGGCTGGCAAGGGAGTCGCCGATCCAGGGATGGCCAGCCGGAGCCAACGGCACCCGCCCCTCGTTCATGCCCGCCACCACCAGATAAGGCGCGGCCAGCCACGGCGCTTCGAGCCAACCCTCGATCTCCACATCGCTTTCCTCGGCCGGATCGTACAAGCGGATCTCCTTGGCCCGGTCGAGCATCAGGGCAAGGAGGTCGGCAAGCCCAAAGCCCCAAGCCGCTGGACCGCGGCACTCGTCGAGCAGGGCGCGCAGCCAGCGGCCGGCCCGCAGGAAGAGGCGGTCTTCAGGCTCCAAAGGGTCGAGGCGGCGGCCAGCGAACAAACGCTCGACAAACGCCTCAAGCGCCGCCACAGGATCGTCCGTGGCCGCAAGGGAGCGGACCTCGCGCACAAGGATCCAGGCCGGCGCCAAGCGCGGAAACCGCGTGCCGCCGCGCAACAAGTCGTCAATGCTCGCGGGCAGGCACTGGGCAAAAAGGGTGTCCAGATCGGCGAGCAAGGCGTTCTCCTCCCTGGCCCTGGCAGCGTCGTTTCCGTTCCGGGAGGGCCCCGTCTCACACGCCTCGCCGTCTCCCGCCGCAGCCAAAGAACCGGCCGCCAAATAGGCCAACACATCTGGATGACGCAAAAAAGCGGCGGCCGCCTCGGCGCTCCGCTCTTCCACCAGCCGGCGAAGAGTGTCGAGGAGGAGAAAAAGGCAATGACTGGCCAACGAACGGCCTGCAGGATCATAGGCCTCAAGGCCGGCCCTGGCAAAGAGGGCGAGGAGCGGACGGGTCACGTCGCTATCCGCAACGCAGACCCCCAGATCATCCGGCTCCACCTGCATCCGGCCGAGTTCAGTCGCCAGCCGCGCCGCCTGGTCTGCCGGATCGCCGGCCGGTACGATCATGGCCGCAGAAAGGTCGATGGGCCGCTGGCTCCAGACCTCTGGCCGGGGGCGGCCCCATTCGTCAAAGGCATCGGCAAGATGCCCGGGCGCCTGGACGAGGACCTCCACCGCCAGGCCGGTGGCGAGCAACCGTTCAAGAATACGCGGCAAAAAGGGAACAGGATCAGGCACCGCGGCCATCACCAGCCGCTGAACGTTGCCGGGGAGGCGGGGATGGGCGGCCAACTCCTGGAAAAGCCTGCCCCCATCCACCAACCCGTGTTCGGCGGCCAAGGCCAAGTAACGCTCTTCCAGTCGGGCGAGCTCCCGCCACAGATCGGCCTCGCCAGCCCCATCGGCCGCCACAA
>WFOD01000183.1 GCA_015488275.1 Deltaproteobacteria bacterium
GGAGATCGCCGTGGAAGACCCTGAGGTGCCCGTGAGCTGCATCGGCCGGGTGGTGCGGTGCGCGCAGGAAAGGGATGGCCAGTATGCGGTGGGCGTCACCGTCGCCTTCCAGGAGCTGGACCGCTGCTACAAGGGCCAGGTCGCCCGCCTGCTGGCCAAAGCGGACGCAGAGGACCGGCGCGAAGAGGCGACCGGCGCCGAATGTCAGCCGCCTGCCGGCACGGGATAGGGAAAATCATCTTCGTTGATCAGCTTGCACATGCGTTGTTTCTTGCCTGTCTTCTCTTGATGGTAATCCACAAGCCGGCCAACGGCGTCGAGAATGGCGGCCGCATCCACCCCTTGGAGCACCCGCCGGCCAACCAGGGGCCGGCCCCCGCCTTTACCGCCCACGTAAAGATCATAGCCCTTACGGGTGGCCACAATACCGATATCGGCCAACGTGGCGTTGGAGCATGAGGCAGGACAGGCGGCAAAGGCCAGCTTGATCTTGGGCTTGATGCCCTGCCTGCCGCCATAGCGTTCGTGCAGCAGGCGCGCCAGCTCTTGGCTGTCGGCCTTGGCCAGATTACAGTGCGGCCGGCCGACACAGATCTTCAGCTTGGGAAAGCATCCCGGTTTTTTGACATCCGCGCCAGCGGCCACGAGGCGTTTCTCCACCTCGGCCGCAACCCCGGCCGGCACGTCCACCAGCCGCAGGTTTTGCACCGTGGTCAAGTACAGGCCGCAACCGAATTCCTCGGCCACTTCGGCCGCGGTGCGGGCCAGGGCCGGCGGCAAGACGCCGCCGGGAAGAAAAATCGTCAGGCTTTTTGCTTTCTCGCTTTCCGTTGGCATCGCAATCCTCCTGCAAATCGCGCGCGGCACCGGCGACCGGCCCGGACACGCTCTTGTTTTTTCCCATGCGTTACGCGAGTTTCCGCTTTTCCTTTGCCACAAATTCCTGTATGAATGGCGGAGACAGCCCCATTCCCCCGAAGGAGGATATCATGGCCCATCACAGCAGCAACCCCTACGGCGCCGACATGCGGGTCACCGAGGCCATTGACCGGCAACGGGAGCGGGAGCGGCAGCACATGCTGCAGCAGGCGAGCCGCGAGGCCGACACCCTGGCCGTGCGGCTCGTCCAACGGCTCCTCGACGCCAAGGTGCTGGAGACCACCGCAGACAAGACCATCGCCGAGCTCCTCGCCACCCAGCTGCGCAAACTGCCCACCCTGGACGAGTTCGCCATCCAGTACAAGACCGCACCCATCCGCACCCTGGTAGACGATCCCAACCTGGTGAGCCTCTATATCACCCAGTACATCGTCGAAGACCTCATCGACCATCCCAAGGTCACGGACATCTACGGCGACGATCTCGACATCTACCGGGCGGTGGACTCGGTGCTGCGGGTGGTGCGGCCGGGACAAGGCTGAACAGGCGCCGCCGGCCTATCAGTCCGCGGAATTCGGCCCCACGTCCCTGTGCCGCACACAGCCCGTTTTTCAACGGGCTGCTATCAGTCCGCCAGATCCAGGTAGGTATATCCCTTCAACCCTCGCTGGTACCGGCTGAACAACCGCATGGCCTCGTTGGGCCGCAACCGGTCTTCCCGGATCGCCCGGTCGAACTGGCGTTTCATCCGCCGGGCCAGTTCGCCCGGACCGTACTGCACCAGGCCGAGCACCTGCTCGAGATTGGTGCCCTCGATGATCTCTTCGATGTAGTACCCTCCCTCCTCGTCCTCGTCGAGAAAGACGTGCGCCTCGTTCACCCGGCCGAACAGGTTGTGCAGGTCGCCCATGATATCCTGATAGGCGCCGGTGAGGAAGATCCCCAAATAGTACGGCTCGCCGTTCAGGTCGTGGAGCGGCAGGGTGTCGCGCCCCTCGCCGTAGAGATCGATGAAGGTGGCCACCCGGCCGTCTGAGTCGCAGGTGATATCCACCAAGGTGCCGCGGCGGCGGGGCGGCTCGTCGAGCCGGTGGAGCGGCATGATGGGAAAGAGCTGGCCCAGCCCCCAGTGGTCGAGCATGGACTGAAACACACTGAAGTTGCACAGGTACTGATCGCTCATCCGGCTCTGGAGCTCGACGATCTCCTCGGGCACGTACTCAGCGTCGGCAAAGGCGGTCAAGACCAACTCGCCGATCCGCCAAAAATAGCGCTCCACCGCCGCCTTGACCGGCAGGTCGAGCAGGCCGAGGGAGAAGCGCGTCTCGCTCTCCTCCCGGCACTGGAGGGCGTCGTGATAGGTCTCCAAGGCGCCCGCCGGGGTAAACTGCTCAAGGATGTCGCGCATCTCCTCCACCAATCGGTGGTCGGGCTCGGAGGCCGACACCTCGCTCGGCTTCTTGATGTTGCTAAAGGTCTCGACCACGAGGACCGAATGGTAGGCCACGATGGCCCGCCCCGACTCGTTGATGATCACCGGCGGCGCCACCCCTTGCGCTTCGCACACCTCCATGACGTTGTACACGATGTCGCGGGCGTACTCGTTGAGGGAGTAGTTGGCCGAGGAGTGGAAGGTGGTGCGGCTGCCGTCGTAGTCCACCCCCAGGCCGCCGCCCACATCGAGGTACGCGAGGTCATGGCCGAGCCGGCGCAGCTTGGCGTAGTACATGGCTCCCTCGCGCACCGCCTTTTTGATCGTCATGATGTCCGGCACCTGGGAACCGATATGGAAGTGGACCAACTTTAGGCAGTCGGCCAGGCCAGCGGCGCGCAGACGCTCCGACACCTCGACCAGCTCGCTGGTCGAAAGGCCGAACTTGGCGTCCTCCCCAGAGGAGGCGGCCCACTTGCCACTGCCGCGGGCCGCCAGGCGCAAGCGCACGCCGAGCAAGGGTCGCACGCCAAGGCGCTCGGCCTCGCGCACCACAGTGGCCACCTCTTCTGGCTTTTCGACCACCAGGATCACCTTTTTGCCCAGCTTACGGCCGATGAGCGCGGTCTCCACGTAGCGGGCGTCTTTGTAGCCGTTGCAGACGATGAGCGCCTCCTCGTCTTCGTGCACGGCCAGGGCGGCGAACAGCTCGGGCTTGGACCCCACCTCCAGGCCGTAATGAAAGGGCGCGCCCGCGTCGATCACCTCTTCCACCACCTCGCGCAACTGGTTCACCTTGATGGGATATACCCCCTGGTAGCCGCCCTGATAGCCGAACTCCTCGATCGCCAAACGGAAGGCCTCGTTCACCCGCTCCACCCGGTTGCGGAGCAGGTCCTGAAAGCGGATGAGCATGGGAAAGTGGAGTCCCTGCTCCAGGGCGGCGCGCACCACCTCCACAATGGGAATGGCCGCGCCCTCTTCTTTGCGCGGCGCCACCGTGACCCGGCCCTGATCGTCGATATCAAAGTAGCGCAGGCCCCAGCGCCGGATGCCGTACAGCTCCCGCGCCTGATCGATGCTCCACGAGGTGGTCATGATTTTCGTTTGTTCCGATCGCCATTCCGGTTTAAGGTAGCCCATGCAACCCGCTACTCTAAACACGAACGTGGCAGGGGTAAACAAAAAAACGCAACTGCTCACGGGGTTGCCCCCTGAATGCCGAGACCGCGGCCTTCCCCCAGCGGCATGAACATGAAACGACGGAACACGAACAAGCCGCCCAGCCGCCAGCCGCGCCTGGTGTTTGCGGACGCAAACGGCGATATCTACGATCTGCCCGACCTGGAGATGGCCGGCCGGAGCGCCACAGCGTTCGTGCGGCCCGCGGCCGAGGACCTCATCCCTTTGCCCGAAGGCAGCGAGCTGTTCATCCTGCCCGGCCGGCTACCAGTGGGCATTGATCCGCGCGACGGCAAGCCCACCCGGCTGGAGGCCCATCCTGAGACCGGCGAACCGGTGACCGCGGTGGCCGCCTTCATGGCGCCGGCCCACACCGCTTTGTATACCGCCGCCTTTGAGAAGACCGGTGATGCGCCGCTTTTGCCCTTGTTCGCCTACACGGCCGTGGGATGGGCTGAAGGCAGATTTTGGGTGACCGCCTTCCGCAGTGATCCAGACCCGCGGCAGGACGCCGACCGGTTCCGGCAGTCGCGCATCGAGCGCAAGACCCGCGCCATGCTCGCCGCCCATCCCGAAAACCGACTTATCGGCCATCTTGGCAAGTGTTGCCTCACCTACGCCTGTCCGGCGGCGCGCAACTTCTTTCTCGGCCGCTGGGAGGCGCCGCTGCCCACCTCGCCGGCGTGCAACGCGGCCTGCGTGGGATGCATCTCGCTTCAGCCTTCTGGTTGCTGCCCGGCGACGCAAGAGCGGATCACCTTTGTGCCACGGGTGGAAGAAATCGTCGAGATCGGCGCGTCCCATCTGGAGCGGGCCGCCCGGCCAGTGGTCAGCTTTGGCCAAGGCTGCGAGGGCGAACCCTTGCTGCAGGCCGCGACCATTGAGCAAGCAATCCGCGCCATCCGCCGGCGCACGGCCAAAGGCACAATCAACTGCAACACCAACGCGGGCCGGCCAGCGGCCGTGGAGCGCCTGGCCGCGGCCGGCCTCGACGCCATGCGGGTGAGTCTGAACAGCGCCCGGCCGGACAAGCACCGCCGCTACTA
>WFOD01000184.1 GCA_015488275.1 Deltaproteobacteria bacterium
ATCTGGTTACAGGACGCCCTGTGACCAAGATACATTTTCTCCACCCTAACCATTCGTCTGGGGAGACGCAAGATCGCCCCGCGGGCGGAAACGCGAAAAACATAAAGGGAACAAGAGAGAAGGGATCAGCGTGATCCCATGCGGACCAGGGTCTCGTACACCGCATCCGCGGTCTGGATGCTTTTGGCGTTGGCCTGATAGGCCCGCTGGGTGATGATGAGGTCGGCAAACTGCCGGCCGAGATCGACATTGGCCCCTTCCAGGGCGCCGCCCCGGATGGCGCCAAAACCGCCAGCGTTGGGGACGCCAGTGGTGAGAGCGCCAGCCTCGTCCCGGTAAAGGAACAAGGTGCCGCCCTGCCGTTCGAGACCGTTGACATTGGCCACCGTGGCCAGGACAAGTTGCCCCTGCACCACCTTGCGGCCATTGGAGTAGTGACCGTAGACCAGGCCGTCGGCGTCCACGGAGAATCCCTCGAGATAGCCGGAGCCGTATCCGTCCTGCTGCTTGAGCAGGGTGTGGGATGCGGTGGCGTAGCTGGTGGAGGTGATGGGGGCGATCTGGAACCGGGCCTGCTCGCTGGTTTCAAAACGGGAGCCGTTAGGGGCGAAGATCTGGGCAATGTCGGCGTTGGTGGCCGCTGTCTCGCCGGCAGCGTTGCGGTAGGTGATGGAAGTGATGGCCAACGCGCTGTCGCCCACCGTGGTGTCGGTAAGGGTGAGCACCCCCTCTTCCACGGTAGCCACACAGGCGAACTCCTGCTCCAGGTTGGCGAGCAGGTCGCTGAGCTCGCTGGCCAGGTTGACCGTGTAGTCGAGCGTCACCGCAGTGCCGTCCCCCCGCGTGCCGGTAAAGGTGATCACATCGCCGGCCGCGGGCTGGCGGCCGTTTTCATCGTACACCTCCTCCCAGCGGCTGGCAGAGGACACATAGGCGGGCGGCTTGCCCGGAGCGCTGACCAAGGCGCGGCCCGTGGCGTTCACCGCCTGGGGAACCGCCCGGGTGCCGAAATCCAGGGTGGCGGTGCGGTCCTCGCCTGTGCCGGTAAAGTTGTAGGCAAAAGAATAGTAGGCCTCGCCGCGGCCAAGTTGGATCCGGTTGGTGGCGGTGTCCGGCGCCACGTCGCCGTTGGCCGGCACCTGATAGGCCGCGATATCGATCAGGTCTCCCTGGCTATTGAACCGCAACCGCCCGTAGAGCAAGGCGCCGGCTCCCGGCATGGCCGGCTGGCCGGAATCGTTGTACCGCGCCCCGGTGGCCGCGTCGTACAGCCGGCGGTCCTTACCCGGATCGCAGGCCACGAGAAACTCCTTGACCCCAGGATCAGTGGTGTCGTCGAAATACACGGTGATGGTGCGGGCCTCGCCATCTTCGTCGTATACCGGAAAGGTGGCCGCATAGTTGTAATCGTCTTCCGAGATCGGCGCGGGGCTGCCATCGTCGGCGGTGCGGCTGCCGTCCCAGCGGGCATAGAGGGGCACATCAGAGAGCTCGGCGCTGCTTTCGATGTTGACGATGAGGCGCACCGCTTCAGTGGTCTTGGGCTGCGATCTGCGGGCCAGGGAAAGAGAGGTGACCGAGGTGGCGTCCACCGCGTTGTTGGCGTCAAGACCGTAGCCCTGCACCGCCAGGCCGCTAGCGCTCACCAGGTCAAGCACCTGCTGCGAGGCGGCGTTTTCCTGGAGACGGAACTGGCCGTTCCGGGTGTAAAAGGTACCGCCCGCGCCGTCGCTGAGCACAAAGAACCCCTTTCCGTCAATGGCCATGTCGGTGGGGACCTTGGTGACCTCGAACTTGCCGAGGTTGAAGTCGGTGTCGATCATGGCCAAGCCCACGCCATTTCCCTGGCGGGCCGGCTCGGTGGCGGTGTTCAAAATCTCCTCGAATATGCTGCGCGACCCCTTAAAGCCAATGGTGTTGAGATTGGCCACGTTGTCGGCCAAGACCGACATGGAGTCGCCCAGGCGGCTCACCCCGCTATAGCCGTTGAAAAAGGTGCCGTAGATAGTCATATGCCGTCCTGTGCCCTGGTTGCAGAGATTGGCGTTGGATGTTCACGTCTCGTTTTCTTCCGCGTCTTGGGCTTTGCCTTTGCCGCCCTTTCCGGGGGCGGCTAGAGGTTTATGCAAGTTGCGCTCCACACGAATATTTCACATAACACACTGATATTACACATTAAAGACAACCGCCTTCCGAAAAGACGCCATCAGCGAAGCGGCAATTTTTGCCCTCCCTTTCCCTGACGGAATGAGACGGCACGCCCATGCGCCGCCTGCGCCGCGGCAAAAGCCGTTGCATTGCCCAGCGACAAGTGGTATGTAAGGTGGATTTCCATCCCAAATCGCACATCCCGCAGCGGCCCGCGGTGTCCCCCAGGGATCGGCCGCAGCGGCCAGCCCGGCGCAAGCAGGCCGGCCGCCAGGGATGGAGGCCAACCCGAAATGGAAGCACAAGGAGAAACGACCATGCCCCAAATCACGATGCAGGAGATGCTGGCAGCCGGCATGCACTTCGGCCACCAGACACACCGGTGGAACCCGAAGATGCGTCCTTTCATCTACGGCAGCCGCAACAACATCCACATCATCAACCTGGACAAGACCCTGCCCCTGTTCCAGACGGCGCTGGAGTTCGTCGCCGACACCGTGGCCCAAGGCGGCAGCGTGCTCTTTGTCGGCACCAAGCAGCAGGCCCAGCCGATCATCGAGGAAGAGGCCAAGCGCTGCTCCATGTACTACGTGGCCCACCGGTGGCTGGGCGGAATGCTCACCAACTACCAGACCATCCGCCAGTCCATCGACCGCCTGAAACGGATCCAGGCGATGATCGACGACGGGTCGATCCAGCGCTACAAGAAAAAAGAGATCGTGCGCATGCAAAAGGACCTCGCCAAGTTGCAGCGCAACCTGGGCGGCATCCAGGAGATGCGCGGCCTGCCGGCCGTGGTCTTCATCGTCGATCCCAAGCGGGAGGCGATCGCCGTGACCGAGGCCAACCGGTGCGAGATCCCCGTGGTGGCCATCACCGACACCAACTGCGATCCCGAGCCCATCGACTATCCCATTCCAGGCAACGACGACGCCATCCGGGCGATCCGCCTGGTGGCCGGCAAGATCGCCGATGCGGTGCTCGAGGGGCTTGCCCGCCGGCAAGACGAAGAGACGGCGGCCGCGGCCATGGCCACCCAGGATGCGGCGGCGGTGGAGGCGGCCGCGGCCGAGGGCGAGAACGCCGAGCAAGCGCCAGCGGCTGAGGCGGCCCAACCGGCCGCAGCGGCGGAGCAGGCCTGACCGCCGGCCACTGGCCGCCATCTCACGAAAAAACATCCCAACCAAGCGAACGCGCTTGCTGTCCCAGCGCGTAGAACAAGGAGGACTGTACCGTGGCCATCACGACCCAGATGATCAAGGAGCTGCGCGACAAGACCAACGCCGGCATGATGGACTGCAAAAAGGCCCTGACCGAGACCGACGGCGACATGGAAAAAGCCATCGATCTGCTGCGGCAAAAGGGGCTGGCCGTGGCCCAAAAGCGGGCCGGCCGCGCCACCAGCGAGGGGGTGATCGAGTCGTACATCCATGCTGGCGGCAAGATAGGCGTCATGGTGGAGGTGAACTGCGAGACCGACTTCGTGGCCAAGACCGACGCCTTCAAGGGCTTCGCCCGCGACGTGGCCATGCACATCGCAGCGGTAAGCCCGGTGGCCGTGCGGCGTGAGGAAGTGCCCGCCGATCTCGTGGAGCGGGAGAAGGCCATCTACACCCAGCAGGCCATTGATTCGGGCAAGCCGGAGCACATCGCGGAAAAGATCGTCAGCGGCCGGATGGAGAAGTTCTTTGCCGAAAACTGCCTCCTGGAGCAGAAGTTCGTCAAGGACCCGGACCTGACCATCCAGGATCTGCTCAACGACCTGGTGGCCAAGATGGGCGAAAACATCACTATCCGCCGTTTCGCCCGCTTCCAGGTGGGCGAAGAGGCCTAGGTTGCAGGAGGCGGATCCGGTGACCGCGCCGCGCTTCAAACGCGCCCTGCTCAAACTCTCAGGCGAGGCCCTCATGGGCGAGGCCGCCTACGGCATCCATCCGGCCACCCTCGACTACGTGGTCAAGGAGATCGGCTCGCTGATGGATCTGGGGGTGGAGCTCGCCCTGGTCATCGGCGCGGGCAACATCTTCCGCGGCGTTGCCGGGGCCTCCTCGGGCATGGACCGCGCCCAGGCGGACAACATGGGCATGTTGGCCACGGTGATCAACGCCTTGGCCCTGCACGACGCCCTGGAGCGGGCCGGCATCGCCGCCCGCGTCTTGTCGGCCATCTCCATGCCCACGGTGTGCGAATCCTACTCCCGCCAAAAGGCGTGCAAACACCTGCGGCAAGGGCGGGTGGTCATCTTTGGCGCTGGCACCGGCAACCCCTATTTCACCACGGACACGGCCGCTGTGCTCCGCGGCCTGGAAATCAACGCCGACGTCATCTGCAAGGCGACCCGGGTGGACGGGGTGTACGACAAGGATCCGCTTGTCCACGCCGACGCCCAAAAATTCGACCGGCTTTCCTACGCCGAGGTGCTCGAGCGACGGCTCAAGGTCATGGACGCCGCCGCCATCTCCCTGGCTATGGACAACGACAAAGCCATCATGGTCTTTGACATGAACCAGCCGGGCAACATGAAACGGGCGCTCGCCGGCGAGCCGGTCGGCACCTTGATCTGGGGGGAACGATGAACGATACGATCACGGCCTACGCCGACAAGATGCAAAAGACCCTGGCTTCCTATACCGAAGACCTGGCAAGGATCCGCACCGGCCGGGCCTCGATTTCGCTCCTCGACGACGTGCGGGTGGAGGCCTACGGCACGGCCATGCCGCTCAACCAGGTGGCCTCCCTGACCCTGCCCGAAAGCCGGACGATCGCCATCCAGCCGTGGGACGGCCAGCTCATCGGCGCCATTGAAAAGGCGATCCACAAGGCGGACTTGGGCCTGACACCGGTGAGCGACGGCAAGATCATCCGTATCACCGTGCCGCAACTCACCGAAGAGCGGCGCAAGGAACTCGTCAAACAGGTGCGCAAGGTGGCCGAAGAGTACCGGGTGGCGATCCGCAACATCCGCCGCGAGGCCAACGAGGCGTTCAAAAAGATGAAAAAGGCCAAGGAGATCTCGGAAGACGACCAGTTCCGTCTGCAGGACGAGGTCCAGAAGCTCACCGACGAGTACATCGAGAAGATCGATGCCGCCATGGCCGAAAAGGAAAAAGAGGTCATGGAGGTGTGACGACGCCGGACACGGACAGTCTGCCGCGCCACGTGGCGATCATCATGGACGGCAACGGCCGCTGGGCCAAACGGCGGGGCCTGCCGCGGGTGATGGGCCACAGACGGGGTGTGGAGTCGGTGAAAAAGGTGGTGGAGACCGCCAGGAAAATGGGCATCGAGGCGTTGACCCTCTACGCCTTTTCCACGGAAAACTGGCGGCGGCCCGCCACCGAAGTAGCGGCGCTCATGGAGCTTCTCGCCACCTTTTTGCGACGGGAAGCGCCGAACATGATGGCGAACAACATCCGGCTGACGGCCATCGGCCAGATCGACCGCCTTCCAGATTCGGCCGGCCGGGCGCTTCGCGAGGTCATGGCCCAGACCGCGGCCAACACCGGCCTGGTGCTCAACCTGGCCTTGAGCTACGGCTCGCGGGACGAGATCATCCGCGCCAGCCGCCGGTTCGCCGCCGACTGCGTTGCCGGCCGGCGCCAACCCGAGGAACTCGACGAGGAACTCTTCGCCGCCTATCTCGACACCGCCGGCCTGCCCGATCCAGATCTTGTGATCCGCACCAGTGGCGAATTCCGGCTCAGCAACTTTCTGCTCTGGCAGCTTTCCTACGCCGAGTTGTACATCACCGACACCCCGTGGCCGGACTTTCGGGAGGCCGAATTCCGGGCGGCGATCGCCGATTTCCAGGGCCGGCAGCGCCGCTTTGGCCGCACCGGCGAACAGGTGTGAAAACCGTCCCTGGACACACTGCCCGCG
>WFOD01000185.1 GCA_015488275.1 Deltaproteobacteria bacterium
AAGCTTTGCTTTGGCCAACCGTGGTCGAAAAAGCCAGGGACGGCTTTTTCGACGGACTGTTAAGATATCTGGCCCCAAGGCAAGACTTTCCGGAAATTGCCGCTGCCATCCCCCCCGTGGCCACATATCGTTATCTCGGCCCCGGCGTCCTCATTTTTTTCAGTTGACAACCCGGCGAAGCGGGCGCAGACTGGAAAATGGAAGAAAGGGGGAGCCATGACAGAGAAGGAGGAAAGCACGCATGGCAACGAAAAAGACAGCAAAAACACCAGCAAAAAAGGCCCGTACCCGCAAACGCCGGCCCTCCACCAAGTTCGAGCTCCACGCGCCCGGGGCGCGGGAGGTCTTCCTGGTTGGAGATTTCAACGACTGGGACACCAACGCCTTCCGGATGCGGCGTTTCAAGGACGGGACGTTCAAGAAATCGGTCCAACTCAAGCCCGGCAGATACGAGTACCTCTTTTTGGTGGACGGCCAATGGTGGACCGATCCGGCCCACACGCACCGCACGCCCAATCCCTTTGGCACGGAAAATTCGGTGATCGAGGTGGTCTAGCAGTTCGTTGAAAAAGCCATCCTGGCTTTTTCGGCCATCGGTTGGCCGCCAAAACAAAACGGACCGTTCCACCATCTGGAACGGTCCATTTTACGTAGCGCGGCAACAGAATCAGGGGAGTTGCGCTTGCCGGTCACGCCTCGGGCTTGGCGATCTTGACCAGCTTATCGCCCATCTGCACCGCGTCGCCCAGATCCACCGTCACCTCTACGACTACCCCGTCCACCATACTCTCCACCGGGGTCTGCATCTTCATGGCCTCGAGGATCACCAGCCGGTCCCCCTTCTTGACCTCCTGGCCTTCCTCCACCAACACGTCACACACATTGGCGGTAAAGGGGGCCCGCATGTCGCCCGCCTCGGCCAGCTCGGCGATCTCCTCCTTGGACAAGCTCGTCTGGGCCGGAGCCGCGGCCGTGGCCGCGGTCTCTTCCTTAAACGTATAGAACCGCTGATGATGATCCACGTTGAGGTAAACGGTGATCTCGCCGGTCTCCTCGTTTTTCAACGTGGGGCCGATCTCGATCACGTGCTCCTTGCCGTCGTGGTCGCGGAAATGCAAGGTCTCGCCGAGTTTGAACCCGCCGCGGCGCAAAAAGATCGACGGCGGCAACACGTACACCCGGCCGAACTTTTGCTCAAACTTAAAGAACTCCACCGCGTCGTTGGGATGCTGCAGATAGGTGACGA
Organism: Deltaproteobacteria bacterium; assembly: GCA_015488275.1. Classification (GTDB taxonomy): domain Bacteria; phylum Desulfobacterota; class Desulfobulbia; order Desulfobulbales; family S012-135; genus S012-135. The sequence continues at coordinate 1,247 of WFOD01000185.1, forward strand.
GTTGCTGGTCGGTGGGCTCCCAACCGAGCCGCTTGGCGAGCGTCTGCCGCTCCTTTTCGATATCGATATCCTCGATATCGTCCATGCCGCCTTCCTGTTCGAGGATCTTCTGCCAGTCAGAACCAAAGACCTTCTCATAGATCCAGTCAGCCGGACGGTAGAAGGGAAACGGCCCGTACTTGCCCAGCAGCAGGTTCTTCAGATCGCCGGACGGATTGCCGTACCGGTCGCCGTCCAGCACGTTACGCACCGCTGTGGTCCAGAGGATCTGCGACCCCGGGGTCACAGACCACCAGTTGCCCAACTCCACCTGCACCTTGGGCAGCTCCTTGTGCAGAATCTCGGGCATCTGCTGTAAAAAGCCGCCCTTGACCGCCTGCTCCAGCGACGACCCCATCGCTCCGCCGGGCAGTTTGTGGATCTGCACCGTGGGCAAGAAACCACGGAACTGCGATTCAAAGCAGTCATAGTGGGGCCGTTCGTCGCGCAATACGTCTGAAGTGGCGACCACCGCCTCTTCGTCGATGCCAATGGCCCGCTTGCCGTGGTCCTTTAAGGTGTGGATCACCGACAGGATGGGCGGCGGGCCATAGTAGGCGGAAAAGGCGTGATCCGAGGCATCGACGATCGTAGCGCCGGCGAGGACCGCCGCCTGGATCCGGCCGACGTCGTTGGAGTCGGTGTTGTGCCCGTGGTAGTGGATGACGAGATCCGGGAACCGGTCCTTGATCGCGGCCACCAGCTCGCCGATCCGCTTTGGCGTGCCAAGACCGCCGTGGTTTTTGATGCACAGGATGATATCCGGCCCAGTGACATCGAGGATCTCGGCCACCTTGCCCACGTAAAAGTCGTTGGTGTGCTCTGGCCCGGTGGAGAAACAGATGCACGGCTCCAAAATCTTGCCCGCGGCCTGCACCTCTTCAAACACCGCCTGCATGTTGGGCACGTGGTTCATGAAATCGAACACCCGCCACACGTCCACATACTTGGCGAACTCGCGCACCACCAACCGGATGACGTTCTGCGGATAGGGCCGGTAACCAAAGAGATTCACGCCCCGGCACAGGGTCTGGAACATGGTCTTGGGCATCTTCTCCCGCAGCAGTTCCAGCTTCAAGAACGGATCCACCTGTTTGCGCAGGATATCGACGTGGATCGAGGCGCCGCCGGTGATCTCAAGCGAGAAGTAGCCGGCCGCCTCACGGGGCTCGGCCGCCAGCAGATCGGTGTGGAGCAGGATGCGGTTCTTGTAGTCCGACTGCGACAGATCGCGGGCCGTGTTGGTGATGTAGTAGCCGTCGGCGCTGCGCAGGGTGCGCAGGACCTCATCGACCGGCATACCGAAAACAATGCGTTCCATAGGAGGTCACCTTTTTGCTATGCTGTGCCGCGGGCTCAGGCGGCGTAGGGATTTTCCTTCTTCCAGTGGATCTCGGCGATCAGGCCGGCCAGCTTGTTCACCTCGCTCTGCACGTCCTCGTACTCGAAGAGGTGCGGATGGGTGTCCAGGTACGAGGTGTCGAACTCGCCCTTCTGGAAGTCTGGGTCTTCCACGATGTTGAGGTAAAAAGGAATGGTGGTCTTGGGGCCGGCGATATTGAAGTTGCGCAAACAGCGCCGCAGGCGGTCTACGGTCTCGTTCCAAGAAAAGCCGTGCACCGTGAGCTTGACCAACAACGAATCGTACACCTGCGGCACGGTGTAGCCCTGGTAGACGAACCCGTCCAAGCGCACGCCGTAGCCGCCAGGCGAACGGTAGACCGTGACCTTCTTCCCGCCTTCGGGCATGAAGTCGTTTTGCGGGTCCTCGGCGTTGATCCGCATCTCCACCGCATGGCCGCGCAGGACCACGTCTTCCTGGCGGAAGGCGAGCTTTTTGCCCAGGGCCAGCTTGATCATGGTGCGCACGATATCGATACCGGTGATCATCTCGGTCACCGTATGCTCCACCTGCAGCCGGGTATTGATTTCCATGAAGTAGTACTTGCCGTCCTGGTCCACCAGGAACTCCACCGTGCCGGCGTTAAAGTAGTTGGCCGCCTTGGCGGCCCGCACCGCGGCGTCGCAGATCTCGTCCAGCAGCTTTTTGTCCGTAATCATTGCTGGCGCGATCTCCACCAGCTTCTGGTTGCGCCGCTGGATCGAGCAGTCGCGGGTGCCAAGATGCACGGTTTCGCCGTACCGGTCGGCAATGATCTGCACCTCCACGTGCTTGGGGTTGACCACCGCCTTTTCCACGTACACCGCGTCACTGCCGAACGCGGCCTGGGCCTCGGCCCGGGCCACGGGCAACTCCTCACGCAGTTGTTCCGCGCTCTCCACCCGCCGGATGCCGCGGCCGCCGCCGCCGGCCGTGGCCTTGAGCATCACCGGATAACCGTGTTTGTCGGCAAAGGCGAGCGCCGCCTCCAGCCCCTCGTCGCCGGGCGGCAAGTTGCCGGTGCCCGGCACCATAGGAATACCGGCCTCCTCCATGATCCGCCGGGCCACCACCTTGTCGCCCAGGTTGCGAATCACCTCAGATGGCGGCCCGATGAAGATGATGCCCGCCTCCTCACAGGCGGCGGCAAAGTCCGGGTTCTCGGCGAGAAAGCCGTACCCGGGATGGATGGCGTGCGCGCCGGTCTTCTTGGCCGCCTTGATCACCTTTTCGATGTTGAGATAATCGACCCGGGGCCCATCGCCGATCCACACCGCCTCATCGGCGATGCGCAGCGGCAGGGCGTCGGCGTCCGGGGTCTCGTAGATCGCCACCGTGGCGTGGCCGAGCTCCTGGGCGGCCCGGATGATGCGCAGGGCGATCTCTCCGCGGTTGGCTACCAGAATCTTTTTCTTTTCCAAGGTACACCTCGCTCACGTGTTCGGTTGTCAAGGTCGTCCGCGGCCTCCCCTCCCCTTCGCCGCCTTGGGTGCCGGCAAAGGGGCCTTTGGGCGGCCGGGCGTATAGGCTGCAGTCCTCCCCTCGCGCCAGCGTTGCGGTCCGCAACGCGGCAACCGGGAAACGACATGCCTGTTACTCGCTCTTCCGGGCAGGCGGGAAAACGATAAGGAAATGGCCCGGGATGAAAATGTTGTCAGATAACGACCAATTTTGGCGGAGGGGCCGGAACCGGTCCCTCCGTGCCTAGAGTGCGCCGAGATCGGCTCCGCATCCTATCACAAAAGGAGCGCAAGTGCAAGCAGAACCGACACACGCCAAGCAGCGGCCTTACGGGGGGGAGGGGCTGGCGCGTCGGCGATCAGCGGGGCGACAGCGAGGGACGGTCGCTGTAGACGCTGGCTCGCAGGCCCCGGGTCTTTTCCCGAAACTCGCGGATGTACTGGTCGAGCACGTCCTCGTTTTCGATAACGTAGGGAGTGATCATGATGAGCAGCTCCTTGCGGCTGTCGCGCTTTTCCTGATACTTGAACAACGAGCCGAGGATCGGCACGTCCTTGAGCAGGGGCACACCAGTCTCGTTCTCGGTCTTGTCGCGCGAGATCAACCCCCCCATGAGGATCGACTGACCGTCCTTGACCGCTAGCTTGGTCTTGACCTGCTTGGTGGAGATGGTGGGCGAGCTCACATCGGTCTTGATCTGCTCGTTGACGTTGGAGACCTGCTGATCCACATCAATGAGGATGATGCCGTCGTAGTTGATCCGCGGAGTGACGTTAAGAATGATGCCCGTGTCCTTGTACTGGATGGTCCGGTTGAGATCGCCGGCCGTGCTCGAGCCCGACTCGCTGGTGACAATGGGCACCTGATCGCCGACGTTCACTGTGGCGGTCTCGTTGTTGAGCACCAGCACCTGGGGTGAGGAGAGGACCGATAAGTTGTTGTTGGTGGCCAGCATGTTGAGCAGGGCGTAGATATTTTCGTTGGTGCTCAACAAGCTGTAGGTAAAACCCGAAAGGGGATTGTCCGCCGGCGGCCGGGCGCCCGGCAGGTTGCTGAAATGCGTCTGCATGTCTTGGGTCATGGTCTTGCCGTTGTAATGGAAGGTATGGTTCTTGACCCACCATTCAAGGCCCATCTGCCATTCGTCGGTCAGGTTGATCTCCGCCACCAGCACCTCGATGAGCACCTGGCGCGGCATGTTGTCCAGCCGTTCGAGCAGTTTGACCAGGCGGTTGTAATCCGGCGGCAGGGCGCGGATGAGAATGATGTTGCGCGAATCGTCGGCCAGGAGCATGGGCTCGCCGGCGAACTGCATGGCAGAAGAGGGAGCGCGGCCGGTCACGCTGCGGCGGGTAACGGCGGGAGCCGTGCGCTTGCTCCCCGGCTTGCTGGTGGTCTTTTTCCGCGGCGTGGGAGCCGCAGTCCGGGTGCTGCGGGAACTCGTGGGCTTGTCGGCGATCAGGTTGTTGACCAGTTCGGCCAGTTCCGATGCCACGGAGTTGCGGACGTTGTAAATATAGATGTTGTCGCGTCCTTCCCGCGGCAGGACATCCAACTCCTTCACCCAACCGGCCACCGTGTCGAGCAGGGCCTGGTTCTTGCTCACGAGCAAGAGGGAATTCACCCGCTCCAAAGGCACGATGGCGACCCCCTTGCGCTCCTGCCGGTTGATCTGCAGGGCGGTCATCATCTCCTCGATCTCGTCCTTGATGTCAAAAAGCGGCGCGTTCTCCACCTTGATCATCCGCACCGCCAACCCCATGAGCGGCGATATGTCGAGGCGGGCGAGCAAGTTCACGCAGTCGAGCACCTTGCTCTCAAAGTCGGTGACAATAAGCATGTTTTGCACCGGCAGGTCGATGGCCTGGCCATGATCCGAGAGATAGGGCTGGATAAGCTTCAGGGCCTCGCCAGAACCCAGGTGGACGACGGGTATGATCTGGGTGACCAGCTCAGAGGACTCCTGAAGCCTGCCGATCTCCTCAGGGCTGCGGATAAAGGGGGAGACACGCTGCTTGGCCACGTAGATGTACTGGTACTCGCCCTCGCTGCGGATATCCAGACCGTTGATGTGCAGGATCTTCTTGAAAACCGGGTACAAGTACTCGATGGGGATCTTCTTGCCAGAGCGGATGTTCACCACTCCCTTGACCTGGGGATCGATGATGTAGTTGATGTCGAGCAGATCGGCGATGGTCTGGATCACCTCGTAGATATCGGCGTTGTCAAAGTTGAGGAGCACGCCCTCGCCGCGCAGCTCTGGCGGCGGCGCTGGCTCGGTGGGCTCGCTCCGCTTGAGGAGGGGGTTGCCTTGGGCCGAACCCAGGACGATGGCCGGCGGCTCTTCCGCTTGGGCCGCTTTTTTGCCCCCGCCCTCCTCCTGCTCTTGATCGAGCACCGTGGTTTGCCGCGCCTTATGGGTGACCCTGGCGGCGATCTCACCGATATTGAGCCACGCCTCGTTCGTCTTGACGCTCTGGGGCTGCCGGCCCATACAACCCGACAGCAAGAGCAACAGCGGCAACAGCGTGTACAGCCATACGGTCGTTCGGTTCTTCATGGACTATCCTTGAT
>WFOD01000186.1 GCA_015488275.1 Deltaproteobacteria bacterium
CTTCCCCGTTTTTCCGGTCCAGCCCAGCTCTGGATCGTATCCCCCCGTCTCCTCGGGAAGCAGAAGGACCATGCCGGGGAAAATTCCGGTATCGCCCCTGGCCGCGCTCCACTCCCGGTCCACGAAGTCCCAACGCCAGGCAGTCTTGTTTTTGAGGAATCGGCGCGCTGGTCCCACCGGTACGGCGCACAGCTCGTCTCGCTCCGGGGCGGGGAGATCGGGCGGTGGCGGCTCGTCCACGCCGGACCGCTCCCAGGAACGCCAGAATATCTGCACGTCGTTGTCGTCTCCCTCGCGGATGAAGCGGGAGACATCGACGTCGGCCCCGGTGAGGTCCGGCGTGGTGTCGAAAAGCTCGACCAGATCCTTACGCCGGATCACGTGGAAAACCTCCCCCAAGGGAGCCGTGATGGACGAAACTTCCTGAGGAGAGACTCCGTTGAGTTCCTGCAGATGTCTGCGGGAAAAGGCCAAGTCGTCCAAGTCGTACGGCGGGGCGAGTTTCTTCTGCGCTTTTTCATCACCCGATAACAGATCGATCCAGAAAACCATGGCGTCTTCATGTTCTCCTTTCCGGTTGCAGCGGCCGAAACGCTGCACCAGGGACGACCAGGGGGCAAGCTCGGTGACGAGTAGAGTGGCGTCGAGATCCACGCCGGCCTCCACGGTCTGGGTAGCGATCACGATACCGCCGCTTCTGGGAATCTCGTGGAGGAGGCGTCTGGTTGTCTCCCTCCGTTCCGCCGGACGAAAGCGGCCGTGAACCAACAGGACGGGGAAGGGCATCTCCTTGGCGAGGATATTCCGGATCCGCTTGAAGACCTTTTGGGCGCGTTCCACCTGGTTGAGGACCACGAGGCTGATCGCGGTTTCCGACAGGTTGCGATGCTTTTCCAAGACGAGTTCGGCGAGCCTGGCCGGGTAGTCTTTGCCCGCCGGGTCCAGATCGAGATGAAACAGCCGCTTCGGAGCCTCGATCCGGCGCCGAAGCGGCGGAGATTCGAGGTCTTCTTTCTCCAGTGACAACCGGCTGGCCATTGGCGGGGCGTCCACCGTGTTCATAGCGTTGTGATTCAGGGTGGCTGACATCCAGAGGGTGTGGGTTGGACCGAATACTTTCAGCGAGTTCCGGAAGCCCTGTAGTTGTACCGTGGTGGCGAGGCCGGCGCCCATGAGCTGGGTTTCGTCCAAAACCCAAAGGCAATCGTTGTTGACGAGAGCGAAATGGCACGGCCACATGGCTCGGCTCATAGCGTAACCCCGGTTCAAGGCCCGTGAGAGAAGCATGTCCTGCGTGCCGATCAGAATCACGTCCTGTTCGGGCTGGAGCTGCCAGTCGTCTTCCACCTCGCCGCCCATGAGTAGAAAGGCGCGGGGCGGGATCTTGCCCGTGTCCTGGAAGATCGGCGTCGCCTGTTCGATCCATCCGAGCACGTTTTCATGCGTCTGCTCCACCAGGACCCGCATAGGAAGGCAGTAGATTAGGCGGCGGGGCGTGTCCGCGTCCTCCTGCAACCGTTTCCACAGCCACGCCACGGTAACGGCGGCTGTCTTGCCGAGGCCGGTGGGGATGTCGAGGAGATCGGGCCAAGGTTTGCTTCCGATCTTCTTCTGATAGGAATAGGGGGCATGCTTCGTTACTGTCTGAAAAAAAGTTTCGTAGTTCATGGGGCTGCCGAGATCGTTTGTTGTCAAGGTGATCATGAAATTGCATTTACGTCCATTCCCACCTCCACCTCCACCCCCACCGCCCGCCACGGCGGCGCTTCACGGTTGACGGTGCGGATGGCGGCTGTCAGCCGCTGACCCTGGTCCATCATTTCGGCCGGGATGGTGTTGATGGTCCGGGGGATGTAGCCGATGCGTCGGCGGCCGGCGTACACGGCGATGGCCCGGCGGTCGTAGGGATTGTCCGGCTCGCGGCGCAGAATGAGGTGGGTGCCGGGCTGGAGGCGGTGGAGAAGGGAGGGACCGTGGTGGTACTGGAAACCGGCTATGTAGCAGGTGGTCAACGGGATGGTGCGTGTCGCAGCGTTGGTCCGCTGGTGCCGGCCGGGCAGCAGGAAGACAGCTCCCAAGGTTGCGGCCGCTCGCTTGAGAAACTCGCGTCGGTTGGTCATTGGGGTGGCCTCCTCGTTGTAGGGGATGCTTTGCTCGAAAAGGAGCATACCATCCCAACCCGGACAGGTAACGTCCTGGCACCTCTTTTTTTTGGGGCGGCGGCAGCGTGATCGCTCTTCTTTCATATTGCGTAAGTTTTCACGAGCCGCTGCGCCTCTCGGCGGATGAGATCACGCAGCTCGGCCGGCGCCAAAACCTCGGCCTCGCCGCCAAATTGAAGAATCTTCATCTTGATCTCCCGAAGATCCGCCGCCGGCACGGTGAGGATGAGCGAACCGTCGCCGCCGTCCTCCATGCGCTGCTCCGGGTGCCAGAGCTGCTCGCGGACCCAGCGGGCCATGCGGGCCGAAAAACGGATGCGCACGTCGAAAACCTCCTCGGCCTGGAAGATGCCGAAGGCCCGGTCGAGGAGATGGCGCCAAGCAACGGCCGGGCGGCGGGCGAACCCCTCGTCCAGGAGGTCGGCCCGCTCCATGCGGGACAGGTAGAAGCAGCGCCAGTCGTTGCGCAGCCGGCACCAGGCGAGCAGTACCCAACTGCCCATATAATGTTGCAGATGGTGCGGCTCCACCACCCGTTCGGTGGGTTGGTCGCGTTGGGGTGAGTGGTAGGTGAGGGAGAGCAACCGGTCGCTGAGCAGGGCCTGGGAGACGCTGCGAAAGATCGCGGCGTTGCTCGGGGCGTAGCCGTGCCAGGCGGCGGAGAAGCGCTGGCGGAGGCGGGATTGACTTACGCCCAGTTCACCGTTCTTCTGGAAGAGCTTGCGGCCGAATTGCTGGATCGCCCGGCCGATGTAGCCGTTGTCCGTGGCCGAGATGAGGTTTTGGGCCAGGAGCACGGCCAGCAGTTCCGCCTGGGAGAGCGGCAGATCGGGCAAGGAGAATGGTGTTTCGTACGTGTAGCCCCGCCGGCGTGGATCGTACACCAATGGCGCATCCATCCGCACCCGCATGAAGTCGATGTGCCGCCGGGCCGTCCGTTCCGAGATCTCGAACTGTTCGGCCAGGCTCCGGGCGTTGGGATAGCGATTCTTCTTGATTTCGGCCTCGAACCATAGGTAACGCTCGTAGATCAGGTGCTGGTTGCCCATCGTTTCCTCCCCCTTGGCCCGGAACGAAAAAAAGGGGAGCGTCGCCGCCAGCAACGGCGGGACTGCTCCCCTCCATTTGGTGTCTCGATTACGCAGCGACCATCGCCATCCCTGCGGCGCAATGGTCACCCCCTCGTGGAAAAAGTTGTACGGCAAGGGAGGAGCAGATGTCAAGATAAAGGAACACGCTGCCCACCGCCGCGCCCGTCCCCTGTTTGACATTCCGGCCAAGAGCCAGTAAGTTCGCCCGGAGGTCTGCCTTGCAGACGGCGGGCGCAAGGTTCGCGGGGTTGTGACTTCGGCAGGCGAAGGAGCACCCCCGTGACCAGTTACGGCGCAAGCCCATGACCACCCTCTGGCACTGATGAAGGAGCCCTGCGATCCATGACCCGACTAGCGGCGAACGGCCTACCGGTGCTCATCGGCAGCATTCCCCTCGACGATCACGCTCGCGC
>WFOD01000187.1 GCA_015488275.1 Deltaproteobacteria bacterium
GATGTTGCCTTCATCCGTGGGCAGATCGGCGCCGGCATCGAGCTTGCCTGCGCCGGCGCCGATCTGCCCACGGATGAAGGCAACATCGCTTGGCGGGCGGCGGCAGCAGCGCTGACGGCCGCCGGCCGGTCCGGGGTGGGGGTGCGTATCCGGCTCGACAAACGGATCCCCGTGGCCGCAGGGCTTGGGGGAGGCAGTTCGGACGCCGCCGCCGTGCTCCTCGCGCTGGACCGCCTGCTGGACCTCGGCCTTGGCGTCGAACGGCTGGCCGAGTTGGCCGTGCGCTTGGGCGCTGACGTTCCCTTTTTCGTCCATCCGTGGGCCGTGGCCCGGGCCAGGGGCATTGGAGAACAGCTGGCGCCCGCCTCGCTGGAGCGGCCCTGGAGCGTCGTTTTGGTAAACCCTGGTTTTCGCGTTTCTACCCGCTGGGTGTTCGAGAATTTTGCGTTGACATCACCGGGTGATCCATATATGTTAGGCCGCAACAAAATCGACGGGTCTCGTGGCGCCACCCGTCCGGCTCCCAGCCACTTCCATAACGATCTCGAGAGGGTCACGACAACCAGATATCCAGAGTTGCGGCGGATCAAGGCCGCGCTGTTGGAAACAGGTGCCGAGGTCGCCCTGATGAGCGGCAGCGGCCCCACTGTCTTTGGTCTGTTCGCCGACGAGAAAAACGCCGAGCAGTGTTGCCAGCGTCTCGCCGGCCGTTACCCTTGGGTCGTCCGCACCGCCATCCGGACGGGCGGGCCAAGGCTCGAAGATTTGGTTGAACGATAACCCACGAACAAGGCGCTGGGGCGTCGTCAAGTGGTAAGACACAGGACTTTGACTCCTGCATTCGGAGGTTCGAATCCTCCCGCCCCAGCCACGGTCTTCTATTCGGAACGCTCCGCTCCAGCCGGATGCGCTTGGAGCGGAAAGCGTTTCTTTTGATTTGGGAGAGACGGATGTTTCTCAACAAAATACTGCTGTTTTCCGGCAACGCCAATCCGGCCCTGGCCAGCGCCATCTGCAAATACCTGGGGCTGAACCTTTCCGCCGCCGAGGTGCGCCGGTTCAGCGACGGCGAGATTTTCGTGGAAATCGGGGAGAACGTGCGCGGCGCCGACGTGTTCGTCATCCAGCCGACCTGCCCGCCGGTGAACGACCATCTCATGGAGCTGGTGATCATGGTGGACGCTCTGCGCCGCGCTTCGGCCCGTCGGATCACGGCGGTGATGCCGTACTACGGTTACGCCCGCCAAGACCGCAAGGTGGCCCCCCGCACGCCGATCACCGCCAAGGTGGTGGCCGAGATGCTCATGGCCGTTGGGGTACGGAGGGTGCTCACGATGGACCTGCACGCCGGGCAGATCCAAGGCTTTTTCAACATTCCGGTGGACCATCTGTACGCCGCGCCGGTGCTGCTCAAATACATTGCCGACACCTTTGGCAACAATATCGTCATGGTGTCGCCGGACGCCGGCGGCGTGGAGCGGACCCGCGCCTTTGCCAAGCGGCTCGACGCCCACTTGGCGATCATCGATAAACGGCGCGAGCGGGCCAACGAGTGCCAGGCGATGAACGTCATCGGCGATGTGACCGGCAAAACGGCCATTTTGCTCGACGACATGGTAGACACTGCGGGCACCCTCTGCTCGGCCGCCGATATTCTCATGCAGGCCGGCGCCAAGGAGGTGCACGCCTGCTGCTCGCACGGCGTGCTCTCCGGACCGGCCATTGAACGGATCGAAAACTCGCAGATCAAGACCCTGCTCATCACCGACTCCATTCCCCTGCGCGGCGCGGCCCGCGAGTGCGACAAGATCCGGGTCCTCTCCGTGGCCGAGCTTCTTGGCGAGGCGATCAAGCGCATCCATAACGAGGATTCGGTGAGTTCTCTCTTTGTCTAACCGCCAACTTTTTCGTCACGCATACCTCAAGGAGGTCGCATCATGTTACAGTTCGACGTTTCGGCCGAGGTCAGAACGGCCTTCGGCAAAGGGGCCGGCCGGCGGCTGCGGGCCGCCAAGAAGACCCCGGCGATTCTCTACGGCAAAAAGATCGCCAACGTGCCGCTTCAGCTCGACACCAAGGAAATGACCAAGATCCTGCTCAAGGTGCAGGATCAGAACGCGGTCATCACCCTGACCATCAACGGTATCGACGAACGGCCCACCCGCCACGTCATGATCAAGGAAGTGCAAGTGGATCCGGTGCGCGACACCCTGGTGCATGTGGACTTCTATGAGATCGACCTGGAGACGCCGCTCGTCTTGCCCGTGCCTCTCGATTTCTCCGGCAAGGCCAAGGGGGTGGACATGGGTGGCGAGATGCACATCCTCAAGGGCAAGGTGCAGCTCAAGGGCCTGCCGCTCGATATCCCAAACGCCATCCCGGTGGACGTCTCCGGCCTGGGCCTGAACGACAAGATCACCTGCGGCGATCTGGCTGTACCCGACAAGGTGAGCCTGGCGGACGATCCCGCAGCGGTGTGCGTATGGGTGGAAGATGTCACCGGTGGCGTGGCCGCCACAGAAGAGACCGAGGAGGCCGCCGTCTAACCCCGACGGGCGCGGCGCACCGGAGTGCGCCGACAGGTTTGCCATTTCCCTGCGGCCGGGCATGTCCCGGCCGTTTGTATTGGAGAACAGCGTAACAGAGATGATCCCGCCGTTTCTCATCGTCGGCCTGGGCAATCCTGGGGCGGAGTATGCCGGGACCCGGCATAACGTGGGATTCATGGCCATCGACCGCCTGGCCGCCCGTCTCGCCGCCGGCCCTTGGGAGAGCCGCTGGCGCGGCTGGGCGGCAACCGTCACCCTGGAGGGGGGGGGCGGCTGGCTCCTCAAACCGGCCACGTACATGAACCGCAGCGGCCTGGCGGTGGCCGCCGCCGTGGCGGCCACCAAGACGCCGGTGGAACGGATCTGCGTGTTGCACGATGACCTCGACCTCGCTTGCGGCCGGCTCAAGGTCTCCTACGACCGGGGCCACGGCGGGCACAACGGTGTCCGGTCGATCATCGAGCACCTGGATAGCCGCAAATTTGCCCGCGTCCGCATCGGCATCGGCCGACCGTTGCCAGAGGTGGACGTGGTCACGCATGTGCTTGGCGATTTCGCGCCCGAGGAGCAACGGCAGATCGGGGACCTGCTCTCCCTTGCCGCTGAGGCCGCCATTGCCTGCGTAGTGCACGGCGCCGCCGCGGCCATGAGCCGCTTCAACGCAAGCGCGCCGGCTGGCGCCCCGCTGCCGCCACAAGAAAAAAACCCATCGCCCTGACTGGCCCTCTTTTCCTTTCCCTTTTGTTATCGGGGGGTTCGGAACAGGAGGAGCAGTTTTGCGAAAAGTGGCGGAGAGTGGTATAGTTATTTTCATATGTGCCAGGAAGACGACATACGACAAAAAGACGCCGTACAGTTTCAGGTAGGGGAGATGGCCGTGTACCCAGGGCACGGCGTCGGCCGCATCGAAGCGATCGAGGAGCGCAAGATCGGCGATCAGACGCAGGCGTTCTACGTCATGCGCATCCTCGACAGCAACATGGTGATCATGGTGCCGGTGGCCTCCAGCGAGTCGGTGGGCCTGCGCTCCTTGATCCAGCCCCGTGAGGTGGAAAAGGTCTTCCAGATCCTGCGGCAAGACGATATCCAGATCCCGCGCCAGCCGTGGAACCAGCGTTACCGGGACTACATGGACCGCATCCGCACTGGCTCGGTGTTCAAGATCGCCACCGTGCTTCGTGACCTGCACGTGTTGAAGGAGCAAAAGCCGCTCTCCTTTGGCGAACGCAAGATGCTGGACACGGCCAAGAACCTCCTCGTCCGCGAACTGGCCATCGCCAACCAGGTCGAGGAGGCCGCCGTGGCCCGGGACATCGACAAGATCTTCTCCTGATCCGCACCCTTCCTTTTCTTTCGATGCCTGCGCCCACCGAGGCCACCCGTCACTCGTTCGAGATCGACGCCGCCGGGGCCGGCCTGCGTCTGGACACCTTTCTCGCCCTGCATTTCGAGGAACACAGCCGGGCAGCCCTGCAGAGCCTGATCAAAGAAGGGTTTGTCACGTTGAACGGACGGACGGCCAAGCCGGCCGTCCGCTTGCGCGCCGGCGACCGGCTACGCGTCTCCTTTCCGCCGCCAGCCGTCACAGAACTCGTTCCAGAACCGGTTCCCTTCACTATCCTTTACCAGGATCAGGA
>WFOD01000188.1 GCA_015488275.1 Deltaproteobacteria bacterium
GCCATGGACGGCTTTTTCGACGGACTGCTAGGCAAAGGAGGTGGAGCAATGGCGACGGTCAACCGCGTTCCGGCAGGTCCTTGGCGGGCGATCATCGAGACGGCGATGCACGCCAACTCGGTGCGCAAGGTTTCCATGCGGGAGCTCTACGAGCTCGCCCGCCAGCAGCCCGAGGTGATCGCCACCGACCACCCCTTCTACCGTCCGCAACAGTTCGGTCTGCCCAACGACGCCCGGGTGCTGGTGTCCAACGATGGGGCGGTGGTCGGCCGCACCGCCCGCGCCCGCATCCTGGTGCGCAATCTGGACCGGCGGGAGAGCGACCGTTTGCAGGCCATGTTGCGCGAGGCCGTCTATCAGTTCAACCGTCGGCCTGGCCTCCATCTCGAAGGCATCGTGGGCCTGCATCCCGATTTCATGGTCAAGGCCCATCTCGTCAGTCCCCGTTCGGACGCCAAGAACATGCTCGACTGGGGAGTCAATTTCCTCCCTTTCCTGGAGCCGTGGAGCGCCCTGTACGCCGAGTCACGTCAGCTCGACGAGCCGGACATCATCGCCTTCGCCGATCCCGAGTGGTCCCATCCCGATTACCCCCACGGCTGCGTGATCATCGACGAGACGGAAAACTGTATCGCCATCCTGGGGTTGCGCTATTTTGGCGAACGGAAGAAGGGCACGTTGACCCTGGCGTGGACCATTGGCGTGCGGCACAACATGGTCGCCTGCCACGGCGGCATCAAGACCATTGGCGACCGGCCGCCCGTGGCGGTTTTCGGTCTTTCCGGCTCAGGAAAGTCGTCGATTACCAACAGCCTGGATCACGAAGGGTTGCTCACCGAAGATGAGCGGGTGACCGTGATCCACGACGACGCCTTTCTCATCGACCTGGAAAACGACTGCGCCGTGGCCTTGGAGCCGAGCCTGTTCGACAAGACCGACGCCCTTGCCTTTGACGATCCCCTTTTACGCTACTTCTATTCAGCCCAGAACGTGGCGGTCACCGCCACGCCAGAGGGGGAGCGGCGCATCGTGGCCGAGGACGTACGCAACGCCAACGGCCGTTGTATCAAAAGCCGTGATATGTTCCGCCACGCCGACTCGTGCTCCCGGCCCGGCATGGTGATCTGGTTGCAAAAGGACACCAGCCTGCCGCCGATCTGCAAGGTCAAGGGCAGCCGGCTGGCGGTGGCAATGGGCGCGTCGCTTTCCACCATGCGGGCCAAGGGGGTGGAGAACGTGGACGCCAAGGAGCTGGAGCGCCTGGTCATCGAGCCCTTCGCCAATCCCTTCCGGGTGCACTCCCTGGTGGAGGACTGTGAGCAGTTCCGCAAACTGTTCAAGATGGGATGCGAGTGTTATATCATGAACACCCATGCCTTTGGCGTGGGCGACCGGCTCGTCGATATTCCCAAGGAGCTCTCCTTGGCCATTGTCACCCATCTGGTGCGCGGCGATATCCAATGGCGTGACTGGCGGGGGTTTTACGGCATGATGCTGCCGAAAAACGGCAACGAACTCTTTGCCGCCAATTACGATCGCCTCTACAAGCCGCGGCGCAGCAAGACCTATCTCACCTTTCTCCGCGACCGCCTCCAGGACCGCATCACCTTTCTCTCCAACAAGCGCGACCTGGAAAACGAGATGCCCAACCACTTTATCGCTCCCTTGGTCCAGGCGCGCCACGCCATCGACCGCATTCTGAGCCCGGATCTCTACGTTTGAACGTTCACGGGGAAGGGCAAACGTATCTGGTCACGGGGTGCTCCTTGGGCTGTCTTGTCAGCCGATATCCGTGGCCGGTGGCTTTTCTGCCGTCGGCAGCCGTCGGCCGTTTTGGTAGCGCCGCAAGACCAAAGAGCCGGTGAGGGCCAGGACGCCGAAGGAGAAAACGCTTGCCACCAACGGCAGGCCCGAGGTCTTGAACAGATCGACGAAAAAGACCTTGATCGCGGCGAGAAAAATGACCGCCAGGGCCACGGTGAGGAGTTCCCGGTCGCGGCGTCGGCCGCCCAACAGCAAGAGCACGATGGCGCCGAGATTGATGATGATCGTCTGGCCGCAGGAAAATCCAGCGCTGGTGGTCTGGCCCAGCGCGAGGTAGAGGCCGAGACGCAGGACGCCGAATCCGCCGATGAGCCCGGAAAGCAGGAGGATGATCGCCCCCACGTCGCGCCGGTCGAGCCAGGCGAAATAGGCGGAGTCCTGGATGGGGGGCTTGTGGTTGCGGCACCAAACGTATTGAAGGCTGGCGGCAAGAAAAAGCGCAACGGCGGCCACGCCGCTGGCCAAGGGGGCGGCGAGCTGTTCCGGCATGGAGATGAGAATAATGAGGCATACCGCGCCCTGGAGAAGATAAGAGGTGAAGCGCACGCCGCCGCTTTGCCAGGAATGGGCGAGGATGCTCAACGTCAGGGCGATCACAGACAAGATGGGCAAGGTGGCCAGTTGCCCGATCGCCAGGGGCAGGCCCACGCCCAGGCTCAGGACCGCGGCAAAGGAAAAGGCGTTGCAGCCTGGCGCGCCTTTATGTTTGCGACTGGCGGCCACGCCGGCAAAGATGAGAAGCAAAAGGGCGTTGGCCGCTGCGGCATAGCCAAGAAGGAACCGCTCAGGGGCAGGCGCCGCCCCGTAGGCCGCGATAAGGGCGATCCCAGTGGCGATGGTGGGCAACATGCCGTGGAAAAAGCCCAGAGGCCGTTCGTCTTGCAGCACCCGCAACAGGGTCGATGCATAGTAAAGGGCAAGGAAGCAGCCCAGGAGAGGGAAGAACCAGGCATAGGCCAAATTCTCTGGCATCGGTTGCTGCCGGTCCAGGGGCACCGATACCTTGAAGCTCCACAGAAGCCAAAAGAGGGCGACCAACAACAAAGACGGCCACCGCACCGCTGGCGCCACCTGCCGCCGGCCGGCCGCCACAGTGGCCAGGGCGCCGAACCAGAGCACCATTCCGGCAGGGGGGAAGTGGGGATGGGGAAAGTCGATGGCCACCGCTATGCCGCCGATACCGAGCACGCCAGCGGCGAGGAGGGGGCCGTGGCGGAAGCGCAGCGC
>WFOD01000189.1 GCA_015488275.1 Deltaproteobacteria bacterium
CGTTCGTCAGTCATGCCATTTCCTCCTAAGCTTCTGGTTGCATATCCTCCCGCCCGCGGGCGGGAGGATATGCAACCAGAAGCTTAGGAGGAAATGGCATGACTGACGAACGCAGTGCACCGGGCAAGGGTGCCGTCCTGGTCGTTGGCGGTGGTATCAGCGGTCTCACCGCCGCCCTGGAGGCCGCCGAGGTCGGGAACGACGTCTTCCTGGTCGAGCGGAATCCGTATCTGGGCGGGCGGGTCGCCCAGCTCAACCACTACTTCCCGAAACTGTGTCCGCCCTCCTGCGGGCTTGAGATCAACTTCAAGCGGATCAAGAACAACCGCCGGATCCGCGTCTACCCCATGACCGAGGTCACGGCCGTTTCCGGCTCGGCCGGCGCCTATCAGGTGACCTTGGAGACCAAGCCCCGCTACGTGAACAACAACTGTACCGGCTGCGACGCCTGCGCCGAGGTCTGCCCCGAGGAGCGGGCCAACGAGTTCAACTTTGGGCTCGACACCACCAAGGCGATCTACAAGCCGCACATGCACGCCTTCCCCATGAAGCACGTGGTGGATATGAACGCCTGCACCAAGTGCGGCAAGTGCGTGGAGGCGTGCAAGTACAACGCCATCGAGCTCGACATGCAGGGCACCACCTTTACCCTGGACGTGGGCTCCATCGTCTGGGCCACGGGGTGGAACCCCTACGATGCCACCAAGATGGACAATCTCAAGTTTAGCGAGTCGGACGCCATCATCACCAACATGATGATGGAGCGGCTGGCCGCGCCCGCCGGTCCCACGGGCGGGAAGATCCTCCGGCCCGGCGACAACAAGGAGATCGAGTCCATTGCCTTTGTCCAGTGCGCCGGCTCCCGGGACGAGAACCATCTCGAGTACTGTTCCTACATCTGCTGCATGGCGAGCCTGAAACAGATCTCCTATGTGCGCGAACAGTATCCCGAGGCCAAGGTGTACGTCTTCTACATCGATCTGCGGACCCCGGGCAAGTACGAGAAGTTCCGCGCCAAGTTCATGGAGGACGAGAACATCCAGTTCATCAAGGGCAAGGTCGCCGATATCGTCCCGGAGGCGGATGGCGGGGTCACGGTGGTGGCCGAGGACGCCGTCTCTGGCAACAAGGTGTCCCAGAAAGTGGATATGGCGGTCCTGGCCACCGGCATGGAGCCGGCGATCAAGGGTGTGGCGGCCGGTCTCGGCCTCACCCTGGACAACAACGGTTTCGTGCTCAGCGACGAGGACAAGGGCCAGATCGCGGCTGGCGTGGCCAAGAAGGCCGCCGACGTGGTCACCAGCGCCCAGTCCGCCACTGCCGCCGCCCTCAAAGCCATTCAAGCCGCCAGGAGGTAAGTTCCAATGGATAAGAAGATCTGTACGTATATATGCACGGGATGCGGCATCGGTGACGCCATTGACATCGATGCCCTCACCGAGGTGGTCACCGGTGAGATGAGCCAGGACTGCAAGACCCACGAGGCCCTGTGCTCTGCCGACGGCCGGGCCATGATCCAGAAGGACATCGACGAGGACGGGGTCAACGTGGTCAACATCGCCGCCTGCTCCTTCCGCGTCATGCAGGACGAGTTCGACTTCGGCGAGTCGGTGATCACCGTTCGCTGCAACCTGCGGGAAGGGGTGGCCTGGTGCCGTCCCGAGGATGCGGACGAGGAGTACACCAACGAACTGGCGCAAGACTACGTGCGCATGTACTGCACCAAGGCCACCAAGATGGAGATTCCCGAGCCCTACAAGCTCGAGACCATCAACCGCCGCATCCTGGTGATGGGCGGCGGCATTTCCGGCCTCACCGCCGCGATCGAGGCCTCCAAGGCTGGCTACAAGGTGCTGCTGGTCGAATGTTCCGACAAGCTGGGCGGCAAGGCGGCCGGCTGGCGCAAGCAGCTGCCCACCAAGGCACCGTGGACCGACCTCGAAGAGCCGACCATTGGCGGCCTCGTCTCTGCCGTTGAGGCGGACGGGAACATCGAGGTCAAGCTGAACACCGAGGTGGCCCGGATCGCCGGCACCCCGGGCGACTACTACGTCACCTTGAAGCCTGCGGGCACCCAGAGCGAGTGGGACGCGCCGGCCAAGGTGACCACTGACGAGCAGGACAAGATCGACAAAGGCGAGATGGAGGACCCCAACGCCGGGCTCAAACACTACATGGAGCGCGATCCCAACGCGGAGGTGGTGGGCGCCGTGGTGCTGGCCACGGGCTGGAATCCGGCTGACGTCTCCGAGTACGAGCACTTGGGCTACGGCAAGATCAAGAACGTGGTCACCAACGCCGAGTTCGAGAAGCTGGCCAAGGAGGGCAAGGTGCCGGCCAATGTGGCCTTCATCCAGAGCCCGGGCGGCGAGGAGGACGATAAAGACTTCCCGTTCTGCAACTCGGTCACCTCAATGGTGGCCCTGAAGCAGGCCAAGTACGTGCGGGAGGACAACCCGGAGGGCAAGGCGTACATCCTCTATCAGCACATGCGCACCCCGGGCAACATGGAGCTCTTCTACAAAGCGGCCCAGAACGACGACGGCATTTTTCTTTCCAAGGCCGCGGTCACCGCTGTGGAAGAGAACGGCGACGGCACCTTGACCGTCAAGGCGAAGAACACCCTTTTGGGCGAAGACGTGGATCTCACCGTGGATATGGTGGTGCTCGCCGCCGGCATGGTGCCCACCACCCACGATGCGCCGACCATCAACCTGGCCTACCGCCAGGGACCGGCCTTCCTCGATCTGGAGCTGTTCGACGGCTATGCCGACTCCAACTTCATCTGCTTTCCGTACGAGACCCGGCGTACCGGCATCTACACCTGCGGCGGCGTGCGCAAGGCGATGACTATGGAGGAGGCGGTGGACGACGCCACGGGCGCGACGCTCAAGGCGATCCAGTGCATCGAATCCGCTGATCGCGGCGTGGCGGTCCATCCGCGCTCCGGCGACAAGACCTATCCCGAGTTCTTCTTCCAGCGCTGCACCCAGTGTAAGCGGTGCACCGAGGAGTGCCCCTTCGGCGCCCTGGACGACGACGAGAAGGGCACGCCCAAGCCCAACCCGACCCGCTGCCGCCGCTGCGGCACCTGCATGGGCGCCTGCCCCGAGCGGATTATCGGCTTTGCCGATTACAACATCGATATGATCGGCTCGATGGTCAAGGCCATCGAGGTGCCGGACGACGACGAAGACAAGCTGCGGTTCGTGGCCTTTGTGTGCGAGAACGACGCCTATCCGGCCCTGGACATGGCGGCCATGCGGCGGCACGGCATCGACAACCTGGTGCGGGTGATACCGGTCCGCTGCCTGGGCTCGGTGAACATGGTCTGGATCAAAGACGCCATGAGCTCGGGCATGGACGGCGCCATTCTGCTTGGCTGCAAGTTCGGCGACAACTACCAGTGCCACTTCGTCAAGGGGTCGGAACTGGCCAACCGCCGGATGGAGAATATCGGCGAGACCTTGGGATCGCTGGGCCTTGAGACCGAGCGGGTGGCGGTGCGCGAGGTGGCGATCAACGAGTACGACAAGATCCCGCAGATCATCAGCGAGTTCGTCGAGGAGATCAAGGAACTCGGACCCAACCCGTTCAAGGGCTTCTGATCCGCGGTGTACGACCGGCGCCCCGGCCTGTTTGCTGGCCGGGCGCCGGTGCTCCTGGGTTCCACAACCGAATAAACGATGGAGAGAGACCATGTCTGAAGGAATGAGGGTGCAACCCGATCTCGCGTTCATTGAATATCTGAAGGGCGCCGGCGGCGATACCCTGAAGAAGTGCTTCCAGTGTGCCACCTGCTCGGTGGTCTGTCCCTTGGCCTCGGATGAGAAACCCTTTCCCCGTAAGGAGATGATCTGGGCCCAGTGGGGACTCAAGGACAAGCTGATCGCCGATCCCGATGTGCTGCTCTGCCATCAGTGCGGCGACTGCACCGCCTACTGTCCGCGGGGCGCCAAGCCGGGCGACGTGCTGGGGGCCATCCGCGCCTACGCCTACACCCACTACGGGTTTCCCAAGGGGTTGGCCAACCTCTGCGCTTCGGGCAAGAACCTGCCGATCCTCATCGCCATTCCGGCGCTGATCATCGGCGTCGTCTGGCTCCTGTCCGGCGGGATGCACTTGCCGGAGGCGGTGCGCGAGGCTGGGTTCTCTCATTTCTTTGGTGAGGGCATGGTGGGGCCGCTGACCAAGAACGTCTTCCTCATCGACCTCATCTTCTTGCCCACGGTGGCCTTCTCCATTTTTGCCGCCTACCGGGGCGTGTCGGCCATGTGGAAGGCGATGGCCGCCAACCTTGGCGGCACACCGAGCTACCGGCCGTCGGTGGTGCAGTTCGTGCAGGAATTTCTCTGGCCGGCCGTGGTGGAGATCCTGCAGCACAAGCGGTTCAACGAGTGTGGCGCCAACCAGAATCGGGTCAAGGGCCACTTGCCGGTGTTGCTCTCCTTCATCGGCCTGTTCATCGTCACCAACTACGCCTTTGTGGTCAAGGACATCATCGGCTACTTTGTCGAAGGGCTGCACGGTCCCATCGCCTTCTGGAACCCGGTGAAGATCCTGGCCAACGTCAGCGCCATCGCCCTGATCGTCGGCATCGGCATCCTCTGGTCCAACCGCAAGCAAATGGAGGCCGAGGGCCGCGCCGCCGCCACCTTTTACGACTGGTTCCTGATCTGGGAGATCATGGCTGTCGGCATCACCGGTTTTGGCGCTGAGATCTTCCGTCTGCTCGGCCTTGCCCTGCCCGCCTATCTCCTGTACTACTGCCATCTGGTGGCGGTGATGATGCTCTTCCTCTATATGCCGTACACCAAGTTCGCGCACATGGTGTACCGGACCTTTGCTATGGCCTTTGAGCGCTATCGCGAGAGCGCCTTTGTCAAGCCAGTTGGCGAGTGATCCAGGCGTGACGGCGGCCGCTGCCTGGGGGCTCCGGCCGCTGTTTTGCCCCATCCTTTTTCATGGACTCTTGCCCCGAGGGGGCGGCGGTCGGCCGCGCCCCCGGGATGCGCGTTTCCAGGCAGGAAACGGCTTGTGCGCCGCGCCTCCCCCGGTTTTCTCGTTTTTTTGCCTGCACGGCTGGCGGCAACAGACAAGAGAAAAAAAGTCTTGCCCGACGCGCGCTCTTCTTGTATAGTGGCGTGTCACGCTGGCGTAGCTCAATTGGCAGAGCAGCTGATTTGTAATCAGCAGGTTGCGGGTTCAAGTCCCATCGCCAGCTCCAGGTGACATCCGGCTCTTCCTTCTTGGCTTTTTGGAGGGAGAGACGTGCTGACAACGGTGTGGAGGGGTTCCCGAGTGGTCAAAGGGAACAGACTGTAAATCTGTCGGCGACGCCTTCGGAGGTTCGAATCCTCCCCCCTCCACCAACTCTTCTTTTTGTTGGCTTGCACAAGCGGCGGCCTAGTTGTGGTCCGGCTCGGGCGGCTGCCGCTTTGTTGACGCTCCTCGCCTGGCGGGCAGCGGCCGGGCCGGGCGGTGTGTCGGCGAGACGTGAGCAATCCCTGCGCCGAGGCGCGGGGCGGCGAGTTCGGACTTTCTGCGCGGGAATAGCTCAACTGGCAGAGCATCAGCCTTCCAAGCTGAGGGTTGCGGGTTCGAGACCCGTTTCCCGCTCCATCGACGATGGCGAGGCAGACCATCGTGTGGCGCCCAAGCGATGGCTGCCGTTTTTCATACTGGCCCCTGCGAGATGGCCGCCCTCGTTGTGTTCTGGGGAGGGTCTGGTGTTGTTTGAGGGGACGCCCACGTAGCTC
>WFOD01000190.1 GCA_015488275.1 Deltaproteobacteria bacterium
GGGGCGGCCAGCGGGGTGGTGAAGACCTCGGGCGGCAAGCGGTCGCGAAACGGCTGCAAGAGCGCCAGCTCCCGGCCCTGGGGCAGGCCGGTGGCGGCAAGATACGAGTTGCTAAAATAACTCTCGCACCGGGTGTATTGGTCAAAGAACAGGGTGCGGTTGGTCCATTCGAAGTCAAAGGCGAGCCCTATCGCCCGCCGTACCCGGCGGTCGGCAAAGATCGGCCGCCGGGTGTTGAACACGAACCCCTGCATCCCGGCGTTGTTTTTGTGCGGCAGCATCTTTTTCACCAGCACGCCGCGGTCGAACTTTTCCCCCTTCAGGTCTCGCGCCCACTGTTTGGCGATGTTGACGTTCATAACGTCGAACTCGCCCGCCTTGAAGGCCTCCACGGAAACGATCTGATCCTTGAAGTACTTGTAGACGATGCGGTCGAAGTTGTACATGCCGCGCCGCACGGGGAGTTCCGCTCCCCAGTAGTTCGGATTGCGGCGGTAGACGATGGTCTTGCCCTGCACCACCTTGTCCACCACATAGGGGCCGGAGCCGATGGGCGGGGTCATGCCTTGCGTGGCGAAGCCCACCTGCTCGTAGAACCGTTTGGAGAGAATGGGGAGCTGGGCGGCGATGAGGGGCAGTTCCCGGTTGCGGCGGGCGAAATGGAAGACGATGCGGTGCTGGTCCAAGATCTCGGCCCGGTCGATATCGTGGAAATAGGTCTGGTAGAAAGGGTGGGCCTGGGCGCTTTTCATGGTCTTGAGGGAAAAGCGCACGTCTTCGGCCGTCACCGGTGTGCCGTCGGAAAAGCGGGCCCGTGGGTCCAAGGTGAAGGTGACCGAAAGGCGGTCCGGAGCCACCTCGATATCGCGGGCGAGCAGGCCGTATTCGGCGAAGGGCTCGTCCAGGCTGGCCACGGCCAGGGTTTCAAAGACCAGGGTGTCGAGGCCGGCCGGCGGGGTGCCCTTGAGGGTGAAGGGATTCATCTTGTCAAAGGAGCCAAGGTCGTGCAGCACGAGTTCGCCGCCCTTGACCGCCCTTGGATCGGCGTAGGCGAAGTGGGAGAAGCCAGCCGGATACTTGAGGTTGCCGTCGATGCTGATGCCGTGGGCCGCGCGCACCTTGGCGGCAAGCGGGCAAAAGAGCAAGGAGAGGAGCAGGGACAAAATGAAGATGGAGCGCGGCATGGGCAACGTCAAGAGGAGGGTAGGGGGCAGTCGAGGTTGAGCCACAGGGCGGCCGGAAGGGATGCGCCGATGAGGTTGGCCGCTGCCTGGAGCAAGAGTTCGTGCCGGTCGCTGAAGGGGCCGTCCCGCCGGTCGGTGATCTCGATGACCGCGATCGGTTTGCCGGCGCTGAACACCGGCGCGGCAAGGGCGGTGGCCTCCAGGCGGCGGGGACGGCCGTGCAAGAAGACCCAACTCACGAGACCTTTGTCCCGCGGCAGGGGAGGGCGGCCGTTGTCGGCCGTGGTGAACAGGGCGACGAGCAGGTTGCCGTCCGGCAACCAGATGGCGCCGGCGCGGCTTTCCAATGTCTGGCAGAGGATGGAGAGGATCTGGCGGAAGAGCCACGGCCCGTTTTCGATGTGCTGCAGCAAAATGAGAATATGGAGCAGGCAGCGTAGCTCCTCGGCGCGGGCCTGCATGGCGGGCGGCAAGATCTGGTCGATGAGCGCAGTGCGCAAGGCGTCGGGATCCACCTCTCGCCGCTCGAGGAGAATGTTGCCTAGCCGCAGGCAGGCGAGCTGGCGATCGATCCAGGCGTATCCTTTTTTCTGGAGGCAGGGATCGGGCCGGCGCTCGCCGTGGGTCATGGAGTGTTGCCAGGCCAGGGCGGTGGAGAGGCCGCCATCGGAAAGGGCGCCGGCCTCGGTGAGGAGTTCGCCCAAGCGCCGCCAGTAACCGCGGTGGCGTTCCCGGGTGGCGGCCAGGTTGGCGGCGATGCTTTCCAGGTACGGGTTGCGCTGCTCGCCGAAATAGGCGACGAGATAACGGCCCATATCGCCCAGCTCCGCCAAGCGGGGCAGAACGAACCGTTCATAGAACGTATCGGTCTGGGCGATCATCTCGTCGGCCGAGGCAAAGGGGGTGATGTCGCGCGCCGCCAGTCCTTCGGCGCCCTCGGTCTCGTATGCCTCGCGAAACTCTTCGTACAACCGATGGATGTTTTCCAGGTAGTGGGGATCGGACATCTGGGCCAGCAGGTCGGCCGACGCCACCATGCAGGCGGCCGTTTTTTCCACCGCCGTGGAAAAGGGCAACCGGGGGAGGCGGTGGAATTCGGTGAGGTCGATGATCCCGGTTACGAGATCGATGAAAGATGGGGATCGGCCCTGGCGGGCCAGATAGGTGGCGGCGATATGCTTGGAGCGCTCAACGTGGGTAAAGGTGAACTTGCCGCCCGTGGCCGGTGAGTTGTCGTTTGCGTCCTTGAGGTAGCCGCCGTCGTGAAACAGGGCGGCGACAAGGGCGGCGAGCGCGGCGTCCTCCGGCATGGGAGGGGTGTGGACCTTGTTGTAGCCCGCGATCATCCGCGCCGTGGTGAGCGTCACGTCCAGGGCGTGGTGCTCGGTGTGGTAGCCCACCTGGCATTCCTGGTACTCCGGCCATTGGCCTTGGTAAAGCGCGGCGATATCGTTGAGGATGGGCGAGAGCTGGGTGGCGAGTCCAGACGCCGCCTCCTCGGCTGTGGCGAGAATTTGCTGCCGCAGGAGGGCCAGGCGATCGCGATCAGACGACATAGGCTTTCCTCGTGACTTCCGCTGCCCGCCCGCCATCAAGGGAAGGCGAGGACAAAGATCCGTGGCCACCGCTTGCCAGTGATAAAGACGCGGCCCGTGGCCGGGTCCCAGGCGATCCCGTTGAGCACGGCGTCCCGGTCGTGCGGCGGCGCGGTCTTTTGGGCCAACTCGCTGCAGTCGAGCCAGCCGCGCACCACACCGCTTGCCGGATCGATACGGGCGATCCGCGAGCTTTGCCAGACGTTGGCCCACAGCTCCTGGCCCACGAATTCAAGCTCGTTGAGGCGTGTCACCGGCCGGCCACGGTCCCGCACCTCGATCCGGCCTCGTTCCTGAAAGGTTTGCGCGTCGTAGCGCCGGATCACCGCGCTGCCGTCGGAAAGGTGGAGAAGGGAGCCGTCCCATGCCGCGCCCCACCCTTGGTGATCATAGACAAAAGTCCGGCGGATGGCAAACCGTTTGCGGTCGTAAAAAAAGCCGGTCTTGCCGCGCCAGGTCAGTTGCACCAGCAGGTCGTTGACCAGGGTGAGGCCTTCGGCAAAGAGGGACGGTGGCAAGCGGCGGCGCCGGAGGATACGACCGGTGGCCACTTCCACGGCGCGCAGCTCTGATACGCCGTAGCCGCCAACGGATTCGTACAGCAGGCCGTCGGCGAACACCAGCCCTTGGGTGAAGGCGTTGGGATCGTGGGGCAGCTCCTTTGCCACCCGGCAGGGCTGCACCGGAACGCCGGCCCTTGCCGTTGCTGGGAGCCAGCCCTGCAAGCGCAAGGCGCAGGCGGCAAGCAACAAGGCGGCGGCAAGGCGGAGGCGGATGGCAGGGCGATGTGTCACTACTGGGCCGCGAGGCGGTCGGCCACCATGTCGCCAAAGCGGTCGGTGGCGAGAATCTTGTCGGCAGGGGTGTTGGCGGAGGCCAGTTCAGCGGTAACGTAACCGGCCTCGAGCACCTGGAACATCGCCTGCCATACGGCTTCAGCCTCTTGCCGCAGGCCCAGGCACTTGTCGAGCAAAAAGGCCACCGAGCCGATCATCGAATAGGGGTTGGCCTTGTTTTGCCCGGCTATGTCCGGCGCCGAGCCGTGGGCCGGCTCCACGTAGCCCTTGTCCGGGCCGATGCAGGCCGAGGGCATCAGGCCCAAGGAGCCGAGCACGCCGCCGGCCTGATCGGTGATGATGTCTCCTTGCATGTTTTCGAGCAGCACCACGCCGTTGAACTGGGCCGGCCATTTCATCAGTTGAAACGCGGCGTTGTCCACCAACATGGAGACGAGGTCCACGTCAGGGAACTCCTGCCGCGCCACCTCTTCCACCACCTCGTTCCAAAAGCGGCTGGTGGCCAACACGTTGGCCTTGTGGATATTGGTCAGCCGGCATTGTCGGCGGCGGGCCTCGGCAAGGGCCACTCTGGCGATGCGCTCCACCTGCTCACGGGTGTATACGCAGTCGTCGCGGGCATAGCTCATGCCGGTGGCAGGGCCTTCGGTCTTGTCGCCAAAGTAGATGCCGCCCACCAGTTCGCGGATCATCATAATATCGATGCCGTCTTGCACCAACTCTGGTTTCAAAGGGGAAAAGGCGGCAAGGGAGGCGGGCAGGCGCACAGGCCGGAAGTTGGCAAAGGTGTCGTACCGCTTGCGCAGCGGTAAAATGGCCCCGATTTCGGGCCGGTGTTCGGGCGGGATCTTTCGCATTTCATTCACGGCCAGACCAACCGGCCCCTTGATGATCGCATCGGCCCGGTCGCATATCTCTTTTGTGGCCTCGGGAAAGGGCGAGCCGTGGGTGAAATAGGCCGCCGCGCCAAAGGGCGCGTATTCCAAGCTGAACGTGTGGCCGAATTTTTTTTCGATCACCTTGAGAGCCTTGATCGCCTCGCGGACGATTTCCGGGCCGATTCCATCTCCTTCGAGCACTGCGAGGGTTGCCTGCATCTATTCCATCTCCTCTCTGGTAAGAGGTCACGGGGTACCGATGGGGCACCCTGTAACCACATACCCGGCCTGCAAAGCCGCGACTCAGGCATACGTGAGGGGTGCCCCGTGATCAGTTACGCCCGGCTTACGTAGCCAATAGTACGCTGCGCCGGGCGGTGCCTAGCATCTCCGGCACTCCGTAACCTCTTACGGGGCAAGGGTTTCCCGTATCAGCCGCCGGCGGCCCCGTGACCAGATACCCTCTCTGGATGTCGCGCGAGTTGCGCTTTGGCCAACCGTGGCCGAAAAAGCCAGGGATGGCTTTTCCGACGGACCGGTAACAGCACCATCATGCCATACTTCGCCGAAAAAACAAGATCTCGGCGCCTGGCTGGGAAAGTTCTACGACCGGGTGGCAGGGGTGGGGTACAATGAAAGAAGAACCTCTTTAACCTGTTA
>WFOD01000191.1 GCA_015488275.1 Deltaproteobacteria bacterium
AAGAAGAGGTCCTCGAACCGGCCGTGGCCGCCATTATCGAGGAATCCGAACGCATCCTCGCCATTGATCCGCACCAGGAGATGCGGGCCATCCTGGAAAGCGCGGCCAACACCATTGTCTCTTGTCTGGGGGCAGCGGCGGCCACAATCCGCATTCTCGAGCCGTACAGCCTCAAAATGCTCAACTTCGGCGCCTGGGGTCTGGACGAAACCGGCCGCGCGGCCACGGTGCCGGCCGGCGGCTCCATCGCCGGCAAGGTGGTGGCCCTGCGCCGCAGTATCGCCGTGCCCTCCATCCTTGCCGAACCTCTCTACCAAAACAAAGACATCGTCGCCCGCGAAGGCCTGGCCTCCCTGCTCGCCGTTCCCCTGGTCATCCCCAGCTTTGCCACCGGCAAGGAAGATCTTCTTGGCTCGCTCCAGATCTACTACCGTCAGGACAACCGCCGCTTCACCCAGCTCGAGATCCTGCGCGCCGAAATGCTCGCCCGCCGGGTAAGTCACGTGCTGGCCAAGAAACGGATCATCGATCTCTACCAGCTCAACACCCGCAAGGAAAACATCGCCGACACCCTGTTCGTCAAACTGAGCAACCGGCAACCGATCAAGCTGCGCGAAATCTTCAAAATGCTCATCGATGAACTCGGCGCCATTCTTCAGCTCCAAGGCTGCTGCCTGTTCACCGTCACCCCGGACAGCCGCGCCATCTATCTCGATGCCGCCCACCCAATGGAGCTCACCTATCATACGCCGGGTTACACCTACACCATTAAACGGCATCCGTACTTTGCCGCCCTTGTCGCCGATCCTCCCCCTTTGCGGGACACGGTCACCGAGCGCCAGGACCCAAGCCACCTGCTCATCCGCGATCCGCAACGCTCACCACTCATCACCCCGGCCCTGCGGCGGTTTGCCGCAGACAACGCCATCTCCTCCTTGCTCTTCATCCCCATCCGGGTAGGCGACGGGGTGCGGCACGTACTCCTCATCTTTGCCCGGGAAAACAAACAGGTCTTCTCAGACGACGAGATCGAACTGCTTTCGTTTTTTGCCAAGGAAATCATGAAAGCGGCCAAGCTCGAGACCTTGGCCGACACCTTACACGACTTCAAGAACCCAGCAGTGGGCCTAGCCGGCATCGCGCGTCGGCTACGGCAGACACTGGAACATCCAGACCTGGCGGAGGTACGGCAAAAGCTCATCCGGTACGCCGAGGTGATCGACCGTGAGGCCACTCGCTTGCAGGACCTCGCCCTCACCCGCCTGGGGGAAGAGCGGGCCGAACCCCTTGACCTGGGCGAGATCGCCCGCCGCCGGTACACCCTGAACGAGGCGGTGATCAAGCAGCAACGGCTCGACCGCATCGACATCACTCCCCCGGAAATACATGGCCCCTGCCCAGTCTTCTGCCCCCGCATCGGCCTGGAGCGGGTGGTGGACAACCTGCTCGGCAATGCGACCAGCTTTCTCGCGGAACAGGGAGGACGGCTCTGGCTGCGGGTGTTCACCAAGGACAACGAGGCGGTGCTCGAAGTGGGCAACTCGGGCGAGATCGCCGCCGAACGCCTGGCGGCCATTGAACGCGGCCTGGTGGAGGGCAGGGGTATTGAGATCATCCGCCGGTTCGCCACGGTCAACCACGGCAACCTGCGGATCACCTCAGCCCAAGGCCAGACGGTCTTCGAGGTACGCCTCCCCCTGGCCAGGGAGGTTTGAACAGCCGGGCTTGCCCTTGCCCGGATCAACGGCCAACTCCGTTACTGCCGGCCCCCATTGGGCTGGGCGTTGATCCCCAGGGTGGCGGTGAGGCGCTGGAGGTTGCCGCCGCTCGCGTTCATGAGAAAAATCTCAAAAGCGCCGTGCTCCCGATCGCTGGCAAAGAGAACGAAGCCGTTGGGAGTCCAGACCGGTTCAACGTCCACGGCTGGGTGATCGGTGAGGCGGCTGATTCCGCTCCCGTCTTCCTGGACGGCGAAGATATCGGCGTTGCCGGCGCGGTTACTGGTAAAGAGAATCTTGCCGTTGGCGCCCCAGGCCGGCTGGTCGTCGTCCGCCGGGTCGTCCACCAGGGTGGTGACGGTCTTGCTCTCCGGGTCCACCACGAGGATGTCGCCGCCTGCCAAGGGCGTCTGGCGGAAGACCGGCGGCGGCAGACTGCCGTCCCACGGCACCTGGGTGAAGGCGATGCGTTTGCCGTCCGGCGCCCAGGAGGGGTGGAAATTGCCGGTGCCGGGTTCGGTGTCGGTGACCTGGACGAGGTTGGAGCCGTCGCTGTCTATGACAAAGATCTCCGGGTTGCCGTCGCGGTCGGAAACAAAGGCGATTTTGCCTCCCCCCGGCGCCCAGGCCGGCTGGTAGTCGTTGTGGGGATCGGTGGTCAGACGGGTGGGCGTCTCCGAGCCTGACAGCCCCATGATGTAGATATCCAACGATCCCTGCCGGTCGGAGCTGAAGGCGACGCGCTGGAAGGTGGGGTCCAGCACCGGTTCCTGGTCCGCGGCCCGGTTGTTGGTCAGCCGCGCGCCCTGGAACTCGCCGGCGAAGAGGCGCATGATCTCCCGGCTCGCACCGTAGCGGGTGGTGGTGAAGACCACGGGGAAGGAGAAGGGCGAGGCCAGCTCGTCCATGTTTGCTGGCGCGCTGCCGAAGGGCGAGGTGTTGCCGGCATGCAGGTGACGGC
>WFOD01000192.1 GCA_015488275.1 Deltaproteobacteria bacterium
CCCGTTGAAAAACGGGCTGTGTGCGGCACAGGGACGTGCCGCCGAATTCCGCGGCTCTGAAAGAGCCAAGGAATTCGTGAGGTTGGCCGAAACTTGTTTAGGCCAACCGATAGTTGAAAAAGCCAGGGACGGCTTTTTCAACAGACTGTTAAGAACAGTCGGGGAAGAGGGAAGAGGGGTTAGAAGGGAACGTCGTCCTCCATTGGCTCTGGGAAGGGAGGTTCCTCCGGGCCTTGCGACTGGCCGCCGCCCCCGCTTCGCGGTGAGAGCATCTTCATTTCCCGGGCGACGATTTCTGTGGTAAACCGTTGGTTGCCGTCCCGGTCCTCCCACTTGCGCGTTTGCAAGCGCCCTTCGATGTACACCCGCATCCCTTTGGAGAGGTATTGGCCGCAGATCTCGGCCAGTTTGCCGAAGGCGACGATGCGATGCCATTCGGTGAGCTCCTCGCGTTCGCCGTCCGCTTTGCGCCACGATTCCGTGGTCGCGATCCGGAAGTTGGCGACCGCCGTGCCGCTCTGGGCGTACCGCACCTCGGGGTCTGCCCCAAGGTTGCCGATCAGGATGACCTTGTTGATCATGGGGTTCCTCCTTGTTTTTGTCGTCTTCGGCCCACCTGTTCTTCAACGGGCTGCTAAAGATGTGCGCGTAGGGCGGCCGGGCAGTTTCATGGCCGGGTTGCGGGGCGTGTGGGCTGTCACCAGGCCATCATACAAGGGCAGCCTAACGCTTGCAAGCCACGAGCGGCTTTCTTGCCCTGACCGTTTTGGGCGGGAGCGGGTGGAGGGCGCACGGCTGTTCATTGCCAGACCCCGGCCAGCAGGGTGCCGCATGTTGTGCAGTGACCCTCCCGTAACCGGGTCTGGACGCGAAAAAAGCCGCTGCGTTCAACGACGCACGTCTGGCAGGCGGGGCAGTAGGTGTTTTCTCCTTGTTCGCCGGGGAGGTTGCCGGTGTAGACGTATTGGAGGCCTTGCACCAGGCCGATCTCGCGCGCCCGCCTCAGGGTGGCGGCCGGCGTGGGCGGCCGGTCGGTTAGCTCGAAGGTCGGGTGGAACCGCGTGACGTGCCAGGGGATTTCTGGGGAAATATTGGCAAGGAAGGAGGCGATTTCGCGGAGTTCGTCGTCGCTATCGTTGAGGCCGGGGATCAAGAGGGTGGTGACTTCGATCCAGACGCCGAGTTTTTTTTGCAAGGCAATGGTATCGAGCACCGGTTGGAGGCGGGCGCCGCAGATCTCGCGGTAGAACCGGTCGTTGAAAGACTTGAGGTCGATATTGTTGGCGTCGAGCACAGGGGCGAGTGCGCGACTGGCCTCTGGGCTGGTGTAGCCGTTGCTGACAAAGACGTTTTTCAGGCCGTGTTGCTTGGCCAGTTGGGCGGTCTCCAGCGCGAATTCGATAAAGATCGTGGGCTCGATATAGGTATAGCTGATGCTGGCGCAGCCAGTGGCCTTGGCCGCGGTCACCACTTCCGCCGGCGAGGTCGTGTCGCCGGGGATCTCGCCTCCATGCAGGCGCGGATACTGGGAGATGCTGAAGTTTTGGCAATGGCGACAGCGAAAATTGCAGCCGGCCGTGGCGATGGAGTAGGAGCGGCTGCCGGGCAACAGATGGAAGATCGGCTTTTTTTCAATGGGATCGGCGTTGCCGTTGACCAGACGGCCGTAAACCAGGGAGTACAGGGTGCCGTTACGGTTTTCGCGCACGCGGCAAAGTCCCCGCCGGCCGGGAGCGATGGTGCAGCGATGGGCGCAGAGATGGCAACGGACGGCCTTTTCCTCCAGCGGCTCTTGGAACATGGCCCGCTGCATGGCGACCTCCTTTGGGATCAACGTGAGCGGCAGGCCCATTTTTCAATGGGCTGCTAGCCTCTTTCGTCTTCAGCCTAGCGCATGGAAGGACGTAAGGGCAAGAGGGGGGATCTTTTCTTTTGTCTGCTGCGGCCGCAAGAACCAGGGGATGGATTTTGGGCCGACCGACGGTCGCCAGAAGGAGCAAAAAAATATCGTCTGAAGGTTGCGGGCTTTTTCGCCCGTAAAGTGCGCGAGGCGCTCCTGGGCCCAAAAATTTTCTTGACATGGTGGGAGTGATATCCTAGATTGACGGGCCTGCCGCGGGCGGGAAGGCGCCTGGGCGGGAAAAAGGTACTTGAC
>WFOD01000193.1 GCA_015488275.1 Deltaproteobacteria bacterium
AAGGGTCGCGCGGTATGCGGATGGAGGTGGTGCGCGATGCGCTGGCCTCGGCCCTCGAACAGCGGCAGACGGGAACCGCTCCGGATGCTGGAGGTGACGGCTGATGCTGTACCACCTTCTCTATCCCTTGCATCAGTACGTCGGCGGCTTCAACGTTTTCCGTTATATCACCTTCCGCACCGCGGGCGCGGTGCTGACCTGTTTCGTGCTCATGCTCGCCTGTATGCCGGCCTTCATCCGTTGGCTCAAGGCGCGGCAGATCGGTCAGGTGATCCGTGACGATGGGCCGGAAAGCCACCTCAGCAAGGCCGGGGTGCCCACAATGGGCGGGCTGTGCATCCTCGGCGCAGTGGCGGTGTCGGTCCTGCTTTGGGCTGACCTCGGCAACCGTTTTGTTTGGCTGTTGCTGGCCGTGCTCGGCTGGTTCGGGGCCATTGGCGCTTACGACGACTACCGTAAGATCACCCGCCAGCATTCCAAGGGGTTGAGCGCTGGCGGCAAGATGGCCCTGCAGGTGGCCGGCGCGCTGGCCGTCGCCGCCTTTCTCGTGGCCACGCCAGGGTTTGATACCCAGTTGAGTGTGCCGTTTTTCAAGGGTTGGCGGCCGGATCTCGGCGCCTGGTGGCTGCCCTTTGCGGTTATCGTCATCACCGGCACCTCCAATGCGGTCAACCTCACCGACGGTCTTGACGGGCTGGTGACCGGCCCTCTGGTGATCGCCAGCGGCGTGTATGTGATCTTTGCCTATTTGGCCGGCCATGCGTTGCTGGCCGCCTATCTCCAAATCCCTTACGTGGCCGGCGCGGGCGAGGTGGCGGTGGTCTGCGGCGCCCTGGTCGGCGGCTGCCTGGGGTTTTTGTGGTACAACGCCTATCCGGCCGAGGTCTTCATGGGGGATACAGGCTCTCTGGCCCTGGGCGCGGCGCTGGGGACGGCGGCGACGATCATCAAGCAGGAGTTTTTGTTGGTCATCGCCGGCGGCATCTTTGTTGTCGAGGCCCTGTCGGTGATCTTGCAGGTGGGCTATTTTAAGATGAGCGGCGGCAAGCGGATCTTTCTTATGGCGCCGTATCACCATCATTTTGAACAAATGGGGTGGCAGGAACCCAAGGTGGTGGTCCGCTTTTGGATCGTTGCCATCGCCCTGGGCCTGGTCGCCTTGGCCACCTTGAAACTCCGGTGACGGCATGGAGGCATCCCTGCGGCATCCTCTGATTGAACCCGGTGTGCGGGCCTTGGTCGTTGGGCTGGGCCGCTCCGGCCAGGCGGCCGCCCGTCTCCTTGCCCGCAGTGGGGCGCGGGTGGTGGCGGTGGACCGCGGCCGGCCGGAGGGATGCGGCGCGCTGGCCGATTTGGGCGTTGAGGTGCGGTTGGGCGAGGACTCGCCCGCGGTGCTCCGCGGTATCGATGTGCTGGTGGTCAGTCCAGGGGTGCCGCTGGACACGCCCATTGTGGCCGCGGCGCGCCGCCGTTCCTTGCCAGTGGTGGGTGAGTTGGGGTTGGCGCTGGGTTTCGTTGACCTGCCCGTGGTGGCGGTCACCGGCACCAACGGCAAGAGCACGGTGACCTCGCTGATCGCCGCCATGTTGGCGGCAGCCGGCCGCCGGGTGTTTGCCGGCGGGAATCTTGGCACGCCTCTGGCCGAGTTTCTCCTCACCGGGACCGGGCCCGTGGCCGAGCGGTGCGATATCTTGGTGCTCGAGGTGTCGAGTTTCCAGCTCGATACCGTGGGCCGGATCGCGCCACGTGTTGGGGTCCTTTTGAACGTCAGCCCCGATCATCTGGACCGCTACGAAAGCTATGACGCGTACGTGGCGTCCAAAAAGCGACTGTTCGCCGACCAGGGAGAGGAAGAGGTCGCGGTGCTCAACGCCGATGATCCAGTCTGTGCGCAGATCCCCGGCCGGGCGCGGCGGCTGTACTTTTCCGGCCACGGCGACCGCCGGGCTGCGGCATGGACGGAAAAAGGGCGGGTGTTTCTCGATGGAGCGGGGGAAATCCTCCTCCCCCCACTTCTGGCCCTGGGCCCGAATCCGGCCAATGTGGCGGCCGCCGCTTTGGCCGCTGGCGCGCTGGGCGCCGGTCTCCAGGCCATCCAGAAGGCGGTGGACCGGTTCCAGCCGTTGGATCACCGCCTGGCCGTGGTCACGGAGCGTAACGGCGTCACCTGGGTGGACGATTCCAAGGCCACCAATACCGGCGCTGTGGCCGCGGCCCTGGCGGCCATTGACCGGCCGGTGGTGCTGATCGTCGGCGGCCGGGACAAAGGGGGGGACTATCGGATGCTCGCCCCCTGGATCAAGCGACGGGTCAAGGCGATGGTCTGCATCGGCGAGGCTGCGGAACGGATCATCGCAAGTTTGGGAGACCTGACCGCCGCGCGGCGGGCGGCCACCCTCAACGATGCCGTGGCGCAGGCCGCGGCCTTGGCCAGCCCAGGCGATGTGGTCCTCTTGTCGCCCGCTTGCGCCAGTTTTGACATGTTTTCTGGCTATGCTGAGCGGGGACGCGCTTTCCGGACCGCAGTAGCGGCCCTGATGGACGGAGAAAGAGAAGCGGCGGCCGCCGACCTGGTGGGGGAGGGCTGCTGAGAGCGGCGGCCGGCTGGAGGGGCGGTGATGGCGGAAGGAGGGCATATCGGGCTCCTCTTGTGTGGCGGCGGCACGGGCGGTCATGTGTTTCCCGGCATTGCGGTGGCCGAAGAGCTGCGGCGGCAGGAGCCCGGTTGCCGGCTGCTTTTTGCCGTTGCCGGCCGCGAGTTTGAACTCGATCTGCTGCGCCGCAACGGCCTTGAAGCAGCGGTGGTCCCCAGCGCGCCGGTCAAGGGCAGATCGGTTGCCGATCGTGTGCGCGCCCTCTTCACCGTCTGGCGGGGGGTGCGGGTGGCGCAAAGGCTCCTGGCCCGTTTTCGGCCAGATGTGGTGTTTGGCCTCGGCGGTTATGCGGCCGTGCCAGTGATGCTCGCCGCCCGTTTGCGCCGCCTGCCCTGCTGCCTGCACGAGCAGAACGCGCTTCCCGGTCTGGCCAACCGCCTGCTGGGCCGTCTGGCCGAACGGATCTTCCTCTCCTTGCCGGACGAGGAGGGATGTTTCCCGCCTGCCAAGGTGGTGTTGACCGGCAATCCGGTGCGGCGGGCCATTGTCGAGGCGGGGAGCGCGACAGCGGCACCCGATGGCGAGCGGCCGCCGCGGCTTTTGGTGCTCGGTGGCAGCCAGGGGGCGCGCCGGGTGAACGAACTGGTGGTCGATGGCCTGGAGGCGGTGGTCAACCGCTTGCCACCAGGGTTGGAGATAGCGCACCAGACCGGGCCACACGACGAGGAGCGGGTGCGGGCCGCCTACCGGCGGCTGGGGATCAACGCTGAGGTGCGCGCCTTTTTCGACGATATGGCCGCGCTTTACCGCCGGGCCGATTTGGTGGTCGCCCGGGCCGGGGCCACGACCTTGGCCGAACTGGCCGTGACCGGCCGGCCGGCGGTCTTGATCCCGTATCCCCATGCGGCTGACGATCATCAGGCGAAGAACGCCGAGATCTTTGTCGGGCGCGGCGCGGCCCGGATGTTGCGAGAAGAAGGGCTTGCCGCGGTCAAGCTTGGGCGGGAGCTGGTCGCGCTCCTCGCCGACCGTCCGCTGCTTTGCCGGATGGGCGAGGCGGCCCGCGCCTTGGGCCGGCCAGAGGCAGCGGCTGAGATCGTCGGCCGGTTAAAAGATTTTTTTCAGGCATCGCGCTAACAGCCCGTTGAAAAACGGGCTGTGTGCGGCACATGGACGTGCCGCCGAATTCCGCCGACTCTTTTTGTGTTTGTCCAGCCGACCGCCGTGCCGAGTCCGCCAGGGAGACGGGCTGAACCGGGCCGTGTCATGGGCATGAAGCGAGGTGATCCAGTGACCGGATGTGAAAAATTCCTCTACACCCCGGAGGAGGTCAAGGC
>WFOD01000194.1 GCA_015488275.1 Deltaproteobacteria bacterium
CGGTTGGCCAAAACAAAGTTTCGGCCAACCTCACGAATTCCTTGGCTCCTTTTCGGATATTCCTTGGGCACGGCCCGGTTCAGTCCGCATCGCTGGCGCCTTCGGCACGGCGGTCGGCTGGACAAAGACAAAAAGAGCCGGCGGAATTCGGCGGCACATCCCTGTGCCGCGCACAGCCCGTTTTTCAACGGGCTGCTAATCGATCCTCACCGCCTTGAGCCGCAGGGCGTTGGCCACCACGGACAGGGACGACAGGCTCATGGCCGCGGCCGCGATGATCGGTGAGAGCAGGATACCGGAAAAGGGATACAACACGCCGGCAGCCACCGGCACGCCCAGTCCGTTGTAGATAAAGGCGAAAAACAGGTTCTGCCGGATGTTGGCCATTGTGGCCCGGGAGAGCTTGCGCGCCCGGACGATGCCGATGAGATCGCCCTTGACCAAGGTCACGCCGGCCGACTCCATCGCCACGTCGGTGCCGGTGCCCATAGCAATGCCCACGTCGGCCTGCGCCAGGGCTGGCGCGTCGTTGATGCCATCGCCGGCCATGGCCACCACTGCGCCCTGAGCCTGGAACCGTTGCACCGCCGCCGCTTTTTCATCCGGCAGCACCTCGGCCACCACCTCGTCGAGTCCCAGCCGTTTGCCCACCGCCTCGGCAGTGACTTGGTTGTCGCCGGTGAGCATGACGATGCGGATACCCTCGCCGTGCAGCTTGTCGATCGCCTCGGGCGTGGTCTCCTTGATGGGATCGGAAACGGCCAGCAGACCGGCCAATCGGCCATCCACCGCCACGTGCATCACCGTCTTGCCCTCGGCCCGCATGGCCTCGGCCCGGTCAGCGAGCCCGCCGCCATCCACACCAAACGCGTCAAGCAATTTACGGTTGCCCAAAAGCACCCGACGGCCATCGACCAAGCCAGAGACCCCCTTGCCTGTATGCGATTCAAACTCAGCCGCTGCAACAAGTTGCACGCCACGCTCCGTGGCGCCGGCGACAATGGCGGCCGCCAGGGGATGCTCGCTGGCCCGTTCGAGGGAGGCAGCAAGGGAGAGCACGGTCGCCTCGTCCTGACCTTCAGCCGCCACCACCTCGGTAAGCCTTGGTTTACCCTCGGTCAGCGTGCCGGTCTTGTCCACCACCAAAGTATCCACTTTGCGCATGGTCTCAATGGCTTCGGCGTTTTTGAACAACACGCCGAGCTGCGCGCCCTTGCCCGTGGCCACCATGATGGACATGGGGGTGGCCAGTCCCAAAGCGCAAGGGCAGGCGATGATCAACACCGAGACCGCGACGATCAGGGCGTGCGCCAGCCGGGGCTCAGGGCCAACAACATACCACACGCCAAAGGCGAGGAGCGCGATAGCAATCACCACTGGCACGAACCAGCCGGCCACCTGATCGGCCAGCTTTTGGATCGGCGCGCGGCTGCGTTGCGCCTCGGCCACCATTTGGACGATGCGGGCGAGCAAGGTATCGCTGCCCACCTTTTCCGCCCGCATGACAAGCGCGCCGGTGGTGTTGACCGTGGCTCCCACAAGGGAGTCTCCCGGCTGCTTCGCCACTGGCAGGGGCTCGCCCGAGATCATGGACTCATCCACTGCGCTCGCCCCCTCCAGGACCACACCGTCCACCGGCACCTTTTCGCCGGGCCGCACCCGGAGCCGGTCGCCGGGCACGACCTCCTCCAAGGGAATATCGACTTCCGTTCCGTCGTCGAGCAACTTGCGGGCCGTCTTGGGGGCCAGGCCCAGAAGGGCCTTGATCGCCGCGCCGGTCTGACTCCTGGCCTTAAGCTCCATCACCTGGCCGAGGAGGATCAAGGTGACGATCACGGCCGCGGCCTCGAAATACACGCCCACCGAGCCATCTGGCCCCCGCATGGTCGCGGGAAAGATATCGGGCCACACCACGGCGATCACCGAGTACGCATAGGCCACCGATACGCCAAGCCCGATCAGGGTGAACATGTTGAGGCTCTTGTTGACCACCGACTGCACGGCCCGTTCGTAAAACGGCCAGCCGGCCCACAGCACCACTGGCGTGGCGAGCACGAGCTCCAGCCAGCCGAGAAAGGTGTTGGAAAACGATTCTTCGAGCAAGCGGCCACCGGGCAGCATCTCCCGCATGGCGATGAAGACCAAAGGAACCGTGAGGACAGCGCCAAACACGAACCGGCGCAGCATGTCCCGATACTCGGGGTTCTCCTCCTCGGCGGCGGCGTCCACGGTTCTCGGCTCCAACGCCATGCCACATTTGGGACAGGAGCCGGGGCCATCCTGCACCACTTCTGGATGCATGGGACAGGTGTACTCCACCTTTGTCGCTCCAGCGGCGGCCGGCACCACTGGCTCCAAGGCCATGCCGCACTTGGGACAGGAGCCAGGGCCTGCCTGCACCACCTCGGGGTGCATGGGACAAGTGTAGCTGGCCGTATCCCGCAGACCACCGGTCGCTTGCGGACCATGCTCAGGGCCGTCGTGCTCATGGTCTTCGCCCTGGCCGCCTAAATAGCGTTCTGGCTCCTTGGCAAAGGCGCTGCGGCAGTGCTCACTGCAAAAGTAATGGGTCGTCCCTCCGTGCTCCAGGCTCACAAAGGCGCTCGGATCGTCGGTGCTCATGCCGCAAACCGGATCGGAAACCGGAGAGTGGGGCTGAACGCTGGAGACAGGGGCATGGGAACCCTCTTGTCCATGCGCCCCGTGGTGTCCGTGCCCCGTTTGGCCGTCATGCTCCGCATGGCAGGCGTGATGCTGCTCGTGATGCTCTGCGTGGTGTCCTGATCTCTGGGTCGTCATGGTCCATGCCTCCATGTGGAAAATTATAGATGGCCGTTTCCAACGAGCCTATCACAAAATCTTTACCTGTGCCTCTACTTCCAGAATAGGCACTGGACCATACTCCAGGGTCAAGGGAGGAAAAGGAAAAAAAGAAAAACCGTGGTCGAAAAGGCCAGGAATGGCTTTTTCGAGGAACTGAAAGGACGACAGGCCTAGCGCCGCAGGGCCGCAATCGTCCCGTCATCCACCGGACCGCTGTCAACCACCACCTCTTCTTCCCCGTGCTGGAAGAGCACCTTGGCCACGGGCTGGTCAGGGATCTTTTTGGCGTAGCGCGCCACAATAGCGGCGGCGAGCTGCCGGTCCGCCTCGTCGGTGGCATAGCGGAGCACGCCCAGGGGCCCGGGGCGGTCAACGGTCTTGACCAGCCAATCGTCAGGGGTGAGGAGAGCCGCCACCCGATTGTTCTCTCCCTGATTGCGTCCCAGCACCAACCAACCGCCAGCGGGCAGACGGAACTGGCGGCCGACCAGGAGCAAACGGGCGTCGGCCACCGTCACCCGCGGGTATTCCCGGTGGAAGCGGCCGATCCGCTCCCCAAGCTGCGGATCGGTCAACACACAGCCGCCCGCCGGACTTGGATAATCAGAGATGCCGAACCGGGCGGCCAGGGCCATCTGGCCGTGACGGCTCCGGCCCTTGAAGTCGAAAAGCCGCTCGCGATCCACCAGCCCCTTTTCCTCCATCGGAGTCGGCGGCAGGTTCTTGGCGCACAACGGACGGAGAAGCAGGCCTTCGCAGCCACTGTCCCGCTCCACGATCCGCAGGGCGTCCCGCCGCTGGGACATGGGCCGCTGGCCGACCACCTCGCCGGTAATGAGGAACTCTGCCCCCATTTCGGCCATCATTTGCCTAGCGTGTTGCAGCAGCAGGATCTTGCAGTCAATACAGGGGTTGAAATGTTTGCCGTAGCCGTGCGGCGGGTCGGCGAGCATCTCGAGATACGGCCCGCTCACATCCCGCACGACCGCGGTAATGCCGTATTTGGCCCGCATCCGCCGGGCAAACCCCTCTTCGTCGGCCAGCAGGTCGTAGCCAAAAAAAGGCGACACGAACTTGACCGCTGTCACCTCGATCCCCTGCTCCATGATCACCCGGCAGGCCAACATGCTGTCAAGACCGCCGGAAAAAAGCCCTATCGCCTTGGTCATGATCGTTCTTTCCTTTCGTTGTTGGCGTGGTCCGCGAGGCCGCGGCTCCGGCATACGAAGGCGCAACCCCGTGACCAGTTACTTGGCATGATGGCGGCCACGGCCAAGCAGCTCATGGACGTAGGCCAAGGTCTGGTCGGTAACCGAAGCGCCGTCGAGCATGGCGGCGAGAAAGCGGGGCCGCTCCGTGCCGGTCAGCCGGCGGATATGGGTGCGGGTGCGCTCCCCATCGGTGCGCTTCTCCACCAGGTAGTGATGATCGGCGCGGGCGGCGATCTGCGGCAAATGGGTGATGCACAACACCTGATGATGTCCGCCCAGAGCGGCGATCTTGCCTCCCACCCGCTCGGCGGCCACACCACTGATTCCAGCATCCACCTCGTCGAAGATCACCGTCTCTACCTGATCGCGCCGCGCGAGAATGGTCTCTGTCTCTTATACACATCTGAC
>WFOD01000195.1 GCA_015488275.1 Deltaproteobacteria bacterium
CCTTCATGGTGAACACCCGGTCCACCGGCAGGCGAAAAGGCCCGGTGGCCTCCACAAAGGTATGGGAGCGGACGAGATCGTCGAAGACCTGCCTCACCTCGTCGAGCCCCTGGCCAGTGACCGTGGAGACCTTGACCAGGGGCGCCTTTTCGAGAAAGGTCCCCGCCAGGGTGGCGCGGATGTCCTCGATCACCATGTCGAGCCATTCCTCGTCCACCAGGTCGGTCTTGGTCACCACGATGCAGCCCCGCCGCACGCCGAGCAGCCGACAGATATCGAGATGCTCACGGGTCTGGGGCATCACCCCCTCGTCGGCAGCGATGACCATCGCCACGATATCGATGCCGGCCGCGCCAGCCACCATGTTGCGCACAAATTTCTCGTGCCCTGGCACGTCCACGATGCCGAGCCGATGGCCACAGGGCAGGTCGAGAAAGGCGAACCCCAACTCGATGGTGATGCCCCGTTCCTGCTCCTCCCGCAGCCGGTCGGTGTTGATGCCGGTGAGGGCCTTGACCAGGCTGGTCTTGCCGTGGTCCACGTGGCCCGCCGTGCCGAGGACGACTTCGCGCATGATTCCCCTCGTTGCTAGCAACCCGTTAAAAAACGGGATGTGTGCGGCACAGGGATGTGCCGCTGAATTTCGCCGGCTCTTTTTGTGTTTTCCTGGCCGGCTGTCGTGCCGAAGGCTCCAAGGACACGGACCGAACCAGGCCGTGCCCAAGGAATATCCGAAAAAAGCCAAGGAATTCGTGAGGTTGGCCGAAACTTTGTTTTGGCCAACCGTGGTCGAAAAAGTCAGGGATGACTTTTTCGACGAACTACTAGAGAAGCGGATTGCTCCGCTTCTCCTCGCCGATGGTGGAGCGCAGGCCGCCGTAGCCGTGCCCCGGCCAGACCACGGTGTCGTCGGGCAACGGGAAAAGACGGTTTTGGATCGACGCCCGCAAGGTGGCGGTGTCGCCGCCGGGAAAGTCGGTGCGGCCAACGCCGCCGACGAACAGGGTGTCGCCGGTGAAGCAGTGGCCCGGCGTGTGGAAGCACACCCCTCCCGGCGTGTGGCCTGGAGTGTGGATGACCGCGAGCTTGAGGGAGCCCGCTTCAATGGTGTCGCCGTCGGCCAGGCGCACGTCGGCCGGGGGCGAGGAAGGAAGCCCCAGGGCGGAAAAGAACTGGTCGATCTCCGGCCGGGCGAAAAACTCCGCATCCGCCTCGTGCATGGCGATGCGGGCGCCGGTCTTGTCCTTTAGCGCTTGATTGCCGCACACGTGGTCCGGATGGCCGTGGGTGTTGCAGATATACCGCAGGGTGAGGCCATGCCGCTCGAGCACGGCGAGGATGCGGTCTTCATCCCCGCCGGGGTCGATCACCACCGCTTGCCTGGTCTCCGGACAACCGAGCACGTAGCAGCACACCCCCATGACCCCAACGGTGAGCTGTTCGAGCATCATGTTCATGCGCTGGCTCCTTCCCCGCCCTGGCCTGATTCATCGGTCAGCCTTTCCACCCGGTCCACCACCTCGGCAAAGGCGCGCACCGCTTCGGCCTCCTCCTGCTCCGCGCCGGCGAGAAACGGCTGGCCAGAATCGCCGGCCGCCACCACGCGGGGATCCACGGGAATCCGGCCGAGGAACGGCACGGAGAACTCGGCGGCTATCTTCTCCCCGCCGCCGGTCTTGAAAATATCCACCTGTTTGTTGCAGTGCGGGCAGACAAAGCCGCTCATATTCTCCACCACGCCGAGAACCGCCATTTTCACATGTTTGCAGAAGTTGATCGATTTGCGCACGTCGGCCAGGGCCACGTCCTGCGGCGTGGTGACCACCACGGCCTTGGCGTCCTTGATGGTCGATGCCACGGTGAGCGGCTCGTCGCCCGTGCCCGGCGGCGCGTCGATCACCAGGTAGTCGAGTTCGCCCCAGTCCATGTCAGCGATGAACTGGCGGATGGCCTGGATCTTCAACGGCCCGCGCCAGATAATGGCGTCGTCCCGGTTCTCCATCATGTACTCAAGGGAGATCACCTTGAGATTGTCGCCGTACCGCATGGGCGGCACAAGCCCCCCCTCGAGCTTTTTGTCGGACAACCGGTCGGACAGGCCCAACATCCGGCAGATGTCAGGACCGTGCAGGTCCACATCCATGAGCCCCACCCGGTGGCCGCGGCGGGCCAGGGCCAGGGCCAAGTTGACCGACACGGTGGACTTGCCCACCCCACCCTTGCCGCTCATCACCAGGATCTTGTGCTTGATCTTGGCCAGGGACGACTTGATCACCATGTCCTGCACCGCGAGGGCGGCCTGCGGCGAGCCACAGGTGCCATCTTTGGCCGAGGGGCAGCTCGCCGCCTTGGCGCTGGAACAGCTTGACTTGTCACACGTTGTTGTCATTGCATCCACCTCCGTTGAGAATGAAAAACCGCCTGAGGGAGAAGCGCTGCCCATGCGTTGCCCTCCCTCTGCGTCATGCAGTCTAACGGCCCGTTGAAAAACGGGCTGTATGCGGCTCATAGACGTGCCGCCGAATTTCGCGGCTCTGAAAAAACCAAGGATGTTTTTTCGACGGCCTGCCAAAGAAGGACTATACCGTAATCACCCCAGAGGCGAAAGTCCAGGCCCGCCACGCCATAAAGGATATCTATCGATAAGATCACCTATTAAATGAGGCAATAATACCGAGAAGATGAATGGCTATTCATTCAGTAATGATTATTTTTTTCTAAGCGGACCATCTAAGCACTTGAAAAATTTTATATTTTCTCTCCCCTCTTGCTTGACAGCCAACGGGCGCAGTTGGGACAATTACAGAGGCAAAACCACCTAAAGGCGCCAGGGGACGCAGACCACGATCTACGGGAAGAAGGCAACAAAACGGGAGGAACACGCCATGCGCGCCATGAAACTGAGCACCAAACTGGCGGTGGGTTTCGGGATTATCGGTGTGGTGCTGGCCGCAGCCGTGGGGCTGAACCAGGCCGTGATCCGCACAGTAGTCTCTGGGATCAACGAGACCTTGGAGGAGCATATCGCCATCGGCAACACGGCGGCCGAGATCGAGCTTTCCCTCCTCCAGGCCAGACGGGCGGAAAAAGATTATCTGCTGCGCCACGATCCCCGTTATACCGAAAGTCAGCGCAAGCAAGTCGCGGCCATGAAACAGCTTCTTGCAAAGCTTCGCAGCCTCGGCCAACGCTTTGCCGAAGAGGAAGCCGTGGCGGCCGCGGACAAGATCCAGCAGCTCCTGAGCCGCTACGCCGCCGGCTTCGACACAGTGGTGACAGCATGGGAGGCCAAGGGGCTCGATGAAAAAAGCGGCCTGCAAGGCAAATTCCGCGCCGCGGTCCACGCCCTGGAGGAACACCTCAAGGGCCATCTCGTGGATGACCTGTACATCGATCTTCTCCAGGTACGGCGCTACGAAAAGGACTTTCACCGCACCGGGACGGAGAAGTACTGGCAAAAGTGGCAGGCGGCGATGGCCCGCTACGAAAAGGACCTTGCCGCAAGCAACTGTTTTCCCGAATACAAGGAGCCGCAGCTCACG
Source organism: Deltaproteobacteria bacterium (assembly GCA_015488275.1). Lineage (GTDB taxonomy): Bacteria > Desulfobacterota > Desulfobulbia > Desulfobulbales > S012-135 > S012-135. Next base: position 3,543 of record WFOD01000195.1, read on the forward strand.
GCGCTCGCCGCCTACCGGCAGGAGGCGGTCGCCTTCCGCGACGCGGCCAACGACAAGGAACGGGCGGCGGCCTATGAGAATATCCGGCAACTGGGCCACACAATGGAACAGGCCATCAAGGCGGTGCATATCCCCAATGCCGAGGCCTTGGTCCTGCGCATCAGAAGGGCGGAAAAAGACTATTTGCTCCGGGGAGGCGAAAAGTATGTAAAAAAGACCAACGCGGCCCTGGACCAGCTCGCCAAGGCGGCCGAACAGGTGGTCGATAAACACCGACAAATCATCCTCGGCCTGGTGGCCGATTACCGCCAGGCCTTCAACGCTCTAGCGGCAAAGGATACTGAAATCGCCGCGGCCATGAACGTCCTGCGGGAGGCCGCGCACGAGATCGAACCCGTGGTGCAGGAAATACATGCGCGGTTCGAGCAAAAGGCGGACGCCTCGGCGGTGGAGACCGAAGCAAAGGCGCAACGCAATGGGGCAATCATTCTCTATCTCGGCCTGGGCGCGATCCTCCTGTGCGTCCTGCTCGTGCCGTGGCTCATCCGTTCCCTCACGCGGCCGATCCGGCTGGCGGTGGACGATATAGGCGACGGCGCCGCCCAAGTGGCGGCGGCCTCGCGGCAGGTGGCGGCCGGCGCCCAGGAACTGGCCGACGGCGCCACGAGTCAGGCGGCCGCCCTGGAGGAGACCTCGGCCTCGATGGAGGAAATGGCCTCCATGACCAAGCAAAACAACGACAACGCGGCCCAGGCCCAACAGTTGATGCAAAAGGCCGAGTCGGTGGTGGCCGAGGCCGCCGGCTCCATGCAGGAACTCACCGTGTCGATGACCGAGATCACCAAGGCGAGCGAGGAGACATCGAAGATCGTCAAGACCATCGACGAGATCGCCTTCCAGACCAATCTCTTGGCCCTCAACGCCGCAGTGGAGGCGGCCCGGGCCGGCGAGGCGGGCGCCGGCTTCGCCGTGGTGGCCGACGAAGTCCGGTCGCTCGCCATGCGGGCGGCCGAGGCGGCCAAAAACACCGCCACCCTGATCGACGAGACGGTGAACAAGGTGGGTCGGGGCTCTGAGCTGGTCAACCGCACATCCGCCGCCTTTGAAGAGGTGACCCATCACACCGGCCAGATCAGCGAGCTCATCCGCGAAATCGCCGCCGCTTCCAACGAGCAGGCCCAAGGAATCGAGCAGGTCAACCAGGCGGTTTCCGAGATGGATCAGGCGATCCAGGCCACAGCGGCCAATGCCGAGCAGTCGGCCTCGGCGGCAGAAGAGCTCGACGCCCAGGTGCAGGCCATGCGCCAGTCGCTCATCGCGCTCGAAAGATTGGTGGAAGGCAAGGAGCGGGCAACGGCCGCCCCTTCCTCCCAGCCGGCCAAACCCGCGCCCGGACGCACCGCGCCTGCGCGGCCGGCGGCCGGCCAGAAGGCCCTGCCAGCCAAGGAGGACGCCAAGGCGGAGAAGCCAGCGCCAACGACACAGGCCCCTGGCGGCAAGAAGGAAGAAGCGGCCAAGATGATCCCCTTTGACGACGACGGGGAGTTTGAGGAGTTTTGACCAAGCTGGGCGGGCCGTCGCAGATGATCGTCTCATTCCATCCTTCAGTCCCGGCCGACCGTTTTTTTTGGGAGCGGCGGCGGATCGACGGCGAGATCCGCGCCGCTCTCGCCGCGGCCCGGGGAGTGGTGGTGTCGTCCACCGTGGATCCCGAACTGTACTGGTTCTGCCGGCGCCTCGTTCCCAGTGTCTTTCCCAATTACGACGCCCGGTTCCAGGGGCAAGGCAAGGTGGGCGACACCCTGCTCTTCTGGGCTGCCGGCGCGGACCATCCTGAGACCACCGTCTTTCCCCGGGTGGAGTCCCTGGTGGGCGACCACCCGGAAATGGGCTCTCCTCCCGCCCGCCTCACCTTTCCCCTGGTGATCAAAGGCGCGCGGGGCGGCGAAGGGAGCCAGACCTGGCTGGTACGGGAAAACGGCGAGCTGGAGGGAGTGCTTCTCCACCTGCGCCAGCTCGAACTCCAG
>WFOD01000196.1 GCA_015488275.1 Deltaproteobacteria bacterium
CCGAACAAAATCTCGCCCGGCAAAAGCTCCGGTAAGGCCCCTTGTCAGGCGGTCCGCCGCCGGCCCGCCCCACGCCACATCACGGCCAAGGCCACCACCCCACTCCCCAAGAGAAAAGCGGTGGGCGGCTCAGGAACCGGCACAGCGCCGGCAGGGGCAATGCAGTCGAAGAACACGCGGTCGATACGCAGGTTGGCGTCCTTTTTCCCACTGGGAGAATAAAAATCGTTGAGCCAGCGGAACTCCACGCTGACCACGGCAGCGGTGGCCAGCTCCAACTCGAAATAGGCGTAGCGGGACTCGTGGTCGTCTCCCGCGATCCTCAGCCGGCCTTCAAAGGAATCCTCATCCTCCTCACCGTCCAGGTAATCGATCTCAAACTCGTACCCCCAAGGCACGCCATAGGCCGGATTCCACACAAAGTTACGCACATCCAGACCGATCCGCCACACACCGGCTGGTTCGAGACGGGCACTGTACTCGATCCATCCGTGGTCGTCAGGCACGTAGGCCAAAAAACTGCCCACCGGGTAGGCGCGAAGGGCGTCTTTGTCCAGCCACTCCACATCGTCCTTGTTACCGTCCTTGTCGCCATCCTCAAGATGGGTGGGATAATGGCCGGCGTAGCCGTGCTCGGATTTCACCAGCAAACGGGGCTGGAGGTTGCCGCCAGCGTCGTGATCCAACAGGTACCACTTGTCGGAAACAGCGGAAAACCACGCCGGCGCCAGTTCAACATCCACCCGCCCATCAGGGCTGACGTAAGGGTCGCCCGCCGCCTGTCCGGCGCTCATGACCACTGCGGCCAATCCCAAGACAACACACGCCACGATCCGCATCGCACCTCCTCCTCCCTTTTTTCTTCTCTTCCCCCATACAGCGCCCCCTGCCGAACCGTTTCCCCCCAGGAACGGCTCGCCCCATGAAGACCCATCATCGCCTGGAGCCGCATAGAGCTTTCCTTGCAGCATCGCGGCGACCAACGAATTTGCTCTGCGGGCGCAAGGCGGCGCAGGACAAAAAGACAGCATCGCTTCAATGCAGCTCTTGCAGCCACAGCAACGCCAACACAATAACATAGCTTTCCATCGACGACAATGCATAAGTACCTTCCACACCTACCAGCGCTCCCTTCCCGTTCTCCAAGCATGTTCGCCAAGACGTGCATATTCATGCGCCCGCGAACAGCAAAAGCTCCGCTTCCTGCACTGTTCTCTCTCCTCACTTCCGTTTCCGGCCAGCGGCGCGCCCTATCAGTCTGTCGAAAAAGCCTTCCCTGGCTTTTTCGACCACGGCTGGCCAGAACCGAGTTCCGGCCAACCTCACGAATTCCTTGGCTCTTTCAGAGCCGACGGAATTCGGCGGCACATCCCTGTGCCGCACAGCCCGTTTTTCAACGGGCTGCTATGCCCCTTGCCAACGCCTTTTCGCCGAACGACGCAAAAATTTGTATATATCGGCACAGACGCAGAGGAACTTGAATACTTTTTCTTGCCTTTCGCATTTTTTTCCCTATACAATCGGGGTATGGGTTTCCGGTCCGGAAGAGGGCCGGCGGCAGCAGGGATCGCTGCATAACTCCAGGGACAAGGAGGTGAACCCATGCCCCTTTCCATCTCCACCAACACCACGTCTGCCCTCGCCCTCAATCACTACTCCCGCAACACCACCGCCCTCTCGCAGACCATCGAACGGTTGTCGTCCGGCCTGCGGATCAACCGGGCCGCGGACGACCCGGCCACACTCTTCGTCGCCTCCCGTATCGATTCCCAGGCCAAGGCCCTGGGCCAGGCGATCCGTAACGCCAACGACGGCATCTCGATCATGGAAGTGGTGGACGGCGCCCTGTCCGAGGCGGTGGATATTCTCAACTCGATCAAGACCAAGGCGATCCAGGCGGCGGAATCCACCCAGACCTCATCCAGCCGGCGGACCATCCAGGAAGACATCGACAAGCTGATCGCCGAGCTCGACCAACTGGTCAAGAGCACCCGCTACAACGACAAACAGCTCCTTACCGGCGTGTTTTCCGGAATGCGTTTCCAGGTGGGGGCCACGGCCGGCGAGACGATCCCCGTGTTTCTCGACTCGGCGGAGAGCCAAAAATCCGGCCATCTGCGCACCGCCAAGCTGGAGATCACCAACACCACTGGCGGCACGGTGCAGCTCACCTTCTCCTCTCCCACCGGCGAGGAGCTTTCCTTGCAGTCGGTGACCGTGGAGTACAACAACTCGGCCGACGACTCCCTGGCCGAAGTGGCTGATCTCATCAACCAGTACACGGACCAGACGCTCATCTCTGCGGTGGCCGTGGTGGAGTCCACTAGTTCGGACCCCGTGCAGGCGGGAGCGACGAGCAGCGACTTTGCGATCAACGGCGTGACCATCGGCGCGGTGACCACGGTGGCCAACGACGCGGACAGCGCTTTGGTCACGGCGATCAACACCAAGACCTCGAGCCACGGGATCACCGCCTCGACCACCAGCTCCGGCCAACTCAAGCTGGTATCCAACGATGGCCGGCCGATCCAGGTGTCCGGCATCGGCTCGGCCCTCACGGCCAGCGACGCCAGCTCCATGTCCACCTTTGGCTACGTGCGTATCTACCAGCAGGGAAGCTACGACCTTTCCATGACCGACGAGTCGTCGGGGCAGGCGGTGAACTTCACCACCAACCTGGATTTCACCGGCACGATGACCTCCACCATCGACTCGACCCTGGCCACAGGATCGATCATCGGCTCCACCTCAACCCTTGCCGCTGGCTGGACCGCGGGCGCCACCATCACTGGCGCCGACTTGAACGGGAACATCGCCACCACCTCGGATTCGACCCTCCAGGCAGGCACGGTCCTGGCCAGCAGCTCGATTATTGAAAAAAGTTCGGTGCTCGGCGGCACCGCCGGCCTGGGCAGCGACGTGACCACCACGGCCAACTCGCTCCTCAAGGCCGGCTCCACCCTCACATCTGGCTCGGTGCTCGCCGCCGGCACCTATCTGACCAACGACATCAACACCACGAGCGGCCCGATCAGCGCTGGCACCACCCTGAGCACCAGCGCCACCTTGAGCGGTGACCAGACCCTTTCCAACGACATGCTCGCCCTGAACGGCTCCATTTTCTTGACAGGTTCATCCTTCACCGCCAGTTCGTACATCGGAGTAGATATCACCATCTCGGGCGAGATGACCCTCTCCCAAGACATGACCCTCAAGGCCAACTCGACCATCGCCGATGTGGACGGCTCGACCAGTATCGCCGCAGGCTCCACCATTGGCGGCAGCGCCACCCTGGCGGCGCACGTCACCCTCACCCAGTCCATGACCTTGAAATCCGGATCCGTGCTCGCCAGCACCTCGGAACTGGCCGCCGGCTCCACGCTGGGTGGCGACGTAACCTTAAACGGCGCCCACACCTTGGCCGGCGACCTCTCCCTGGCCGCAGACTCGATTCTCGCCTCTGGGACCGTACTCGCCGCCAATACGTATGTGACCAACGACATCAACACCACAAGCGGGCCGATATCAGCCGGCACTACTCTCTCAAGCGATGTCACCACGTCGGGCAGTAACACCCTGACCTACGCCATGACCGCAGAAAGCGGCTCGATTCTCGCCTCAGGAAGCGTGCTGGCCGCCAATGCGGGAGGCGCCGCCTCGGTGGCCCTCTCGGACGAGACCGGCCTCACCCTCTCTGACTTGTCGGTGCTCACCGCTGAAGACGCCCAGAACGCCATCGCCATCGCCGAGGCGGCGGTTGACGCCATCAGCGCCCTGCGCTCCAACGCCGGCGCCATTGAAAATCAATTTTCCTCAGCGGTGACCAACCTCTCCACCTCCAAACTCAACCTGGAAAACGCCTATTCCCGGATGATGGACATCGACTTTGCCGACGAGACCGCCACCTATGCCCGCTACCAGGTGCTGGTCCAATCGGGCGCCTTTGCCTTGGCGCAGGCCAACGCCATTACCGCCAACGTCCTCGACCTGCTCCAAGGCGGTTCGTAAGGTCTTGCGAAAATAGGGCCGTGCATGGTCGAGCAAAACCCCGACCACCGGCCAGGCGGCCATCCGACCGCAACGCCCACTCCGCGGCTGCGGCGCCCTCCACGGTTCGGCTGGCATCCCCGCCCAATCATCAGCCCTCGGCCTGCCAGAACACGGCGGCCAGCGACAGCCCACTCCAGGAAAGCCGCCAACCCCCAGGAGGAGGGCCGTCCAGTACCGAGCAGGCTCCCACAGGGTCGTTGCCGTCATGAATGGTCCACTGCCTTGGCTCAGCATACGACGGAGTGCTGCCCGGCGAGGATCCCTGGTGGCACCTTTTCAGCACACCACGAGGAGAAGCTGGACGGGAATCGCCTGAACCTTTTTTCCGGTGGTGACGCCCCCCTGAACATTACCCTTTCCCATGGCGCGGGCCGGACGAATCGAGATTATCGATTTGACCGGTAAGACCTCTTTTGTCATCATTCGGACGTTCGACATCTATCCTGGGGCTCTCCAGCGGCAAACAAACATGTACCATCGTCTCTTTCCGTCATACTGAACCCCGCGTCTGGCGAGCCGCCCGGTACGGGCGGCGCTCCTTGCCGCGGCGCAGTGGTGTTCCTCCCTCTCGCGTCCCTCGCCTTAAGCTGGGCTTCGCCAGGGGGCGAGGATGCGCCCCGCCCGCGCCGCCGGCCGCGGGAGGCATCCGAACCCTCACAGGAGGAAGCCCTCATGAATTCCCACGGTTCCAGCAGCCACGATGGAGCCAGCGCCGTCATGGTGGTGGGCGGCGGTGTCGCCGGCGTCCAGGCGGCCCTCGACCTCTCGGCCCTCGATTTCAAGGTTTTCCTGGTGGAGAAGAACGCTGCCATAAGTTTTGCGGAAGCTTTGTTGAATTTGCCGATTCGGTGGACCAGGCGGTCCGGGACCTCTGTTTCGATCCCCAGACCTCGGGCGGCCTCCTCATCGCGGCCGCAAGGGAAGAGGCTGAAACACTGGTCACCGCTCTGCGCAGGCGGGAAGTGGCAGCGGCGGCCATCATCGGCGAAGTGACCGCGGAGCCCCGGGAGAAGATCATTGTGCAATAAAGGAGGAACAGAGGATGAAACGTGAACTCGACTGCCGGGGCATGGCCTGTCCGGCGCCGGTCATGCAGGTCAGGGAGATCCTGGCCGGGGAGCAACCCACGTTGATTGCGGTCATTGTCGATAACGAAGCGGCGCGTGAGAACGTCAGCCGCTTTCTCGCCCACCAGGGCTACCAGGTTGAAAGCGGGGAGCTGGGCGCGGATTTCCTGGTGACCGGCCGTAAAGGCGGCGGGACGTGTGAGGTGATGGGGGAGGCGGAACTGGCCGCGGTTCCGGGCCCCGGCAAGAAGATCCTGGTGATGCTCACCAGTGACCGCATCGGCCATGGCGACGACACCCTCGGCGCCGGGCTCATGCTCAACTTCCTCAAGACCTTGAAAGAGATGGGGCCGGAGCTCTGGCGGATCGTCATGGTCAACAGCGGGGTCAAGCTTGCCGTGCAGGAGGCTGACGCCCTCCCCGTCTTCCAGGAGCTTGCCGCGGCCGGGGTCTCGATCCTGGTCTGCGGCACCTGCCTGAACCATTTCAATTTGCTGGAAAAGAAACAGGTCGGCGAGACCACCAACATGCTGGATATCGTCACCTCATTACAGGTGGCCGACCAGGTGATCAATATTTGACGGGGTGAGACCTTCAAAGGAGGAACGATATGACTACAGCGGAAAATTTTGAGGTCAAGGCCTACCCCGAGATGTGGGCCGAACTCGACATGGACGTGGCCCGTTTCGAGAAGGCCCGGCAGATGCTGGGCGAGGTCTACGGCAAGGTGTACCTGGCCCAGAAGGACCGGCCGGAGAGGATGGATTATTTCAACGGGATGATCTCCGAGATCTTCGGCAACCGTATCCGGGAGATGCTGGAGGTGAAAAAGAGCGGCAAGCCGGTGGTGGGCACCTTCTGCGTCTATGTGCCCGAGGAGATCGTGGTGGCGGCCGGGGGGGTCTGCGTGGGGCTCTGCGGCGGCTCGCCCGGCTCGATCCCGGACGCGGAAAAGGTCCTGCCCCGGAACATCTGCCCCATGGTCAAGTCGGCCTACGGTTTCAAGGCCGGCCGCATCTGCCCCTATTTCCAGAGCGTGGACTTCGTCTACGG
>WFOD01000197.1 GCA_015488275.1 Deltaproteobacteria bacterium
CTGCTGGACGAGCCGATCAAGACCCTCGGCGAAAAGGAAGTGACGGTCAAGACCGGGTATCAGCAGACCGCCACCTTGAAGGTCAAGGTAGAGCCGCTGGCCGCGGAATAGCGGCCGGGCCGGCAGCCGGAAAAACGTTCCTCCCATCGGCCCGGCGGCTGCGCCTTTCTTTCTTCCTTTCGGCGGCACCTCCCCTGTGCCGCGCACAGCCCGTTTTTCAACGGGCTGTTACGCCATTGCGCGCAACGGGCGCAAGAAGCGATCGAGGCCCCACCGGCCGAAAACGTTTGGGACGCTGCCGCCGGAAGGGCGGCGCAACACCAACAGCGGGAGGTCCTGCGGCCCTATGGAACAGCAGAGCGTTGCCCATCGACTACCGCCGCAAAACCTGGAGGCCGAGCAGTGCGTTCTGGGTTCGATCCTGCTCAAGGAAGGGGCCCTGGCCAAGGTGCTCGATATCCTCACGGACCAGGATTTCTACCGCGACGCGCACAAGACGATCTACGCCGCCCTGGTCGCCCTGTTCGAGAAAAACGAGCCCCTTGACCTCATCACCCTCACCGACATCCTGCGGGACTGGAACAAGCTCGACGCGGTGGGCGGCCCGGCCTACCTCGCCTCGCTCACCGATATCGTCCCGCTGTCGGCCAACGTCGTCTATTACGCGCAGATCGTCCGCCGCAAGGCCCTGCTCCGGCAGCTCATCAGCACGACCACGGAAATCGCGGCCCGGTGTTACGAAGAGCAGGACGACATCGATGCGTTGATCGAAGAGACCGAAGAGAAGATCTTTGACATCGCCCGCCGCAAGACCGATCAGGCGGTGGCGCCCTTGCACGCCATCATCAAGCAAAACTTTGCCGCCGTCACCCAGCTCTACGAGCGCAAAGAACACATCACAGGCATTCCCACCGGCTATTACGAGCTGGACAAGATGACCGCCGGTCTCCAACCGGCCGATCTCATCATCCTGGCGGCCCGGCCCAGTATGGGCAAGACCGCGCTGGCGCTGAACATCGCCCAATACGCGGCCATCGAGCACAAGGTGCCCGTGGCCATCTTCAGCCTGGAAATGGCCAAAGAGCAACTTGGCATGCGCCTGTTATGCGCCGAGAGCCGGGTCTCCTCCTCGCGGCTGCGCACCGGTTTTCTCAAGGAGCAGGACTGGCCCAAGCTCACCCGGGCGGCCGGCGTGCTCTCTGAAGCGCCGATCTATATCGATGATACGCCGGCCATGACTGTCACCGAAATGCGGGCCAAGGCCCGCCGCCTGAAAACCGAATACGATATCGGCCTGGTGGTGGTCGATTATCTCCAGCTCATGCGCGGCCGGGGCAACGCCCAGAGCCGCGAACAAGAGATCAGCGACATCTCCCGGTCGTTGAAGGCAATGGCCAAAGAGATCAACATCCCGGTGCTCGCCCTCTCCCAGCTCAACCGTACCTTGGAGCACCGCCCCAACAAGCGGCCACAGCTGGCCGACCTGCGCGAGTCCGGGGCCATTGAGCAGGATGCAGACGTTATCCTGTTCATCTACCGGGACGAGGTATACAACAAGGCGGAGGACAACCCCAACAAGGGCATCGCCGAACTTATCATCGGTAAGCAGCGTAACGGCCCAGTGGGCACGGTGCTCCTCACCTTTCTCGACCGCTACACCCGGTTCGAAAACCCCGCCCTCCAGTCGGAGGCCGCAGTGTGACCCTCCCCCTGAGGCGCATACGCCGGGGAAACCGGACACACCGTCCCAGCATCAACCCCATCTCCGCCTGCGGGCGGCGAGGATAAGCCTATGGCACCACTGTACGACGTCGAGACCATTGAGCGGAAATGGCAAGAACGATGGCGGCAAGCCGACTGCTTTCGCGCCGTGGCCCAAGCTGACCGCCCCAAGTACTATCTGTTGGAGATGTTCCCCTACCCCTCGGGCCGGATCCACATGGGGCACGTACGCAACTACACCATTGGCGACGTGATGGCCCGCTACAAGCGGATGCGGGGCTACAACGTGCTCCATCCAATGGGCTGGGACGCCTTTGGCCTGCCGGCCGAGAACGCGGCGATCAAGCACTCCACCCATCCGGCCGCCTGGACCTACGACAACATCGCCTACATGAAACGCCAGCTCCAACGCCTTGGTTTTAGCTACGACTGGCGGCGGGAGCTGGCCACCTGTGATCCAGACTACTACCGCTGGGAGCAGCTCGTCTTTTTGCGGATGTTCGAAAAGGGGCTGGTCTACCAAAAGGAGACCACGGTCAACTGGTGCGAGAAATGCCAGACCGTTCTCGCCAACGAACAGGTGATCGAAGGGACGTGTTGGCGGTGCGACCGGCCTGTGGTGGCGCGGAAGATGAACGGGTGGTTCTTCCGCATCACCGCCTATGTCGAAGAGCTGCTCGCAGGATGCGACCGACTCAAAGGCTGGCCGGAAAAGGTGCTCACCATGCAGCGCAACTGGATCGGCAAGAGCGTTGGCGCTGAAATCCGCTTTGCGGTGGAGGGAAGCGACGAGCCGCTCACCATCTTCACCACCCGGCCGGACACTATCTTCGGCGCCACCTTTATGTCCGTGGCGCCGGAACATCCGATCCTTGATCGTGCGCCAGCGGAGCGGCTCGACGAAGTACGCCGTTTCGCGGCCGAAACCCGCGACGAACGGCAGCGCGCCAAGCCAGAAGAAGAACTTCCCAAACGGGGGGTGTTCTCCGGCCTTTTCGCCATCAACCCCTTTACCGGCGACCGCCTGCCGATCTTTGCCGCCAATTTCGTGCTCATGGAATACGGCACCGGCGCGGTGATGGCCGTTCCGGCCCATGACCAGCGCGACTTCGAGTTCGCCCGCGCCTACGATCTGCCGGTCAAGGTGGTGATCCAGCCGGCGGAGGGGCGGCTCGAACCAGCCGCGATGACCGAAGCGTACGAGGGGCCGGGCGTGCTGGTCGATTCTGGCGCCTTTTCCGGCATGGCGTCAGAGGAAGCGAAAAAGGCGATCACCCGCTACGCTGAAGAACAAGGCTTTGGCCGGGCGCAAGTGACCTACCGCCTACGCGACTGGGGGATATCCCGCCAGCGCTACTGGGGCGCGCCGATTCCCATTGTCCACTGTCCCAACTGCGGCGCTGTGGGGGTGCCGGAAGAAGACTTGCCCGTGCGCCTGCCCACTGATGTCCAGATGGACCCGAGCGGCAAGTCGCCGCTCCATAGCCTGAAGGCCTTCTACCAAACGGTTTGTCCCCGCTGCGGCGCGGCGGCCCGGCGGGAGACCGACACGATGGATACGTTTGTCGAGTCCTCCTGGTACTTCGCCCGCTACACGGATCCGGCCTACGATCAAGGGCCGGTCAATCCCGAGGAGGCCGCCTACTGGCTGCCGGTAGACCAGTATATCGGCGGGGTGGAGCACGCCATCCTCCACCTGCTGTACGCCCGCTTCTTCACCAAGGTTCTGCGCGATCTCGGCCTGCTGTCCATTGACGAGCCGTTCACCAACCTGCTCACCCAGGGCATGGTGCTCAAGGATGGGGCCAAGATGTCCAAGTCCAAGGGCAACGTGGTGGATCCGGACGAGATGGTCCAACGGTACGGCGCCGATACGGTGCGCCTCTTCTCCCTTTTCGCCGCGCCGCCGGAACGGGACCTGGAGTGGAACAATGAGGGGGTCGCCGGCGCCCATCGCTTTCTTGCCCGCCTCTACACCTTTGTCACCGAACAACAAGATCGCCTGGCCGCAGCCCGCAGCCTACCCGAACGGCTGACCGCCGCCGACCGCCAGCTCCGCCGCAAGCTGCACCAAACGATCCGCAAGGTCACTGCGGATATGGAAGCGGACTTCCACTTCAACACCGCGATCAGCGCGGTGATGGAGCTGTGCAACACCATGACCGGTCTTGCGGCCAGCGACACTCCACCCAGCGCGGCGGTGCTGCGCGAGGCGGTCGAGGCGATCCTTCTGCTCCTTGCGCCCATGACGCCCCATCTGTGCGAGGAGCTATGGCAGGCCCTGGGACATACCACCTTGATCGCCGAGGCGTCCTGGCCCGCCTTTGATCCCGAGGCGGCCAGGGAAGAGGAGCTCACCATTGTCGTGCAGGTGAACGGCAAACTGCGCAGCCGTATCCAGATATCGCCTGATACGAGCGCCCAGGAAGTGGAGCGGATGGCGCTGGCCGACGACAAGATCCAAAAATTCACCGCCGGCAAGACGGTGCGCAAGGTGATCGTCGTGCCCGGCAAGCTGGTCAACGTGGTGGTCAGCTAACGGCAACTCCAGGACGACGGCCGTGACCCCAACTTGCGAACCCTGGCGTTTTTCCTTGCTGTTACTGGCGGTCATGGGGGCTATCCTCCTCGCTGGCTGCGGCTACCGGCCAGCGGCCATGCCGCAACTGGCAGCGGATCAGGGCCCGCTTTCCCTCGCGGTTCCCCTGTGGGAAAACCGCAGTGGCGAGTTGGGGCTCGCTTCCATGTTGCGCGAGGCGCTCATCCACCGCCTGCAACAAAGCGCAGGCGTCCGCCTCGCGGCAGGATCTCAGGCCAACGATACGGCAACCGCCACGTCTCCTTTGCGTCTTACCGGCCAGATCCTCGCCATGCAACGCCAGCCAGTGGCCTACGACACCCACGACCAGGCGCGCCAGGTGCGTTACCGTCTCGCCGTGAAGGCCGCGCTTCTGACGGCCGCTGGCCAGCCGTTGTGGCGTCTCGACCGGCTCGAGATCGACGAGATCTATCCGGTTGCCGGGGATGCGCTCCAGACCCGCTCCTCCAGGCGCCAGGCACTCGCCCGCCTCTGCGCCGATCTGGCGGACGAAATCGCCCTGCGCCTTCTTGAAACCGCCAGCGAGGCGCAACGGCAAACCGCCCCCGCCCAGCGCTGAACGGCGTCTTACTTGCTTACCATGAGCACAGGCCAGCAACATCCAACGAACCACAACACGAAAAGGACACCTTCCATGCCGACCCGTACCGATCTTGCCAACGCCATCCGCGCCCTTGCGATGGACGCCATCCAGCGGGCCAACTCCGGGCACCCGGGAATGCCCCTGGGGATGGCCGACATCGCCGAGGTGCTGTGGAACGACTATCTGCGTCACAACCCCGCCAACCCAGCCTGGCCGAACCGCGACCGTTTTGTGCTCTCCAACGGCCACGGCTCCATGCTCCTTTACGCCCTGCTCCACCTATCTGGCTACGATCTGTCCATCGAGGACATCAAACAGTTCCGGCAGCTCCACTCCAAGACTCCCGGCCATCCTGAATACGGTTACACCCCTGGCGTGGAGACCACCACTGGTCCGCTGGGGCAGGGAATCGCCAACGCCGTGGGCATGGCCATTGCCGAAAAGGTGCTCGCCGCCCGCTTCAACCGGCCGGGTTTTCCGGTCATCGACCACTACACCTACGTCTTTCTCGGCGACGGCTGCATGATGGAAGGCGTCTCCCACGAGGCCTGCTCGCTCGCCGGCACCTTGGGACTGAGCAAACTCATCGCTCTGTACGACGACAACAACATCTCCATCGACGGCGAGGTGCACGGCTGGTTCACCGACGACACGCCTCAACGGTTCGAGGCCTATGGCTGGCAGGTGATCCGCAACGTTGACGGCCATGATCCAGCGGCCGTGGCCGCCGCCATTGCAGCGGCGCGGGCGGAAGACCAGCGGCCGTCGCTCATCTGCTGCAAAACCATCATCGGTTACGGCTCGCCCAACAAGCAGGGAAAGGAAACGTGCCACGGAGCGCCGCTCGGCGAAGAGGAGATCGCGCTCGCCCGGCAAACCCTTGGCTGGCCCCATCCCCCCTTTGAAATCCCGCAGGAGATCTACGCCCAGTGGGACGCCCGTGAACGCGGCGCGGCCTGGGAAGCGCAGTGGCGGCAGCTCATGCGGGACTACCGGCAACAGTACCCTGCCGAGGCGGCGGAGCTGGAACGGCGACTGGCCGGCGAACTGCCGGACGATTTCGCGGCCAGGGCCCAAGCGTTTATCGAAGCGGTGGCTGCCGAAGGACCGAGCATCGCCAGCCGCAAGGCGTCGCAAAAAGCGCTCGAAGGCTATGGCCCGCTCCTGCCCGAGTTGATTGGCGGCTCGGCCGACCTCGCCGGCTCCAACCTGACCATCTGGTCGGGCAGCCGCCCGGTGTCGCGGGAGAACGGCGACGGCAACTACATCTACTTTGGCGTCCGCGAGTTCGGCATGGCGGCCATTGCCAACGGCCTGTCCCTGCACGGCGGTTTTATTCCCTACACCGCCACCTTTCTCATCTTCAGCGAATACGCCCGCAACGCCCTGCGCATGGCGGCCCTGATGAAGATCCGCTCGATTTTCGTCTTCACCCACGACTCCATTGGCCTGGGGGAAGACGGGCCCACCCACCAAGCCGTGGAGCAGGCCGCCACCCTGCGCCTTATCCCCAACATGTCGGTTTGGCGGCCATGCGACGCGGTGGAGTCGGCCGTGGCTTGGAAATGCGCCATTGAACGGACCGAGGGGCCAACATGCTTGCTCTTTTCGCGCCAAACCCTTCCCCACCAGGAACGCTCTAACTTGACTGACATCGAACGGGGCGGCTATGTGCTGCGCGACTGCGAAGGCGATCCCGAGGCGATCATCATCGCCACAGGATCAGAGGTCGCCTTGGCCGTGTCCGCGGCAACAGAACTCGCTCGGCGCGGCCGGGCCGTACGGGTGGTCTCCCTCCCCTCGGTGGATGTCTTTGAAGGGCAAGCGCAAGCATACCGCGACGCCGTGCTGCCGCCTGCGGTTCGCTGCCGGGTGGTGGTCGAGGCCGGCTCCACCGCCCTCTGGCACAAGTATGCGGGCGATCAAGGGGCGGTCATCGGCCTTGACCGTTTCGGCGAGTCAGCGCCTGGGCCAGTCCTTTTCGAACACTTTGGCATTACCGCCGAACGGGTGGTGGCCACGGTGGAGGAACTGCTCGCCGGCCGCAACTGAATCCACCGTCCCCCTGTTGCCCCAAAATGGCTCTCCCCAGGAGCCATTTTTTTTTGCAAAAGAATGTTGACAGATTTTATCCTAGATAGTAATCTATCCTAAAAGTGAGCCAAACACTATAAATTACAGAATGGAGGATTTATCATGTGCACCCTGGTCACCAAACAGGCACCGGACTTCAAGGCCACGGCAGTCATGCCGGACGACTCGTTTAGCGAGATCACGCTCTCCGATTACCGCGGCAAGTATGTCCTGCTCTTCTTCTACCCCCTTGACTTCACGTTTGTCTGCCCGAGCGAGATCCTCGCCTTTGACCGGGCCATCGACGAGTTCAACAAGCGCAACACCCAGGTGATCGGCGTGTCGGTGGACTCCCAGTACAGCCACTACGCCTGGCGCAACACGCCGGTGGAGCAGGGGGGGATCGGCAAGGTCCGCTTTCCCCTTGTCGCGGACCTCAAAAAGGACGTCAGCCGGGCGTACGGTGTGCTCTTCAACGGCGAAGTCGCCCTCCGCGGCCTCTTCCTCATCGACAAAGACGGCGTAGTCCGGCACGAACTCGTCAACGATCTGCCCCTGGGCCGCAACGTTGAAGAGGCCTTGCGGATCATCGATGCCCTGCAGTTTCACGAGGCCCACGGCGAGGTTTGTCCGGCCAACTGGCGGCAAGGGGAAGAGGCGATGCAGCCGACCGCCGAGGGCGTGGCCAGCTACCTGGCCAAACACGCCGCCTCGTGACAAACCACTTCCCCCTTTCCCTCTCTTGCATCCCTGGAGCTTGCCTCCTCCTCTCGCACCAGCTCCGCCTCCTCTCTCGCTCCCGCATCCCCTTTACGGATGCGGGATTTTTAGTTGTTTTGTTGAGGGGCGCCCCTCAAAAACCCCCCTGGCGCAGCAAAAAAAAATCCCGGCCACAAGAGCCGGGAAAAAATGTGCTGCCGACGAGGGATAGGGGACGGGGTGAGGAATAGATGGAAAGGGGAGGGAACCCCCCGCGGCAGCAACCTCGAAATCTGTCAACCATCTCAAATGGGTGATTTGCCGCTCAGTGGGGCATTTCACCCTGTTAAGGCGAGTTATACCCCACCCGTCTGGTCATGTCAACAACGGTTTCTTGCTCCAGCCAAGGCCCCCAGACTCTTTTCAGGGGAAAACCGACAAGTGCAGCAACGAGCTACGGCAGGAGCAGTGTAGCTAGCGGTTCGTTTTCTTTTACAAAAAAGAACCTCCAGCAACAAATTCAAAATTTCTATGGATACCACAATGTATTACCTAGACAGAGGTAAAATTTTTTTGCACGCCAAATAGGCGCACAAGAAAAAACCCTCTTTGGGGTTATGGGGCCCAAAGAGGGTTTGGAAAATCGGGGAACAAGAAGAGGATTCGGCGACGACCTACTCTCCCACCAAGTCTCCCTGGCAGTACCATCGGCGCTGAGGAGCTTAACTTCCGTGTTCGGAATGGGAAC
>WFOD01000198.1 GCA_015488275.1 Deltaproteobacteria bacterium
ATCCTGGCCGATCGCATGGCCTCCACCCGGGAGACCCTCCAGGCTTACGAATCCCTCCTCCATCGGGTGGCGAAAAAGCTGCTCGAGGTGGAAACCTTGGAGGGGGAGGCGTTCTCTTCCCTGCTGGGCAATATCGGCAGTGGCAAGGCGGCCCGGCAGAGCAGGCAGGGCGGCGAAGAGAGGGACCACGATGGTTGAGCCCAGGGCTGCGGTCTTTCTTGATCGTGACGGGACGATTAACGAGCAGATGGGCTACATCAACCATCTGTCCCGGTTCGTGCTCCTGCCCGGGGTGGTGGCGGCGATCCGGCGGCTCAACCAGGCGGGGATGCCGGTCGTCGTGGTGACCAACCAGTCAGGGCTGGCGCGGGGATACTTTCCGCCCGCGTTGGTTGACCAGGTGCACGCCGAGATGCGTCAACGGCTGGCCGAGGGCGGGGCGCGGGTGGATGCGGTTTACGTCTGTCCCCACCATCCAGAGGCCAGGGAGGAGCGGTATCGCCGGGCGTGCGACTGCCGCAAGCCGCGTCCTGGCCTGCTCGAACGGGCGGCCCGGGAGCTGGGGCTCGATCTTGCCCGCTCCT
The DNA here is from genome assembly GCA_015488275.1 of Deltaproteobacteria bacterium. Lineage (GTDB taxonomy): Bacteria > Desulfobacterota > Desulfobulbia > Desulfobulbales > S012-135 > S012-135. The sequence continues at coordinate 585 of WFOD01000198.1, forward strand.
ACATGGTGGGCGACCGCTACACCGACGTGGCCACCGGCGCTGCGGCCGGCTGCCGTACCGTGCTTGTGCTCACGGGCTACGGCCGGGGAGACTACGAGTATATCGGGCCGCGCCATCCCTGCCGGCCTGATTTTGTGGCCGAAGACCTGGGGGCGGCCGTGGAATGGATCCTCGCCGATCTTGCGCCATCGTCATGAGCCGGGAGAGAGGGCGGCATATCAGGCGATGGCCGGTGCCTTTCCATCTGTTGGCCACGCTGATCGTTTTGCTGGCAGTGGGCGAGGGCGCGGCCGGGGTGGCCGCGTCGCCAGCGGCCGATCCCCTGGCCCGCGCCGCCACGGCCCTGGAGCAGGGGCGGGTGCGGCGGGCGGTGGCCCACCTGTTGGCCGCGGCCGGCCGGTGGCCGGAGAGTCCGGAAGTGCAGCGCAACCTGGCGCTCGCCTACTACGACCTGCGGCTTCTTGACGACTCGGTGGCCGCCATGCGGCGGGCGGTGGCCTTGGCGCCGGACGAGGCCCTGTACCGGATGGAGCTTGGCGCCTTGTTCCTGGCCGCCGACAGGCCAGACCTTGCCCTGGAGCAACTTTTCGCCGCTCTTGAGCGCAATCCCGGCCTGGGAGAAGCGTACTGGTATCTCGGCCGGCTGTATATGGAGACCAGCCAACCGGCCTTGGCCAGCCGGGCCTTGGCCAGGGCAGAGCGGTTGGGAGTGGAGAGCGGCTGGCTGCGCGACCGCCTGCCCGTTGCAGCGGCCGCCGAAGCGCCGCTGACGGCCGCTGCTGCCAAACCTGCCGCCACGCCTGAAAAAATCGCCCTGCGCCTGTTGCCTGTGGCCGGCCAACAGGCCGGCGAACGGCTCCTTGCCGCCATTACGGCGGGCGAGGTCCTGTTTGAGTTCGCCGGCAACCGGCCCGAGGTGGCGGCGCCGGTGCGCAACGGCGGATATGTTGGCATGCTCGCTCCTTCAGAACTCGATCCTGCGTTATGCCGCGCCATTTGCGAGCAGCCTCCCTTTGCCCCCCCGCAACTGGTGACCACCGGGGAGCAGGTGTTGGTGGTTCAGAGGGTTGCGCCCTTTGATCCTGCGCTGTGGCGGCCCAAACGGGCGGCCGCGCCGCGCGCCAGCAGCCTGGGGCTCCAGGCGGCCGGTGAGGCAAAGGGGCTTTTGCGCTCCTCGGTTGATTTGCGAAAACGGCGGGTGTACGCTGCCGCCTTGGCCGATCGCGAGCGCGCCCTGGCCGTGGTCCGCCGTCTGCGGCGGGAGGGGTTGCCCGCCTTTTGTTTGTATGATCCTGCCAAAAAGTTTCCCTACATGGTGTTGGGAGGCGAGTACGACGACACGCAGGCGGCCCTTGCGGCGCGGGATCGCCTCGTGGCCTTGGGATTTGCCGACGCTTTTTTGTCCGCTTCCCGCAGCGCGCAGGCGCCAGCCGATGGCGCTGATCGTTGATGGGCGTTTTTTTTGCGGATGGGAAACGCCAGAGACAACAAGTGGTGGCGCCGCGCTGGCGGCCAAGGGGAGGGACAAGAGGGGGGACCGGTTGAGACGTGCACCGGCTGTGGCCGCCTCTTTTCTTCTCTGGAACTCGTGGCCATTGGCGATGACCTGCTGTGCGCCGAGTGCCGGATGGAGGCGGAGGGGTGCGGCTGTGAGGATTAGCAGTCCGGTGAAAAAACGGGCTGCGTGCGGCACAGGGATGACTTTTTCGACGGACTGTTAACGCGGATTGCTGGCCGCGGGCTGCGGGCCCTGGTCCCGGTTTTCCAGCCAGTCGGCTGGGGTGTTGCAGTTGCGCCAGGCGGGGATGAGCTCTGAGGGCACGTTCGGGGTGCCGATCCGGGGGTGTTCGGCGATGCGGCTTGGCCGGAGCTCGGTGGTGCGACCGAGATCTTCGAACAGCGGGCCGGCGCGAAAATCGTACCAGGCGAGGAGGGGTTCTGGCCGGTCGGTGCGAGGCACGACCCCCCAGACGCCAGGCCGTCGCTGTTCGAGGAGCCAGGTCAGGGCCTGACGGTGGCAGTACGGGAGATCGCAGGCCGTCACCAGCCAGGAGGCGTCAGGCTGCCAGCGGCAGGCGGCCAGGATGCCGGCCAGGGGGCCTGCGGCGTCGGGCGGATCGGGCAGACAAGGAAGATGCGCAAGTGAAGCGGGCAGGGAGGCTGCGCCGCAGACCACGACGCCCTCCACGAGCGGCATAAGCTCGGCGGCGAGCCGTTCGATCCAGGTGGCGCCGTCGGCATGGGGAATGAGGTGTTTCGGCCGGCCCATGCGGCGGCTTTTGCCGCCGGCCAGGATGCACCCCCAGACCGGCGTTTGCCGCTGGGCGGTCGCCAGGCGCTGATCGAGGAGCTCGAGGAGGCGCGGCGGCCGTTGATCGTCCCGCGGCAAGATGGCGAGGATCTCCGACACCGAGGCGGGCGGCGGCGCGTCATCCGCGCCGGTGAGCCACACCTTGGGCAAGGGGGTGTGCTTGTAGCCCTCAACGAGTATGAGGTCGTAGTGCCGGCCAAGGAGAAAGAGTTCTCTTTCCAGGGAGATGGCGGCGTCCTTGCCGTGCAGCCGGCAAAAGGTTTCGTCGCCGTGCAAAAAGACGTCGGCCCCGGCCCGGAAGAGGCGGTCCGAGTCCTTGCCCGGCCGGTCCACCTCCAAGCGGTGGACGTCGTGCTTGACCACCGCCACCGCCAGGCCGCGGCCCACGAGGGCCGGCAGGACCGCCTCGATGAGCGTGGTCTTGCCCGCGCCGGAGAAGCCGCAGACAGCGAGCACACAGGAGAGGGAGGAGAGAGCGTGGGGCACGGTGCAAGCAGGGTCAGCCGTTGGGGGTGACATATCCCTTGCTGATCGCGTAGCGGATAAGGTCGGCCGCGTTTTTCAGGTTGAGCTTTTTCATCAGGTTCGCCCGGTGGTGCTCCACGGTGCGGGCGCTGATGGACAGCTTCTCGGCGATCGCCCGGCTGGTGAGTCCTTCGGCCACCAGCTTGAGCACTTGCCGCTCCCGGTTGGTGAGCGGCTCACAGGGGGCGGGCCGGTCCTTGTTTTTGTACGAGATGATCGTCTCGGCGCCCATCAATTTGATGAAGTACGGTGAGATGTACACGTCGCCGTCAAGGACCTTGCTGATCGCATCGAGGAGTTCGGCGTCCGAGTCTTCTTTTAAGAGATAACCGTCCGCGCCGGCCGACATGGCGCAGTTGAAGTACTGCTCGTTTTTGTGCATGGTGAGCAGCAGGATCTTGACCCCTGGACACCGTTTTTTCGCCTCGGCAATGGCCTCGATGCCCCGCAGGTTGGGCATGGAGATGTCGAGGATGATGCAGTCTGGGCAGGTCTCCCTGAGCAGGTTGAGCAGCTCAAGGCCGTCGCCGACCTCGCCCACGACCCGGAGCGAGTCGTCTTCCTCGATGATCTTCTTGAGCCCTTGCCGGATGATGGCGTGATCGTCGGCGAGCACGATGGTCCGCACGGTCATGGTCCTCCCTTCCTCTATCTGCTGTTTCTTCTGGATTTCCCGCCCGTTATGCCAGGGCAGGCTCCTTTCTGCCACCTTATGGTTACGCCCAGATTTTGTCAAGCGTCGGCGTCTTGTCGGCGCTCTTTGTCGCCTGCGTCCTCCGGGTGGAGGGGCACGGTAAAGGCCACGGTGGTGCCTTGGCCCGGGGTGCTGTCGATCTGGATCGTGCCGCCGAGGATACGCACCCGTTCCGCCATTGTGGCCAGCCCCATGCCCCGGTCGGTGCCGCGGCGGGAGAGAACGGCCTCCACATCAAAGCCGTGGCCGTCGTCTTGGATGACAAAGGTGACCGTCTCGCCGTGTCGTTCAGCGGCGATATAGATCTGCTTTGCGCCGGCGTGCCGGCTGATGTTGGTCAGCGCTTCTTGCATGATCCGGTAGATGAGCCGCTGGGACTCCTTGGAGAAGGCGGGGTCCAGATCGTCCAGATCCAGGGTGATGGGGATCTGCTGGTATTTGGCGAACGAGTTGGCCAGGTAGTCGATGGCCGCCTCCAGGCCAAGGTCGTCGATGACCACGGGGCTGAGATCGCGGGAGAGCCGGCGCACGCTTTCAATGATGCCGTTGATGAACTCCCTGACTTCCTGGCATTCCTTTTGGATGCGTTCCGGCGGGGTGGTCGGGAGGTGGCGTTCGATCGCCCCTACCTGCATCTTGAGGGCGGCCATGGCCTGGCCCAACTCGTCGTGCAGCTCCCGGGCGATGCGCTGGCGCTCTTGCTCCTGGGCGGTGAGCAGGTTGGAGGAAAGGGTCTGCAACTGTTCTTCTGAACGGCGCAAGGCCTCCTCGCTGGCGGTGAGCGCCCGGGTGCGGGCGTCGAGCATGATGTTGGTCTGCTCGATCGCCTGGATCTGGCCCTGGATCTCCTGCACCACCCGGTAAGAGATGGCGAGAAAGATCACCGCCGTGGCGGTGCCGACAATGAGAATGATCTGCAAGGCCCGCCGTACCGCCGATTCACCGGAGAGGTTCTGCTCCTCAATCCGTTCGTCGATGCGGTTGGCCAACTGCTCGCTGGTGCTGCGGACCGCGGCCGTCAGACGGGCCGCCTCCCCGGCCATCTCTTGCAGCCAGGCGGCAGACGCGCCGCCGCCTTCTGTATGCCTTTGCCGCAGCCGGGTCTCCAGCCCCGCCAGTTGTCCCACCTGGGTGAGCAGGCGTTCGAGCAGCGCGTCGCGGCTGCCCGAAGGGAGCAGATCCTCGAACCGCCGGGCCAGATCGAGCAGGTCCACATCGCTGTCAGGGGAGGGCGCCGGCTTGCCAGCCGCCAGGGAGAGGATGCGCCGTTTGTCCGCCTCCAGGCGGGAGAGGAAGCGGGAGCGGGTCTGTTGCAGCTCCTGGCGCAGGAGATCCGCCTGCTCCTGGCCGGTGCGCACGTCCACCAGGGTCCACCAGACGATCACCACCATGATCGCCGTGGTGTAGAGGGCCAAGAAGGAGAGGAGCCAGACCAGCCGGGCGGGATAGTAGCTTGCCGTGTGTGCCGCACGGCTTGGACGGCTGGCGGGGGCGGACGGCGACATCGGGGGATAGTGCGCAGATCAGCTTAAGATACGGTCAAAGGCGGCAAAGGCCGCCCGGACCACCGGCAGGTCGTCGGCCAGCTCCAGATAGGAGCGGCCGGACAGCTCCCAGGCGGCCAACTCCTCGCTGGCCGGGAGCACGCCGGCCAGCGCAAGGTTGCAGCGGCTTGCTGTTTCTTCGATCTTTGCCTGCAACGCCCCGGGTATTGGTTGCGGCGCCCGGTTGACGATCAGGTGTTGCTGGCCGACCTCTACGGCCAAGGGGCCGGTGAGTTCGGCGATACGGCAGGCCGTGAGCAGGCCGCGGGCCGAGGGATCGGAAACCACCAGCAGATGGTCGATGGCGCGCAGGTTCATCCGCGAAAGATGCTCCATGCCCGCTTCGTTGTCCACCACGATCCAGGCGTAGTTGCCGGCCAGGTGGTCCATGGTCATGGCCAGGTGTTGGTTGGCGGCGCAGTAGCATCCAGGGCCGTCCGGCTGACCCATGACCAGCAGGTCGTAGCCCTGCTCTTCGATCAGGGCTTGGTGGACCTGCATCTCCATGAACTGGTCCCGGCTCATGCCCGCCGGCATCTCGCCTTTCAGGGCCTTGCGGATCTCGCCAATGGTAAGGCGTATTTCAAGGGCGAGCAACTCGTTGAGGTTGGCGTTGGAGTCCGCGTCCACGGCAAGGATCGGGGTCTGGCCCCGGCCGAGCATGTACTTGAGCAAGAGCGCGGTGAGCGTGGTCTTGCCGGTGCCTCCTTTGCCGGCCATAGCGATGATTTTCGGCATTGCTGATCTCCCAAAAAAGTCCGAGGCCTTTTCGGCCACAGTTGGCCAAAACGTAAGTTTCGGCCAACCTTACGAGGTTTCGGCCCGCTTGTCAAAGGCGGCCCGCACGGCCCAGGACCGGCTCAGGAAGTGCTTGCATCTTGCCGGACGCTTGGTATGGTATTGTGTTTTCTCCCACGGTCACCAACTGGAGATACGCCGATGAACTACCGCGATACTCTGAACCTGCCAAAGACCGCTTTCAAGATGAAGGCCAACCTTGCTCAGCGGGAGCCAGAGATGCTGCGCCAGTGGGAGGAGGATGACCTCTACCAGCGGGTGCAGGAGGCCACCGCCGGGCGGCCGCTCTACGTGTTGCACGACGGACCGCCGTACGCCAACGGCCATATCCATCTTGGCACGGCCTTTAACAAGGTCCTCAAGGATATCATCCTCCGTTCCCGCCGCATGGCCGGCTTTCATTGCCCCTACGTTCCCGGCTGGGACTGCCACGGCCTGCCCATTGAGCACAACGTTGACGCGGAGTTGGGCGCGAAAAAGCGCGAGATCGACAAGCTCGCCTTTCGCGCCGCCTGCCGCCGTTACGCGGAAAAGTGGATCGACATCCAGCGGCAGGAGTTCAAGCGCCTGGGCGTGCTCGGCGACTGGCGGCATCCCTACCGGACCATCGACCTGCGCTACGAGGCGGTGATCGCCCGCGAATTCTTGCGCTTTCTTGAAGCAGGCGCCGTGGTCCGCTCCCATAAGCCGGTGTACTGGTGCGTTTCCTGCCATACCGCCCTGGCCGAGGCCGAAGTGGAGTATTTCAGTCACGCCTCGCCGTCGATTTACGTCAAGTTTCCCCTGGCCGGAGGCGCCCGTGAGCTTACCGGGAGCGAGGACCCGGCCTTTGTCGTTATCTGGACCACCACCCCCTGGACCTTGCCGGCCAACCTGGCCGTGGCCCTGCATCCAGAATTCGAGTACGCAGCCGTGCGGACGCAAGAAGGCGAGATCCTCATTCTCGCCGCCGGCCGCCTGGAGGCCTTCGCCGCTGAGACGGGGCTCGATCTTGGCGAGCCGATCGCCCTTTTTCCGGCCAGCAGCTTGGCGGGACGCAACTGCCGTCATCCGTTCATGGAACGGGACTCCCTCATCATCACCGCCGACTACGTGACCCTGGAGAGCGGCACCGGTTGCGTGCACACCGCTCCTGGTCATGGCCGCGAGGACTACTTGAGCGGCCTGCGCTACGGCCTTCCCATCTTGTCGCCCGTGGACGGCGACGGCGTGTTTACCGACGAGGCCGGCCCTTACGCCGGTCTGCCGATCCAGGAGGCCAACGGCCGGATCGTTGCCGATCTGGCGGCCGCCGGCCTGTTGGTGCGGCAAGACTCCCTTACGCATAGCTATCCTCATTGCTGGCGGTGCAAGAAGCCGGTCATCTTTCGCGCTACGGCCCAGTGGTTCATTTCAATGGAGGCCAACGACCTGCGGCGGCGTTGCCTTGAGGCGATCCGCACCGTGGGCTGGGTGCCGCGCTGGGGCAGCGACCGCATTCTCGGCATGGTGGAGTCGCGGCCGGACTGGTGCCTGTCGCGTCAGCGGGCGTGGGGCGTGCCCCTTACCGTGATCCTCTGCCGCTCCTGCGGCGCGGTGGCCAATACGCCGGAGGTCAACCAGCGGATCGTCGAGCTGTTTGCAGCCGAAGGCGCGGACGCCTGGTTCCGGCACCCCATCGAGACGTTTACCGGTCCGGACCTGCGCTGTCCCGCATGTGGCGGCCAAGAGTTCGAGCGGGAAGAAGATATCCTCGACGTGTGGTTCGACTCTGGCGTGAGTTACGCGGCCGTGCTCGAGGAGCGTTCGGAGCTGGCCAGCCCGGCCGACCTTTATCTTGAGGGCAGCGATCAGCACCGGGGCTGGTTTCAAAGCTCGCTCATCGCAGCGGTGGGCACCCGTGGCCGGCCGCCGTACAAAAACGTGCTCACCCACGGCTTTGTGGTGGACGGCCGTGGACACAAGATGTCGAAGAGTGAAGGCAACGTGGTCGCTCCCGCCGAGGTGATCAAGAAGTACGGCGCCGATATCTTGCGGCTCTGGGTGGCGAGCGAGGACTATCGGGACGATATCAAGATCTCGGACAACATCCTCGAGCAGCTGGCCGACGCCTACCGTAAGATCCGCAACACGATCCGTTTCTTGCTCGGCAACCTGTTCGATTTTGATCCGGCGGCCGACCGGCTGGCGTACGACGATCTGGAGGAGATCGACCGCTGGGCGCTGGCGCGCTACGAACAGGTCAAGCGGCGGGTATCGCGGGCCTACGACTCCTTTGACTTCCATCACGTCTTTCACGCGGTGTACAACTTTTGTACCGTGACCTTGAGTTCGTTGTACCTCGATATCCAAAAAGACCAGCTCTATACCGCGCCCGCCGCCTCGCGGCAGCGGCGTTCGGCCCAGACGGCCTGCTACGAGATCGTCGAGGGCCTGCTCTGCCTCATGGCCCCGGTCTTGTGCTTTACCGCCGAGGAGGCGTGGCGGCATCTTCCTGCAGCGGCGGGCAGGCCAGAGGCCGCGGCCCTGGCCGCCTTTCCCCCAGCCAACGATCGCTACCTGGACGAAAAGCTGTTGGCTGACTGGGAGAAGCTTTTGGCCGTGCGGGCCGAGATCACCCGCGTGTTGGAAATGGCGCGCCGCGACAAGGTGATCGGCCACTCGCTGGAGGCCCGCGTGACCCTTGCCACGGAAGATGACGATCTTGCCGGTTTTCTCGCCCCCCGGCGGGAGCTGTTGCGTTCTGTGGCCATTGTCTCCCAGCTCGTGCTGGCCGACGAACTCGCCAGCGGCACACAAGGTGAAGAGTTGACCACTGTTCGGGTATTGGTGGAACCGGCGCCAGGGGAGAAGTGTGAGCGGTGCTGGACGCGCTCAGAGAGCGTGGGCGAGGACAGCGAGCATCCCACCATCTGTCAACGCTGCGCTTCGGTGGTGCGGAGCTGCCTGGGATGATCTTGTCGCTCGCCGTCCTGGTCGCCGTGGCCCTGGTCGATCAGGCGACCAAACTGTGGATCGTGGCCGTGTTTGCCCCTTTTGAGGTGGTGCCGGTCATTCCAGGCCTGTTCAATCTCACCCGTCTTACCAACACCGGTGCCGCCTTTGGTCTTTTGGCCTCTGCACCGCCTGCCTTTGCCCGTCTGTTGTTTGCCGGGCTGGCCGTGGTGGCGTTGGCGGTCCTGGGCTGGATGGCTTGGCGCTGCCGGCGCGACCACTGGCTCGTGCGGCTGGGCTTGGGAGCGGTGGCGGGCGGCGCGCTCGGAAACCTTATCGACCGGGTGCGCGTGGGGGCGGTGATCGACTTTCTCGACTTTTACCTGGGGCCCTATCACTGGCCGGCCTTCAACCTGGCGGACAGCGCCATCACCGTTGGAGTGGGCTGTCTGTTGACGGCGGAGTTTTTCTTCCGGCGCCAACCGGATGGGTGATGGCCAGAATGGAGCGCGCCGGAGCGGGGGCTGCAAAAAATCGTTGGACCGCAGACCGGCACGGGGGAAGTCAGGGCAAAACGTGGGATGTCGGCGGGTATCTGGTCACAGGGCACCCCATCTGCGGCGTCATCGGCACGCCTGGCAGTGCCGGTTTATCTTCCCTTCGGCCGAAGCCTATGGCCCATCAACGCCTCGGCTCCTGGGGAGGCATTGCAAGGCGGTACTACCGCCTCCCAGCACGCGGCGC
>WFOD01000199.1 GCA_015488275.1 Deltaproteobacteria bacterium
AATGGGTGTTTGAACGAAAGGAGAATCAGACGCCGAGAAGATAGATATAGGCGCCATAGGCGGCGAGGAGCAGCAGACCGCCCATGCGGGAGACGCGCCCCCGGAAGCGGGCCATGGGCACGAGGACGAGGCCAAAGGCGAGCATGGCGGGGACATCCCGTTTCAGGGCAGCATCCGGGATGGCAAAGGGGACCACGCTTCCGGTGAGCCCCAGGACGAGCAGCAGGTTGAAGAGGTTGCTGCCCAGGATATTGCCGACGAGGATGTCCCCTTCCCCCCGGCGGGCGGCCGAGACGCTGGAGGCAAGCTCGGGCAGGGAGGTCCCCACCGCCGCCAGACTCAGGCCGATGACGAATTCGGAGAGACCGAAATGGCGGGCGATGTCCACCGCGCCGTCGATAAAGGCCTCCGAGCCCAGCCACATGGCGATGAGCCCTGCGGCCACCCGCGCTGCGGCGGCGGCAAGGTTGGTATCGGCGTTCGTCCCGCTGTCGCCGACAGGTGCGGCATGGAGCTTGCGGGTGCAGGAAAAGGCGGTGTAGGCGATGATGGCGGCCACAAAGACCAGGCCCAGGGGGCGGGGGAAGCTCCCCATGGCGGCGGCAACCAGCAACAAAATTCCGGCGGCGGTCAGGACGGAAAATTCCACCGCCATGCGACCGGGATGGATCGTCACCGGCCGGATCAGGGCGGCGCAACCGAGCACCAGCCCGATATTGGCGATGTTGGAGCCCACCACATTGCCGAGCATGATCCCGGGGTGGCCGGCAAGCATGGCCCCGAAGCTGACAAAGAGCTCCGGCAGGGAGGTGCCGAAGGCCACCACCGTGAGCCCCACCAAGAGCGGACTCATGCCGAGCCGGGCGGCCAGGCGTACCGCGCCGGAAATGAGTATCTCGCCGCCCGCCGCCAGGGCGCCCAGGCCGCCGGCCACGGCCAGGGCCGCGATCCACAATGTCGAAAAATGAGCTGCCGTCTGCATGGCCGCTTATGGTAGATGGTCGGCGGCAAAAGGTAAAGGAGTTTTGACGGCGGCGCTGGGGCCGCCCAGGGACACGGGGAGAATGGGAGACGAGGGTTCCATCATACAGGCGGTCAAGGAGGCGGCCGATATCGTCGAGGTCATCGGCGAGAGCGTCAGCCTGCAAAAGGCCGGAGCCACCTTCAAGGGCCTGTGCCCGTTCCATAACGAGAAGACCCCGTCCTTCAACGTCAACCCTGAGCGTCAGGTCTTCCATTGCTTTGGCTGCGGCGAGGGCGGCGATGTCATCTCCTTTGTCATGCGCGAGCGCAACCTTCCCTTCATGGAGGCGCTCAAGCTGCTGGCCGAGCGCTACCACATCCCCCTGCCCGAGCGCCGACTTTCGGCCCGGGAAAAAGAGGCCGCCACCCGCCGCGACCGTCTGCACACCATCAACGAGGCCGCGGCCGCGGTCTACCATGATTTCCTGCTCACCGCCCCGGCTGCGGCCCCGGCGCGGCGCTATCTCGAAGAACGCGGGATCCCGGCGGCGGTGATCGAGGAATTCCAGCTTGGCTTTGCGCCGCCGGGATGGGAGTTCATTGCCAAGGCCCTGCCGCAATACCAGGTGGCGGAGCTCGAGGCCGCGGGTCTGGTCAAGGCCAAGGAGCGCGGCGGCTATTACGATCGCTTCCGCAACCGGGTGCTGTTCCCCATCTTCAATCCCAGCGGCCGTCATGTCGGTTTTGGCGGCCGGGCCCTGGACGATCAGCCCGGCAAGTATATCAACACCCCGGAGACCGAGGTCTTCAAGAAGGGCCGCACCCTCTTTGGCCTCTTCCAGAACAAGGCGGCGATCCGGCGCGCGGGCCGCTGCCTGGTGGTGGAGGGCAATTTCGATCTCCTGGCCCTGGCCGCCCAGGGGGTGCGCGAGGTGGTGGCCCCCCTGGGCACCGCCCTCACCGGCGACCATGTCCGAGCCATGAAGGGCTACGCCGGCGAGGTGGTCCTCCTCTTTGACGGCGACGCGGCCGGAGTCAAGGCCGCCCTGCGGGCCGTTCCCCTCTTCCTGGCCGCCAAGCTCGCGGCCAAGGTGGTGGTCCTGCCGCCGGAACATGATCCGGACAGCTTTGTGCGCGCCCATGGGCCCGAGGCCCTGGAGGAATTGCTCGCAGGGGCGACGGCGTTGCCGGAATTCGTGTTCGAGAGCCTGGCGGAGCGCCACGGCCTCTCCCTTGACGGCAAGCGCCGGATCATCGAGGAACTGGCGCCGGTGATCCGCGCCATTGGCGGCGACGACCTCCAGCGTTCCCTCTTTGTCAGCCATTTCAGCGCCAAACTGGGGCTGACC
>WFOD01000200.1 GCA_015488275.1 Deltaproteobacteria bacterium
GAAAGGCGGGGGGCGAAGGGGAGGGCGGCGCTGCGCGGGCGGGTGCAACCATCTTTCCCGCCTTCTTGGAGCCGGTGGGCCGGGCCAGAAACCTTGCGGACGCGCGGGTGGTCGTCCTGCCCGCGCCGCTGGAGATGACCGTGAGCTGGCTGCCGGGCGCCGGCCGCGGGCCTGGGGCGATCTGCGCCGCCTCCGATACCCTGGAGCTGTTCGACGACGAGCTGTTGCAGGAAACCTGGAAGGTAGGTATTATTACCCGCAAGCCGCTTGTCTTTCCTGCAGCCGATCCAGCCGCGGCCGTAGCCACGGTAGAGGCGGCGGTGGAGGAGATCCTCAGCCTGCCTTTGCTGGCCGGCCACCGGCGGCTGCCAGTGGTGCTGGGCGGCGAGCACACGGTGACCGTAGGCGCGGTGCGGGCCTGCCGCCGCTTCTTCTCCCGCCTGCACGTCCTGCAGGTGGACGCCCATCTGGACCTGCGCGACACCTACGAGGGCTCGCCGTACAGTCATGCCTGCGTCATGCGCCGGCTGGCCGACATGGGCCTGCCCTTTACCCAGGTGGGTATCCGCTCCATTGCCCGGGAAGAGTGGGACTTGGTGCGGGAGCGCGGCTGGCGGCCGTACACCATGCAGCGCATCCGCGGCCAGGAGGGGTGGCTTGATGAACTCACCGCCGCCATCAGTGGACCGGTGTATCTCTCCATCGACGTGGACGGCCTGGATCCGGCCGTGATTCCGGCCACGGGCACGCCAGAGCCCGGCGGCCTGGCGTGGGGGGAGGTAACGGCCCTTATCCGCGCTGTGGCGGCGCGTTTCCCCATCGTGGGGATCGACTGCGTGGAGCTGGCCCCCAGATCAGGACTGGAATACGCCGCCTATGCGGCGGCCAAGTTGGTGTATCGCGCCATCGGCTATGCGGTGGCCCACGACCTATCCACCACAAGGAACCACCAATGCACGACATAAGCCGCATCTTTCAGTGTCGGCAATGCGGCCATTGCTGCCACGGCGAGACCACGGTCTCGCTCAACGAGCGCGATCTCTCCCGCCTCATCCGTTTTCTCCGCCTGGAGCGTGAGGAGGTCTTTCGCCGTTATCTCCGGGTGACCGGCAAGACGGTGCAGATGCAGATCGTTGACGGCCACTGCATCTTCTACACCAACAGCGGTTGCGCCGTGCATCCGGCCAAGCCGTGGCGCTGCCGGCAGTGGCCCCTCCACGAGTCGATTCTCTCCGACCCTGCAAACCTTTCCGCCATCCGCGACTCCTGCCCTGGCCTTGACCGCTGTCTTTCGTGGGAGGAGTTTTGCGCCGTATTGTGGCCAATCCACGAAGCGGCCGACTACGAGCACGACTGATTCTTCTCTTTTTTCGTTTGATGCTCCGTTTCGTTCTTGTTTGCCCTGGCAAGACCCGTACTGCTTGGATTCGGGAAGGCATGGCCGAGTATGCCAAGCGGTTGCGGCCCTTTGGTGGCGTGGAGTTCGTCTTTACCCGCGAGTCGGGATTCGACGACGGCCGCGCCGTGGAGCGGGAGGGTGAGGATATCGTCCGCCGCCTTGACCGCCGGGCACTGGTGGTGGCGTTGGACGAACGGGGCGCGGACTGCACCTCCGAGGAGTTGGCCGACCGGCTGCGCGCCTGGGAGGAAGAGGGGAGACGGGAGATCGTTTTTGTGGTCGGCGGACACCGGGGGCTTTCCCCGGCGGTGCTCGCCCGGGCGGACTGGCGATTGGCGCTGTCGCGCTTCACCTTCACCCATGAGATGGCGCGGTTGCTGCTTCTGGAGCAGCTCTACCGCGCCTGGACCATCCGCCGCGGCACCGGTTACCACAAATAGCGAGAAGTCACAATCTTTCCAAACAGCGCAACTTCGACGCCTTGTCCCTGCGCCGCTGCCAGCCCGTTTGCAACGGGCTGCGGATTCAGCCCGCCTCTACGCGTTTGATCTCTGGAATCTCTGAGCGAAGAAATTTTTCAATGCCGTTTTTCAGCGTCATCTGCGACATGGGGCACCCTTTGCAAGCGCCGGTGAGCTGCACGGTGACCACGCCGTCGTCCGACACGTCCAGGAGCACGACGTCGCCGCCGTCCCGTTGCAGCGTGGGGCGGATCTTGTCGAGAGCGCTTTGCACCTGTTCTCGCATGGCAATCTTCCCTAGTTGACGGCAGCTCGCCAGCAGGCCGTGGAGCTGGGCCAACGGGATGCTGACAAGGCAGGGGATCGGATGAGGATACGGACTGCTAGCAGCCCGTTGAAAAACGGGCTGTGTGCGGCACATGGACGTGCCGCCGAATTCCGCGGCTCTGAAAGAGCCAAGGAATTCGCGAGGTTGGCCGAAACTCGTTTTGGCCAACCGATGGTCGAAAAAGTCAGGGATGACTTTTTCGACGGACTGCTAGGCCCACCTTAGCACATGGTGGTGGGGCTGACAAGAAAAGCTGCCGCCAGGCCGATGCCTCTTGTGGACGGTAGAGTGTGCAACAAAAAGCCCCGGCGGGGACGCCGCCGGGGCTTTTTGCCGGAGTTGGGGAGGGGAATGGATCAGTGATCCACCGGAGCGCCAGCGCCGGCCGGCACCCGGATGTCCTCGACCAGGTGCTGGATATGCTCGGGCGGCGGTTCGGTCATATTGGAGATCACCGAGGCCACCACGAAGTTGACCAGGGCGCCCACCGCGCCAAAGGCCTCGGGCGAGATGCCGAGGAACCAGTGGTCCGGCGTGTTGGGCGCCATTGCCGTGCCTTTGATGAAGAACCAGCCCTTGAACCAGAAGATATAGATCAGGGTGATGCCCAGGCCAGAGAGCATCCCCACCACAGCGCCGGTCCGGTTGGCCCGTTTGTGGAAGATCCCGAGCATCAGGGCCGGGAAGATCGACGAGGCGGCGAGGCCAAAGGCGAGCGCCACCACCTGGGCGGCGAATCCTGGCGGATTGAGGCCGAGATAGCCGGCCACTATGATGGCGCCGGCCATGGCGATCCGGCCGGCCAAAAGCTCGCCTTTTTCCGTCAGGTCAGGCATGAACACGCCTTTCATCAGGTCGTGGGAGATGGCTGACGAAATGGCGAGCAAGAGACCGGCGGCGGTGGACAGGGCGGCGGCAATGCCGCCAGCCGCCACCAAGGCGATGACCCAGTTGGGCAGGTTGGCGATCTCCGGGTTGGCGAGCACCATGATGTCCCGGTCCACCTTGACCATCTCGTTGGTCTTCTTGTCGGCCACGTACTGGATGCGGCCGTCGCCGTTCTTGTCCTCGAACTTGAGCAGGCCGGTCTTCTCCCAGTTTTTGAACCAGGAGGGCCGATCTTCATACTTGAGCCACTTGCCCGGCTCCGGCTGAATGGTGTGCATCAGGTTGAGACGGGCCATAGCGCCCACCGCCGGCGCAGTGGTGTAGAGAATGGCGATGAACACCAGGGCCCAGCCGGTGGACGAACGGGCGTCTTTCACCTTGGGCACGGTGAAGAAGCGCATGATGACGTGCGGCAGGCCGGCGGTGCCGATCATCAGCGACAGGGTGAGGAGGAACATGTTGATCGTCGAGCCTTTTTGGGCGGTATAGGCCCCGAATCCCAAGTCGGTGAGCACCTTGTCCAGTTTGTCGAGCACGTACATGCCCGATCCGTCGGAGAGGGTCGAGCCCAGGCCGATCTGCGGGATCGGATTGCCGGTCAGGTGGAGGGAGATGAAGATCGCCGGCACCGTATAGGCGAAGATCAACACGCAGTACTGGGCGATCTGGGTATAGGTGACGCCCTTCATCCCGCCGAGCACCGCATAAACGAAAACGATGGCCATGCCGGCGTAGAGGCCGGTGGCGAAGTCCACCTCCAAGAAACGGGAGAAGGCCACGCCAATGCCCTTCATCTGGCCGATGACGTAGGTGAGCGAGGCGACGATCAGGCAGATGACCGCAGTGATGCGCGCGGTTTGGGAATAGTAGCGGTCGCCGATGAACTCAGGCACCGTGTACTTGCCATATTTCCGCAGGTAGGGGGCGAGCAGCATGGCGAGCAGCACGTAACCGCCGGTCCAACCCATGAGGTACACCGAGGCGTCATAGCCCTTGAAGGCGATGAGGCCGGCCATGGAGATGAACGAGGCGGCCGACATCCAGTCCGCGGCCGTGGCCATGCCGTTGAGGACCGGCGGAACGCCCTTGCCAGCGACGTAGAATTCGCCGGTGCTTGAGGCGCGCGACCGGATGGCGATGAAGAAGTACAGGGCAAAGGTCGCCCCGACGACGATAAAAGTCAGTGTTTTCAGATCCATCTGGTTCCCTCCCCCTTAATCTTCCTGCACGTTGTATTCCTGGTCGAGCTTGTTCATGCGCGACGCATAGAAGAAGATCAACGCCACGAAGGTGTAGATGGAACCCTGCTGGGCAAACCAGAACCCGAGCTGGTATCCACCGATGCGGATGTTGTTGAGCGGTCCGGCCAGCAGGATGCCAAAGCCGTACGAGACGATGAACCAGACGATGAGGCAGCCGATTACCAGCCGCAGGTTCGCCTTCCAATAGGCGGCTGCATTACTCATGCTTTCCCTCCTTTTTTTGTGGTTGCTCCTTCCTTGCCCTGGCCTCTCCCTCTTGTCCGCTGCTGGGCTGGCAGCCGGCTTGCGCATGCCCGCGCGGCGGAAGATGGTAGAATTGCCTAGATTGCCAGAGATATACCGGGGAAATCTACGGGTGTCAAGCAGTCGCACGGCTTTTTTGTGCGCCGGGAAGTGGGCCGGAGAGGAAGCTGCTTTGTAATGGATTGTTTTTTATTGCTAAAATACGTAGTCAGACTTTCAGTTCGGCAAACATTTGTACCACGATGTGGTGGGGTTACGGTCCGGTCGTCTTGGTCGGGCATGGGCGGTTTTGCCGTGGGCAGGATCACAGATTGGGCGTGCCTTTCCCGGCTGGCGAGAACCCGCAAGGGGAGCGATCAGGCCAGGGGCCAGATGCGGCCGGCCTGGTAAAGCTGGCGGAGAGTCGTCACCCCGCGGCGCTGGAACTGCTTGACCAGAAACAAAAAGAGGTAGGCGGTTTGCAAGGCGTCGTCCAGGGCGTTA
>WFOD01000201.1 GCA_015488275.1 Deltaproteobacteria bacterium
AGGTACCGGGCCGCTTCGCCGGCGCGGCCGTGTTTACGACACCCCTCGCCGTAGATCTGGCTGCGGCGCGCGAGCTCCCGCCGGGTCAAGCGGTCCTGGGAAGGAGAAAGGGGAGCGGCCAATAAAAGGCGCATCAGGGCGCGAATGCGGAACCGGTCCATACCCACCCGGTACCGCTGCGACACCTGATCCGGCCGGCCGCCATGTTTGACCACCAGGGGCTCGTCCACCAGCAGCACTTGGTAGCGGCAAGTCACCCGCAGCCAGAGGTCATAGTCCTCGCAGCACGGAAGATCTTCGGTAAAAAAACCAACGGTATGGAAAACCGACCGGTGCAGCAGCACCGTAGAGGGACTGATGGCGCATAGGGCCAGGCAATGGTCAAAGATGTCACCGTGACGTTTGCGGTGGATGGCCCGCTGGTTGAGCAACTGGCCGCGGCGGTACCAGATCTCCTGGCTATGACAGATGCGGAATTCCGGCTTGCGGGCCAGGGCGTCAAGCTGTCGGGCCAGCTTGCCGGGCAGGAAACGGTCGTCCGAGTCGAGAAAGGCGAGCCATTCGGCCCGGGCCGCCCGGATGCCAACGTTGCGGGCTGCGGCCGGCCCGCGGTTGACCGGCAGGCGGATACTCCGCACCTGCTCGCCGTAACGGGCAAGCACCGAGGCGGTATGGTCGGTAGAACAATCGTCCACCACGATGCATTCCACCTCCACCCCCTCCTGGGACAGCACCGAGTCCACGGCCTCGGCAAGCCAGGCGGCCCGGTTCCAGGTGGGGATGATGACCGAGACATGGGGCATCACTCGATATACCGCACCTCGCCGGCCCGTTCACACACCAGGCCGCCGTCAGCGTCCAGGCGGAGCATCAAAGCGCCGTCGTCGTCAATGCCCACCACCCGGCCGGTGTACTGCGGCCGACGCACCACATCGAAACCAAAACGCACCCGGCGGCCTACGGTATCGCACAGGCCGCGGTAACGCTCAAGGAGAAGCGGGGCAAGGGGGGCGTCTTGCTGATCGTGATTTGGCCCCGCCTGTTGGAGAAAGTCCCGTTCAGCCAAGTGGAGCAGGCCGATGTTCCAGCGGAGCTTGACAAGCAGGCGGGCCAGGGAGGCGGCCAGGGGAAAGGAGCGGCCGGCCGCCTCGGCTGCGGCCACGGCCTCGTTCGCCAGTTCGGGAGGAAAGGCCCGGTTGTTGAGGTTGACGCCAATACCGAGCAAGAGAAAACGCTCGCCAGAAGAAGGGGCGCGAAAGGTTTCCGCCAAAATCCCGGCAGCCTTGCGGCCGGCCACCAGCACGTCGTTCACCCAACGGATCGAGGCCGGAACGCCAATATGGAGAAAAAACTCGCACACCGCCACGCCAGCGGCCAGGGGCGCCAAGGCGGCGAAAGGCGGCAACAGGGTGTCGGCCAAGATCACGGTAAGCCACAAGCCGCCCTCGGGCGCATGCCATTCGCGATGGAACCGGCCGCGCGCTCCTGGCATGGCGCCCGCGGCAATCACCGCGCCGCTGGCCACGGTCTTGCCTGCTGTGGCCGCGGCCGCGATTCTCTCCCGCGCCGCGTCCATCCCCCGCCTCAACCTGGAATGAAAAACGATCTCCTGGCCGATATCTCTGCCAAAGCGCAGGACTTCCTCTGCCAGGGACGGGGAAAGGGTGCGGCAGCGGGCCGGCAGCTCTTCTGTCAAGGCGAGGCGGTCCACCAAGGCAGGCGTTATCCGGCCGCCTTCTTTGCTCGCGACTGGCCCAGCCATCGCCCAGACCTCCATAGCAGCCTGTTGAAAAAACGGGCTGATAGCACCCTGTAACCGACACCCGGTCCGCCGGTCCGCGAGGGTGCGGCTTCAGCATACGAAGGAGCAACCCCGTGATCAGTTACCGACCTACTCCCACTCGGCCTTGACCCGGTTGATGATCTTGTCGATCAGGGGCAGGGTCTCCTCGGGGCAGACGCCGATGAGCGGCTCGCCCGCCTCCACCGAGACGCCGGGCTGAAAGTACACGGTATGGATGATGCCCGGCTCGCCCTCGTAATAGACTGGCGTGTCGCGCTTCATGAGCGACATGGTGAACAGCTCGTCACCAGGCTCGATGCGCACCGCCCGCTGGCCGAACTTGTCGATCCGGGCCTGGACATCGAGGGCAAAGAAGTACTTGGCCCGCTCCGGCGCCGTGACCGGAGTGAGCACCCGGCGCAACATCCGGTCGATGATCTCCTTTTTCTTCAGCGGATGGCGGATGGTGATGAGTTTTTCGCCCGCCTCGACAAAAGCGCCGTCCTTGTCAGCGGCCACGAACGACACCGTGCCGCTGCTCGGCGCATGGATGGGCTTGCGGTTGCGTTCCCGCACCAGATGGAAGAGCACAGTGCCAGGGATGTGGTGCCAGGCGCCGGACGGCCCCTCCACCGCCTCCCCTTCTTTGACCGCCAGGTGGACCCGGCCGGTATGCCTGGCGCACACATCCACGTAGCTGTAGGGATCGGCCCGGTACTGCTCAAAGATCTCGTCAAAGTCAAAGTCGGTGTACATGGCGGAACCCGAGGCCATTATCGGTAGTACAGCTTGCGGCCGCCCATCGTGGTAAGCACCCGATGGAGGTTGCGGCGAAATTCGCGCCGGTCCCAGATGCCGTGGATATGGCCCCGGCGCAGGGCGTTCTTGGCGCTGTGATAGTCGGGCGGCAGATCCTCGCCCGTAGTCTCCCGGATCACCCGCATGCCGGCAAACCCGATCCGGCTCGAACGGATGGCGAACTGGTAGTTGGAGCAGCCGAGAAAGCTGGCCACCGGCCCGGCGTAGGAGTTGTTGTCGTACACCACCACGTACAGGCCGCCGGCATCAATATAGCGGCGCACCGCCATCGTGCACTTGGGCATCTGGATCACGCCCAGGGTGCCTTCATGGATCCGGATGCCGCCCGTGGTATGGACGTAGGAAAGGAGTGGCCGCCGTTTCACCTGGGCCCGCTCGCAGGCCAGGGCGAACTTCTCCCCTTCGGCCGCCCCCACTGTGCCGTTGCGAAAGTCGCTGTACAGCATGGCCACCACCAGTTCGATGCCCATCACCCGCGCCTCAAAGGTGATCATCGCGCTCTGACGAAAGGTCTTGCGGCGGGCTGCGTCGAGCTTGCGGTCAAAGCCAGGATATCCCAGCGGGTTGATCGAGCTGATATGGGCGTTGAACTCGCGGATGCTGCCCCGATCGAACAAGTTTTTCAGGTACCACTGATATTCCAAGGGAAAATGATGGCCGCAGTTCTCGCACACACCGCAGAACTCGCCGTACAGGTCCGGCACCCAGAGATCCTGACAGCCGTAGCGGTCGGCATTGGGACAGGTGACGGTCCGGTCCTCGTTGGCCAAGGGACTGGTGTAGGTATCGCCGAACTCGGTCTCGCCCCAGTCCGGCCGGCTGCGGGCCGGCAACGCGGTCTTGCGGCGGCGCTTGCCGATAAAAAAATCGTAGGCGGCTGAAATGGGGCCCGCCACCCGGTCGAGGAGCACCGATCCCTCGCCAGAGACATCTTCGATCACCTTTTCCATCAGTTTCTGCTGCTGACGGAAGATGTCGTAACGAAAGGTATAGAAGACCCGCTCCACGGACCGCGCCACCTGTTGCCCCACGGCGGCCACGGCCGACGGGCCGCCGCCGTAGGCTTTTCGCGCCATATTGCGGTATTTCTTGGCCCGCAGAGAAAGCAAGCGGCGGATCTCGGCCCCTTCCAGCTCCCAGGTGTTGACAATGGCGATCTCATCGCCGCTGGCGGCCGCCGCCTGCTTGCGCCGCAGTTCGTAGGCGCGCAGGGCGCGCAGGCTCTTTGTCCGCAGCACCACCTCGTCGGTGGCCCGGATGATCTCGCTGCGCACCCGGCGGAAAAAGGCGAAATCGTCCCGCCGGGCGCCAAGCGGCGGCTCCTCGATGATCCGGTCGATGGTGCCGAGACGCAGGTTGTCGGCCGCAGTGATGTGCAGCCGCTCGGCGCACGCTTCGACCAACTCGGGTGGCAACTGCTCGCCCTCCTTGATCTTGCCCTCAATGGCCGCCGCGCCTTCGGGTGAGATGACGGAATAATAGCCGTGGGAGAACATGAGGCGCATGTCGGCCATGCCAATGGCCTCGGCGCCGCCTGAGCCGCCCTCGGAAATCACAGAGATCATCGGCACGCGCAGCCGGGCCATGACGTACAGGTTGCGGGCGATCTGCTGCGCCGCGCCGGGATAGTCCTCCACGGGAAAGGCGCCCGGCGTAAAGTTGTAGAAGTGGATCGGGATGCCCTCGGTCTCGGCCACCCGCATGAAGCGCAGGGCCTTCTCGTTCCCCCACGGCTTGGCCGAACCGCCGTTGCGGTACTCCTCGCCGTGCCCCTTCTCATGGCCGATGACCATCACGTGTTGCGTGCGCAACCGGTTCTTCACCCGGCGGATGATCGTGGCCTTGGCCGCCACCACCGCTGGATCGATGCTCAGCTCTTCCTCGCCGCCCAGCTCGGTATAGTCGTTGTAAACGTTCTCAAGGATATCCTTTAACGTGAACCGCTGCGGATTGCGGACGATCCGCACCCGGTCCATTGCGGTGAGATCCTCTTCGCACCGGGCCTCGAGAAAGGCGACCGCCTCGAACAGGTCCCGCAGGCGGGTGGCCAGTTCCCGTTCCGGCAGATCGTAAAAGGCCTGCTTCAACCGGGCGGCCTGCTCTTGCAAGCCTTCGATCCTGGTTGCCACCGCCTCGCCTTTGACCGCAGCGAGATAGCTGATGCGCTCTTCAAGCGTGGCGAGTTGCTTACGGTTGTCGTGCATATGAAAAAAAGCGGCCGACCGCCGCCTCCCACTCCTGTGGCTGTCCTAGAAGGTCAGCAACCGGTCGATGTTGTTCTTCAGGTACGCAAGATTGGTAACGATGGGGCCGCCGCGCGCATCCCGCCCCTCGATCCGCACTGCATCGAGAAAGCGGGCGCCGCGCTCCTTGGCCTCGTCCATCGTGTCGCCCCACACGAGAACCAAGGCCAGGTTGGGATCGTACTCGCTGGGAATGGCGTACTCGCGGTCCGAGGGCACATGGGTATAGACGGCGGCCCACGGCTCGGCCGCGAACTCAAAACGGGTGATGGTGCCGATCCAGGGAGCGAAGCCGCGGCGCGGATCTTCGGCGACCACCCGGAACTCGATGGCCGCGCCGCGAAAGGCCACATCCTCCTGGCCGTAGCCGATCCGGTCGCCCAGGGCCAAGCGGATCTGCTCGCGGATCAAATTGGGCTGCTTGCCGTCCACATAGCTGATCCGGGCCGAGACATCGTTCTCCACCTGGATGCGGGTGTTGACCTCAAGGAGATACGGCTTGCCGTCGCGGGTGACGATCCACTCCCAAGTGCCGACGTTGTCGTACTCCACATGGGCGGCGAGCCGCAGGGAGTCGTCGATGATCTGCGCCAGCACCCGCTCGGGGTCAAAGGCGTAGTCAAAGCAACTGGCGTCGAATCCTGGCGCCGCCTCCAGCCGTTTCTGCCGGCCGGTGGACTGGATGGTGCAGTTACGGGTGCCAAAGTGGATCCGCTCGCCGTGCCGGCTGCAAACGATCTGCACCTCAAGATGGTTGTAGTCGCGCAGGCACTGCTCGATGAGCACGCCGGGATCGCCGAATTGCCGCTTGGCGTAGTTCTGCACCCGCCGGTACACCTGGCGGAACTGCTCCAGTTGGAAGACCTCCTCGATCCCCATGCCGCCGCCACCGGCCGCCGCCTTGACCAACACCGAGGGCTGACGCACGTTGTCCGCCTTCTGCCGCTCGAACAACTCGGCCGCATGGGCCTCGGCCTCCATTTCGTTGTAGATCGGCTCGTCGGTTCCCGGAATGGTGGGGATGCCGAGTCGGTTGGCCGTCCGCTTGGTGTTGATCTTGTCGCCCAGGGCCTTGATCACCTCCCACCGGGGGCCAATGAAGGTGAGGGCCCGGTCGCGGCTCGCCACCCGGCGGGCGAAGCGGAAATCCTCGGAAAAAAAACCATAGCCTGGATGAATGGCCGTGCACTCGGTATGGTCGGCCACGGCCAGAATGTCGTTGGGATCCGTATAGCTGGCGATCCGCCAGGCGTGCTCCCGGCCCTTGCGCAAGGCCGCGTGCACATGCTCTGAATCGCGGTCCGCCTCGGTATAGACCACCACGAAGTCCAGGCCCAGGTCCTCGCAGGCCCGCATGATCCGCAGGGCGATTTCACCCCGGTTGGCTATCAAGACACGATCGTTCAAGGGAGTTCCAGAAACAGGGATGCAGGGATCCGAGTTGGGATGGGAGGGGAGGCGCACACCGCCATTTTGCCTTTGTCACGAAATTGCAGTATACTACCAGATCAATATCGGCCTGTCCACAGGCGAGCGTAACGCGCGCCGCCGCCTGCCCCCCCTTTGGCAAGGGTTCAGGACGCAGCGGCGCCCGGCGGCGCCGCGCCGGCCCGGTTTTATACCGTCTCTCTCGCCAATCGTCAACTCCCCACGGTACGCTGATGGACAAGGAGCCCCCTCAGGAACGCCAAGAACCTTCGTCGCTGCGCCGCCTGCTGCACTTTCTCGGCATCGGCCGCATCGAATCCGCTGACGAACTAGAACACGAACTCCAGGAACTGATCGAAGAGGGCGAAAAACACGGCCTGCTCAGCCCTGACGAGGGGCTGATGATCACCGGCGTCCTCGACCTCAAGGATACCTTGGTGCGGGAGATCATGACCCCGAGGACCGAGATGGTCACCATTGAGGAGGACGCCTCCATGTCCGAGGCCATAGAGCGCATCCGGCAGGAGGGGTATTCCCGCCTACCGGTGCAGCGCGGCACCCCGGACCAGATCGTTGGCACGGTGCACGCCAAGGACCTGCTCCTGGCCCTTGGCGACCCTGCGGCCACGCCGGTGAAAGAGCTGGCCAAGCCGGCCTTCTTTGTCTCTGAAACCGACACGGTGGCCGATTTGCTCAAGCTCTTCCAGCGCGAGCACGCCCACCTGGCCATTGTCACCGACGAGTTCGGCGTGACCCGCGGCCTGGTGACCCTGGAAGACGCCCTGGAAGAGATCGTTGGCGAGATCACCGACGAACACGACGATGAAGAGCCCAACCTGCGGCCCGTGGATAGCTCCACTGTTCTCGCCGACGGCCGCACCCGCATCGAAGAGGTGGAGGCCTATTTCAACGTCAACCTGCCAGAGGGCCCCTACGACACCATTGGCGGTCTCATCACCCATCAACTCGGCCGCATTCCCCAGCCTGGGGCGCGGCTCAGCATCCCGCCGCTGGTCTTCACCACCGTGCTCGCCTCCAAACGGCGGGTGATCTCGGTACGGATCAGCCGCACCGCCGCGGATACAGCAACCTAAAATGCCCCGACGCGGCGTATATGCCCAGGCTCCTGCGTTTCCTCCTCGCCGCGGCGAGCGGCTTTTTCCTCTACCAGGCATCTCCCGGCCCTGGCCATAGGGACTGGCTCGTTTGGTTCGCCTTGGCGCCGCTCCTCCTCGCCCTCTGCTTCCCGGCCGCGCCGCCCGGCGCTGTGGCGCGGGCCGGGGACCGGCCACACCTCCCCGGCCGGCTGGAGACCGCGGCCACGGGTTTCATCTGCGGCCTCTTCTTCTACCTGCCGCTTTTGAGCTGGATCCACACCGTGCTCGCCACCTATGGCGGCCTTTCCTCGCCGCTCGCCAGCGCCGCCGCCGTGCTCTTGGCCGGTTATATGGCCATCTATCCCGCCCTGTTCGCTCTTCTGCTCAGGGGAATCCCCTTGCTGGCAGCGCCCGCCCTCTGGGTGGCGCTCGACGTGCTGCGCGGCGTCCTCTTCACCGGTTTTCCCTGGATGGACTTGGGGTACGACCTCTTCCGCCGGCCCGCCTTGTTACAGATCGCAGCCGTTACCGGCCATCATGGCCTGACCTTCACCATCGTACTCGCCAACAGCCTCCTCGCAGGGGCGCTCATCCACGCCATCCAGGCGGCCGGGCTCCGCCAACTTGGCGAAGAGCCACGTCCCCAGGCCGACGCCGATGGCGCCGGCAGATCCGCACCACATAGCAAAGGCATGGCAAAACCGGCGCGGCCGGCTGGGCCGCGCTTCTCCTGCCGTTCTCCGGGCAGCGCCCTCTCCCTTCTACCGTCTGGCCGGGGACTGGCCGCAGGCTTTCTCCTCCTCGCCTTCATCATTGGTCTCTCTGGCTGGCGGTTCCAACGGCTGGCCGGCGAGCAACCGCGGCCGGAACGGCTCTTTGCCGCTGGCATCGTACAGGGAGCCATCGAGCAGGACAAGAAATGGCTCCCCTCTGAACTGCAGCGCGCCCTCGACCGCCACCTCGGCCTGACCGCCCAACTGCTCCGCAGCCC
>WFOD01000202.1 GCA_015488275.1 Deltaproteobacteria bacterium
CTCCCATGCCACCGCCCAAATGCCCGCTGTGCCCTCCCCGCCGGCCTCCGCGTTGCTGAAAACTCACGTTGGCGAGGATGCTGTTGCGGTCGTGACAGCGGTAGCACAAGGCGTAAGCAGCGTAACTCTCGACATTGCCATCAGCGGTGTCGTAACGCTGCCGCAAAATAGGGGTGTAAATCGAGCCGTGCGGCCCACGGGCGCCCGCCCCCCCTACCGCCGGGCTGTCGTCCGCATCGTGGCAAGAAGAACAGTAGAGTCGGCTCGTGGCGCTCAACGTCGGCTCCTCCACACTGGGCAGGCTGGGCATATCCAGGTTCTTGCCGGTCGCCACCACAGGATGAAACGACGGGTTCAACGGGTCGAACTCGCGGCGGATGTCAGGCTCGGCAATATACCTGGTGACCACTGGCGTGGCGGGATTCGTCTCCGCGTGACACTTCAAACAGATCTCGTACTCGAAGTTGGCCACCGCCACCCCGCCGCCAAACTGATCTTCACCGCTGACCAAGGTCAGGGGGCCGGGGAGTTGCGGTGGTGTGGTGTTGGCTGTGGCAAAGGCGGCATGCGGATTATGACAGTCCACGCACTCCACGTGGCCGCTCACCCCCACCGGCGACTCGGCGGGATCGTGGGCGCCGCTCTGCCCAGCGGAGACCATGCCCACAGGATGGGAGGACATCTTGCTGATTTCGGCCAGAATGTTTTTCGTCGCCACAGTGCCCGCGTGGCAGGTATAACAGTTGTCCTCCTCGCGGAGAAAGTTGAGGAGCCGCTCGGGCCCGCCCGCGTTGTGCGGGGCATGACAGTTTTCACACCCATTCTCCGCCACCGTGGTCCAGGGCGTGTGCGGCCAGGGATCAACGCCCGAGTTGTTCCACGTCGCCGTGGCGGTCCGATGGCTCGCCAAGGTCCACCCTTGTTTCCGGTGACACCGGACACACAGACCAGAGTACCGGTTGTCCGCCACCAGGAACTTGCCATAGGTATTGTCGTGGGGATCGTGGCACGTGGTGCAGTGGATGAAGTCGTTGGCGTACCGCGCCAGATCGGCGGGAAAGGCCGGGGCCAGTTCGTTATTGGGCAACGAATCCTGGTAGGAGAAGGAGACAGGGTGATCGTTGGCCAGGTTGGTGCCGATAAAAGTGGTCCGGGTGTTGGGCAGCTCCATTGTCATGGCAATGCCACCCGGCACGCTCAGCACCTGCCCAAGGGCCACAGTGCCGTCGTGACAGCTCAAACACAGGCGGGTGGGACCAGTGGGCTGGGGAATGGTCGCCGTCAACGTGGAGCTTGAGTAGGTGACATAGTTTACCGGCTTCAGCTCCCGGTTCCACAAAGGCGTTTGGGGGGTGGCGTTGTGCGGAGTATGGCAGAAAACGCAAACCCGCGTCTCGGACAAGGCCTTAATGTCGCCGGGGCCGGAAACCGAGAGGTTGTGCTTGGTGGAAAAGATATCGACCACGGCCCCGGCTCCAGCCGGGACACCGAGCGCGGCCAGTCCCACGACGATGGCGATACGCAGATGCCGCATACGACCTCCCTGTTCCGTCCAGCCGGCTCAGAAGTCGGGCAGGACATCTTTTTTATCGAAGAGCTGGAAGACCTGGATCCGATGGTTGTACGTGTCGCAGACGTACAGTTTGTCGTTATGATCGATGAACAGGCCGGACGGCAGCCAGAACTCTCCTTCTCCGGTGCCACGCCCGCCAATGGTCAACACAAAACGCCGCTTCCGGTCAAAAAGTTGGATGTTGTCAAACAAGGTGTCCACGACGTAAACGATTCCCCAACGGTCAACGGCGATCCCCTTGGGCATGGCAAAGTCGCCGGAACCATCGCCGTGGCGGCCGAACTGCTCGATAACCGCGCCCTGGGCGTCAAACACCTGGATGCGGAAGTTCATGGCGTCGTTGACAAAAATCCGGCCCTCCGCGTCCACGGCCACATGGGTCGGCAAATTGAACCGCCCGAGCTCTGTCCCCCGGCCGCCAAAGGAAAACCGGTAGCCGCCGCGCGTGTCGTAGGCGTGCACCTGGTGGGCCGTGGTGTCCACCACGTACAGGGCGCCGTCGTGCACCGCCAGGCCGGTGGGACGCGCCAAGGGCGTAACCGGCCGGCCAAAAGAGCCATTGCCCGCCTGCTCGATCCGGCGCACGAAGCGGCCCTTGGCGTCAAAAACAAAAACCGCCCGCAACGCCGCATCGGCCACGTACAGCGAAAGGTTGTCGTCAAAGGCCACGGCGACCGGGATCTCGAACGCCACCTCTCCGGTACGGGCCAGAAAACGGTAACTCTGCTGGCTGGGCACAAAGAGGTGGACGCCGCCGCGCATGGCGTCCACCACGGCGATCCGGTCGTCCAGCCCCACGGCCACGGCCACGGGATTGCCGATCTCGCCCCGCTCATCCCGGCCGATCAAGGCGGAAAACAGGGAGTTGCCTTCTGGCGTGAAGCGCCGCAAGGAGCCGACATACACCGCCTTGGGATCGTGGGGCGGGCCGGGCCACGCGAGGCTTCCCTCCTTTTCCAAGGGCGCGCGCCACTTCCGGGCGCCACAGCCCGCAAGCAGAAGCGGCACAACAAGCACCAGCAGCCAGGAGGCCGCTCCCCTACTGGGTCGCCACATCCAGAATCTCCACTTTGGCTTTGGCCCGCAGATCGTCGAGCCATTGGCGCAAGGCCTCTTGCCGCCGCCGGGCCAACAAACGCTGTTTGATCCGCGGCAAGGCGTCCTCAAACGAGGTCTCGCGATAGGGACGGTACCCTGTGAGTTTAACCACGTGCAGGGTGCCGTCTTCGTTTATTATATCGGAAATCGCATTGGGCTCCAACTTTCGCGCCGCCTCGTAGAGCACCGGCGTTTTGACCTTGGAGAGTTTGAGGTTGGGCTGCACGTAGTAAAAATCCCCCTCTGGCAGACGGCCCGGATCGCCGTCGAGCTGTTCCACCAGCCGCCTGCGCAGGGCCGCTGCCTGGGCCCGCCCTTCCTTGGAGGCGGGATCGACAAAAAAGACAATATCCGTGACCTCCACCGCTTCCTGCTGGATGAACTCGGCACGATTACGGTCGTAATAGGCCCGGGCCACCTCTTCGGGCACCTCGTCGATCTTGCGGTTGATATCCTGATCGATGACCTCCTGGATCATGACCATCCGCTCGGCGTGCCGGCGAAAGCTCTCCGGCGTGTAGCCCATAATCTCAAGATATTTCAAAAAATGCTGTTCGTCCCGGTGCCGGCTGCGGGCTGCGGCGATAAAGGCGTCCACCTTTGCCGGATCGGCGACAACACCGCGGCGCTGCGCCTCTTGAAAAGCCAACTCCTCCAGGATCATCTTGTCCAGCGCCTCCTGTTTCAGCCGCCGGCCAAACTCTTCGGTCAGCTTGGCGCTCCCGTAGCTGGTGGCGCGGATCTGCCGCATCCGGGTCATCAACTCGGCCAGGATGATCGGCCTGCCGTTCACCCTGGCCACCACGACCTTGCCCGCAGCCTGTGAATGCAGCCGGTCACCTGCTTGCGCCGTCAGCCCCACCGGCAGGATTATTCCCATAAGGAGCAAGAGCCCCGCCATCATCGGGTTACGCAACAGCATCGGTTCCATCCTCTTGTCTAAAATTCACCCGCTCCTGTTCACAGCAGCCGGCGCCGCAGCCGCACATACCATTCCCAGGAACGGAAGCGATCCTCATCCACCTCCTCCTGCCCCTCAGTCCGGTGCTCCTCCCACTTTACGCCCGTGGTCAACTGGGCCGAGCCAAAGTGCCAAGTGCCATTGGCGTCGAGTTTGTAGCGCCGGGCGACAAAGGAGTTTGCCGCCGCCGCCGTGGTGGTGCCACCGCTCGACGTTTCCCAGCGGTACTGGCCGGTGAGGGTCGAAGAGAAAAAGTATTCCGGCCATGACCAACGGAGCTGCAAACGGTGGACCATCGATTCAGTGACATACCCCCGTTCGATCTGATCGGGCGGCCGGACCGAAACGATACCGCCATACACGTTTTCCTGCACCTCCAGAGGCGGCAGCCCCGAACGCGACTCCCGCTTGCCGGAAAAGGCGTACTTGGCCAGGATGTTCCACCGGGGAAAAAGAATCCCGCCGTCCAGGCGGCACTCTCCCTTGCTGAAGTTCTCTTCGCCCCGCTGCCGCTCATAGGTCACCACGGCATTGACAAAGGGCAGCCCCTCTTCAGCCCGCCACCGAAGGTTGAGCTCCCCTTCTTCCTCCCGCAGCTCATAGCCGCCGTAATCAACATTGCCGATCACCCGTTGGCCCACCAGGGTATAGCCAATACGGCCAAAGAGCATCCCCTCGAGGGAGCCAACCCGGCGGAGCATAAGCACTTCGGAAAAGGCCTGCCAGTCGTTTTGCACATCGGTCTGAAAGCTCCGCCGCCGAACGATGGCGCCGAAACGGAAGGGGCTGGGGGCCACCGTCACGCCGACCCGGGTCCGCTTCACCAGCGGGGACAGGGCAGCCAGGGTATACACCCCCCGGAGCTGTTCCTGGCGGATACGGTGGCGCTCAAAAAAGAGGCTGAGATAGTCCTTCCACAGATCGAGCCGTCCTGCATACTCAAAGGCGTCGATGCCGATGTTGTAATCGCCTGGCAGTTGGCGAAAGCTCAACTCCACTTGATACGTGTCGCGCCGCACCACTCCGGCGGGCAGGCTGATGATCGTGATCTGCAGCCGGTACGCATCGTCTTCTTCAACCACATAAGACGATGGATCCAGAAGGACATCAGGAGTCGCGTTCTCGTCGGCCTGGCTTGCGATCTTGATCGCGAGCGACTCCTTATCCACTTCGGTGGTAGAGGTCAGGAAAGGCTCGTTGAGCCGCACATCCTTCTTGTATTCCTTGATGGGCTGCGGCGCCGGCGCCGAGCGGTCGGTACGCTCATGACGCACGTCAAGAGTGAGCTGGAGGCGGCCGTCGAGCGGCGTTTTTTTCGTATAGTCGCTCTGGAGCTCCAGCCGCCGCCGCTGCCGGCTGGAGGCCACGGGCGGCCCAGCTGCGGCCGCCGTACTGACGCCGACCAGACTCTCGCTCCAATAATGATCGTATCCGTACAATAAACGGGTATGCAGGCTGTCGTAAAGCTGATGGGTCAGAATGCCGGACAACGACAGTTCGTCGCTGTCGGTGCTCGTAAGATACAAAAGCACGTCATTGGCATCGTAAAAGGCATAGACCTGATTCTTCAAAGTCTTTTCGAGCTTGACCTCAGAAGAAAAATGATAAGGCAGCTCGGCTTTCAGCTTCTGAAAGTAACGCATCCGGCGATTCTGGTCCGCCCGATAGGTGTAATTGGTCATGCCCCATTGGGTGGTGAACTGCCACTTCTCGCGGATGATGCTGGTAGAGAGCGCCCCTTCCCGGCTGCGGAACCGACGCCGGCGCTCCTCTCCGTTTTCCAGGGTGAACCGGTCGCCAACCTTCAACCGGTACTGAAACGCAGTGGAAAACCCCTTGGAGCCAAAGCGCACGGCGGTCTTCCACTCCCGGTTGCGGGCCTTGTCCATGACGTGCCAGTACTCCCGGCCGTTGGCGTCAGTGGCCTGCTCCTCGCCCTTGCGGGTGTCCCAGCGAAAGGTCAACTCGTAGCGCCAGGTAACCGGCGCGTAACGGAAGGAGACCATGCCCCGCCGGATCCGATCCCGGTCCTTCAGCGAGGAGCTGGCCCCAGCGCGGCCGCCCTGCTGCTCATAGGTGACCGTCAGGTTGTACGGATGCTCAGGGAGAAAGTACCCAACGTAAAGGAGGTCAGAGTCCCCGTCGTAGATCCACTCAGGGGTCCCGTCCGTGGTGCGCCGTTTTTCGCGGTAAAAAAGGGTGCCCTCGAGAGTAAAGTAGTGGAACCGGGGATGATATACATACCACAAAGACCAAAAGCCCAACCCCTGCCGGTGCTCGGCTTGACGGTCCGTGGTCTGGTCCTCCCCAGCGGTCTGGCGGCGATGACTGCGGAAGCGGCTTTCGAGCTCAAGGGTGGCGATGGCGTCCACAAAGCGCGGCAAAAAATCCCGCTTCGCGGCCCAGCCCGGCCGGCCGGCGGCCAGAACGCAGGCCATGACCACCGGAATACACCGTGCTCCCTTCATGACGGGCGGCCGAGCTCCTGCGTCAGCTACGGGAAGCGCCCTGCAGCCGCTGCAGTTCTTCGAATTGTTTCTTGCGGAGTTCGCGCAGCTCTTCCATCGTGGGGTACTTGACCCCTTTCTGCTTGCCGTAGCCGTAGACGTTCACCAGCCGGTTGCCAAACTGGCTGACCACGATCACCAGGTACTCGACCTCAAAGTTCGGATCGATATATTCTTTAAAGAGGTCTACGTTGTCGTAGTCCAGGGCAATCCCGGCCGGCAGGTTGAGGTTGCCCGGCTGGTCGCCAGGACCGCCGAAAAAGGAAAGAAGCTGCCCAGCGGGATCGAACACCTGCACGTAGTCAAAGGCGGCGTCCACCACGTACACCAAGCCGTCGCGGGCAACGGCCACACCCCGCGGCCGCGCAAACCGGCCAGGGCTTTGACCGGGCTCGCCAATGGCTCCAAGATAGTGGCCGTCCAGGTCGTACTTCACCACCTGGAAGCGGCCGCCGTCGGAGACGTACAGCACCCGGTCAGGCCCCACCGCAATGTTGAGCGGCATGCCCAGCCGCTCGTCCGGGGCCCCTTCCTGCCCCAGGGAACGCATGAGGCGGCCGGTGGCGATATCAAAGATATGCACCTGCCGGTTCTGCCGGTCGCAGACAAAGAGGCTGCCCTCCGCCGTGGCCACGCCCACCGGCCGCCAGGCGCCGCTGTAGCGGAACGCCTTGACGAAAAAATCCTTGTCATCGAACTGGAGAACCTGGCGGCGCACCGCATCGCTGACAAACCTGTTGCCTTTATCGTCAAGGCAGATATTGATCGGCTGGACCAGTTTGCCCAATCCCTTGGCTCCCTGCAGCATTCCAAATTTACGGCCAACGAGATCGAACTTCATCACCGAAAAATTGCTGTCCGCCACGTAGATCGCCCCCGGCACCGTGATCACGCCGTACGGTTTGTCCAGCCGCATTCCCCGCTTGCGACTGCCGGTGACAAAGGCGTCAAAGGCGCTCTGTTTTTCCTCGAAGTCCATGCTGCCGAGATAGCTGCGGAGATACTGCAGCCGCGGCAGTTCAGGTGGCTCGGGATAAAAGATCGCCGCTGATTTCTGCGGTTTCTCCTCAACGGAAACACAGCCGCCGGTCAGCAGCCCCGTGGCCAGGGCCAAGGCCAGCACGACGAATGGCGCACCCCATCTCCGCATCATCGTATCCCCCCTCATGGCAGAACCTCCTCAAAAAGTGGCCAGCGACAACATATCACCCTTTCGCAAAATCACAAATAATGGTAAAAGAAGCAAGTAATTATAGAGCGAGTCCCGGCGCGGGCCCCAAATGGAGCGCCGCCAAGCGGCCTCGCGACTTTTGCCCTCGACAAGCACGCAAGTTGGCTCTAGACAAACACTAACCAGACTGCTAGGATCCTCGCTATAATAAAGAGATTTTCATAATCGTAAAGGGTTTTCTCACCCAGAAGACCATCTCCCGCGCGGCCAGGGGCAAATGCCCCCACCCAGGGGCGAAAGCCCCCCATTTTCCCGGCCGGCCAGGATGGCCCTCCTGAACAAAACCAGCATAACATGCTATAATTACATAACAAAAACACCAACAACCACAAAACGGCACAAGATGTGCTACAAAAAAAGGCAAAACCAATTTCACATTGGCATGGGTCGAGTCCAGCGTGAACATCAGACGACAAGGAGAGGAACAATGAAAAAACGTATGTTGGTATCTGTGGCTCTCGGGATCGGCGCTTTGGCCCTGACCGCTGGCGCCGCTCTGGCCGGCTCTGCTCCGGGCAGCGGCATCATCGGTTCCCTGCACGATCTGTCCGACGACGGCGGCTATCCGGGCGGCGGCGTGGGCACCAAGGACGTGCTGTCCCGTGTGTGCATCTATTGCCATGCCCCCCACCATACCCAAAAGCCGGGCAACTTCACCGAGCCGGACAAGTATCTGCCGCTGTGGAACCGGCCGGTCAGCCAGGCCACGTCCTTCACCATGTACAGCAACGGCACGAACCCGGGCTGGGGCAAGCACCTGAGCCAGGCGATGACCCAGTTCACCCCTTCCACCAAGCCGGGTTTCGTCTCCCTGCTCTGCCTCAGCTGTCATGACGGCACCGTGGCCCTGAACGTCTACGGCTCCACCCAGATGTCCGACGCCACCTGGGATGCCGCCCAGGGCAAGCGGGTCATCCCCAGCGGCTCCAAGGGCATCGCTGACTACGGCACCCCGCAGCCGACCGGCGGCGCCTACCTGAGCGCTGGCTCCCAGTACAACATCGGCGGCGTCAACATGACCACGGTGGATCTTTCCAACCATCATCCCATCGGCTTTGACTACGACAAGGTCTGGCAGAAGGATGACGAGATCGCCAACCCCAACACCGAGTTCGGTTACATGGACGGCAATCTCACCGGAGTCAAGATCGCCGACGTGCTGTACAACGGCAAGATGGAGTGCGTCACCTGCCACGACGTGCACAACTCCACCGCCAACATGGGCGAGAAGTTCCTGTGGGTGTCCAACCAGGACAGCAAATTCTGCTGCACCTGCCACCTGAAGTGCGACAACGGCAACAAGCACTAAGCTGAACCGAGCGCCACACGAAGCAAAAGGCCCCGCCATTTGGCGGGGCCTTTTTTGTGATGGAACACGGCATTACCGCCGCCGGAACTCAAGCCCGCCGGCCAAGGCCCGGTCCACGATTATTTCATCCCCCTCCTTGAACTCTCCGGCCAACAGCTTCATGGCAAGCTGGTCCTGCACGTGCCGCTGGATGGCCCGCTTGAGCGGCCGGGCGCCAAAGCTCGGGTCGTACCCCACCTCGATGAGATACTCCTTGGCCGCATCGGTAAGCTGTACGGTCAGCTTGCGCTCGGCCAGCCGCCGGGCCAGGGCGTCGAGCTGGATATCGACGATGCGTTTCAGTTCCTCGCGCCCAAGAGCGTGGAAAACGATAATCTCGTCGATCCGGTTGAGAAACTCGGGCCGGAAGTGCTGGTGCAAGATCTCCCGCACTTTTTCCTCGGCCTCGGCGCGCCGCTGCTCACCGTACTCCATGATGAGCTGACTGCCGAGGTTGGAGGTCATGATCAGGATGGTGTTCTTAAAGTCCACGGTCCTCCCCTGGCCGTCGGTCATCCGGCCGTCGTCCAGGATCTGGAGCAGCACGTTGAACACGTCTGGATGGGCCTTTTCGATCTCATCGAAGAGGACCACCGAGTACGGCCGCCGCCGCACCGCCTCGGTGAGATAGCCGCCCTCCTCGTAGCCCACATAGCCGGGAGGCGCACCGATGAGCCGGGCCACCGAATGCTTTTCCATAAACTCGCTCATGTCGAGCCGGATCATGGCCCGTTCAGAGTCGAAGAGAAAATCGGCCAGGGTGCGGGCCAACTCGGTCTTGCCCACACCGGTGGGACCGAGAAAAAGGAAAGAGCCCAGCGGCCGGTTGGGGTCTTGCAACCCGGCCCGCGCCCGGCGCACCGCGTTGGCCACCGCCTCGATGGCGTCCTTTTGGCCCACCACCCGTCTGGCGAGGACCTCCTCGGCATGCACCAGCTTCTCCCGCTCGCCGGTGAGCAACCGGTCCACTGGAATCCCGGTCCACTTGGCCACCACCCGGGCCACGTCCTCGTCGGTCACCTCTTCCTTGAGCATCTGCCGGTCTTTCTGGATGGAGGCCAACCGGTCTTTCTCAGCCGCCAGCCGCTTTTCCAGCTCCACGATGCGGCCGTAACGGATTTCCGCCACCCGGCTAAGATCGCCCTGGCGCTCGGCCCGCTGCTCCTCGATCCGCGCCTCATCGATCTCGGCCTTGATCCGGCGGATCTCTTGAATGATCTGCTTTTCCAGGTCCCAATGGCTCCGCATGGCGGCGAGCTGCTCGTTCAGGTCGGCAAGCTCTGCCTCAACCTTGGCCAGGCGTTCGCGGGACGCCTCGTCCTGTTCCTTCTTCAGGGCCTCGCGTTCGATCTCGAGCTTGATCCGCTTACGGTCGATCTCATCGATCTCCGTGGGCATGGAGTCGATCTCGATCCTCAGCCGGCTCGCCGCCTCGTCGATCAGGTCAATGGCCTTGTCCGGAAGAAAGCGGTCGGTGATATAGCGGTGCGACAGGGTGGCGGCCGCGACCACGGCCCCATCGGTAATACGCACGCCGTGGTGCACCTCGTACTTTTCCTTAATGCCGCGCAGGATGGCGATGGTGTCCTCTACTGTTGGCTCTTGCACCAAGACCGGCTGGAAGCGGCGCTCCAAGGCCGCGTCCTTTTCGATATATTTCCGGTACTCGTCCAGGGTGGTGGCGCCCACGCAGTGGAGTTCGCCGCGGGCGAGGGCCGGCTTGAGCATGTTGGAGGCGTCCATCGAGCCCTCGGCCGCGCCGGCTCCCACCAGGGTGTGGATCTCGTCGATGAACAGGATGATCTCGCCCTCGCGCTGCTGGATCTCCTTGAGGACCGCCTTCAACCGGTCTTCAAATTCGCCACGGAACTTGGCGCCCGCCACAAGCGCGCCGAGGTCCAGGGCGATCACCTGCTTGCCCCGCAAAGAATCGGGCACGTCGCCGTTCACGATCCGCTGGGCCAGCCCCTCGACAATGGCGGTCTTGCCCACCCCCGGCTCCCCGATGAGCACCGGGTTGTTCTTGGTGCGGCGCGAAAGCACCTGCACCACCCGCCGGATCTCCTCATCCCGGCCGATTACTGGATCAAGCTTCCCCTGCCGGGCCACGTCGGTAAGGTTGCGGGCATACTTTTCCAGGGCCTGATACTTGCCCTCGGGATCAGGATCGGTCACCCGCTGCGCGCCGCGGACATCGGCAAGGGCCTTCAAAAAGGCTCCATGATCGATGCCCGCGCCGGCCAGGCTCTCGGCCAGCTTGCTGCCGCTTTCCTCGAGCATGGCCAAGAAGAGATGCTCCTGGCTCACGTACTCGTCTTGCATGGAGGAGGCGGCGGCGAAGGCGCGGTCGAGCATCTTGTGCAGATCGGCGCCAGCGTACACCTGGAAACCGCTGCCGCTCACCCGTGGCAGACCATCGAGCAGGCGCTCCACTTCGGCCGCCGCCCGGCCCGGGTCGACTCCCATCTTGCGGAGCACTGGCACCACCACCCCATCGGCCTCTTGCAGAAGCACGACCGCCACATGCTCGGGCCGCAACTCCTGGTGTCCCCGGCGCACCGCTTCTTGTTGCGCCGCCTGTAACGCTGCCTGGGACTTGTGGGTCAACTTATCGAATTGCATGGCGAAAAACCCTCCTTTTGCACGCCGCCGGCACGTTGCGAGCAACGCGCCGACGGTTGTTCCTCATCCAAAAACCTGGTGACAATTCTTACAAAAACGTCGCGACGCGGCCGTCTAGCAAAAATCCGGCCAACTCACCAAAACTAATAAGAACGACCCTTTCCGGTGTCAAGGAGGGGAAAAACGGGGCGATTCCAGCGTGTCAGGAATGGCTTTTTCGACGGGCTGACAGGCTTGGCCGAAGGGGAGGCAATCCGGCGCTGCCGGCTGGGCCGATGGCGCCGCAGATGGGGTGTCCTATCAGCCCGTTTTTCAACGGGCTGATAGGGGAGGAGAAAAAGAGGAGAAAAAGGCGATCTCTCTCAGTGTTTGAAGGAGCGCTGGCCGGTGAACTTCATCGCCACCTGGGGATTGGCCTCGTTGCACGCCTGAATGGTTTCAAAATCGCGCATGGAGCCGCCGGCCTGGAGGATGGCCGACACACCCTGCTTGATGCCCACATCAGCACCGTCACGGAAGGGAAAGAACGCATCGGAGATCATCACCGATCCAGGGAGGCCGGCCCGGTCCTCCTTGGTTTTGGCGTCAATGGCCTCTTTGTCGGCGGGATCCCGTTTGCCCTGTTCGATCTCCAGCGCCAGATTGGCGTAGGGGATGCCATAGGTATCGTAGCAGAGGATGTCGGCGTACTTGATATACGCCTTGTGCACCGCGATCTCGGCCACCCCCACCCGGTCTTGCTCGCCGGTGCCAATGCCCACGGTGCAGCCGTCTTTCACGTACAGCACCGAGTTGGAGGTCACGCCGTGCTCCACCGCCCAACCGAAAAGCATGTCAGCGATCTCCCGCTCGGTGGGCTCCCGCTCCACCCGGTACTCCTTGCCCTGCCAGGTGGCCACCGCTGGCTTGAGATCCGCCGGCGTGCGGATGGAGTTGACCGCCGACTGCTGGACAATGATGCCGCCGTCGATCAGGCTCTTGAAGTCCACAAACCGGTAGTGTTCATACTCCGCCAGCCGGTCGATGCGGGCAATGCGGATGATCCGCAGGTTCTTGCGGCTCTTCAAGATATCAAGGCTGCCCTGCTCAAAGTCCGGCGCGCAGACCACCTCAAGATAGTTCTGGCTGATCAATTCGGCCGTGGCCTTGTCGCAGGGCCGGTTGAGCACCAGGGCGCCGCCAAAGGCGGCGATCCGGTCGGCCCGGTTGGCCCGGTTATAGGCGTCGGCCAGGGTATCGCCGTAGGCAGCGCCGCAGGGGTTGTTGTGCTTGAGGATCACCGCCGCCGGCCGGTCCATGAGGTACTTGATGATGTTGAGGCCGTTGTCCACGTCGGTCAAGTTGATCTTGCCAGGATGTTTGCCCACCTGGAGCATATCCTCCACGGTGATCGACGAGACCAGGCCGTTGCCGGGCTCGATAAACCTGCACTCGCCCAGCACCAGGTTCCCGTTGACCAGCTCGTACAGGGCCGCTTCCTGGTCCGGGTTTTCGCCGTACCGCAGCCCCCGCTCGTCCACGCCGCCGTCCTCGGTGGGGATGGCCCACGTCTTTTTGCGATAGACCAACGTCTGATCGCCAAAGGTGATGGTCATCTCCATCGGGAAATGATCGCCACGAATAGTGGAATACATCTTTTTCAAGTCGCCCATGATTCTTTGACCTCCACTGACTTCCGTCTGGATGGCGAGGGCGCTAGGCAGCGCTCTCGAATTCCTGAAACGTCTGGTCCCAATCCTTGCGGACAGGATCAAAACCTCGATCGAGAATGGCGCGGCACACCTCCTCCACAGAGCGCTGGTCGCCGATGGCGAACTGCTCTTCTGCCCCGGCCGTATGGCCGTAACCGCCCGGCGCTGTGCAGGAGCCCGCCGAATAACGGGTGGGGCCGAGACCGATCATCCCATCCCGGAACCGCGCCTCTTCCCGGGTGGAGAGCACAAGCCCCACATCGGGGTCGAACAGCCGCAGGGCGAAGATCAGTTGCGCCAGATCGCGCTCGCTCACCGGCGCCAAGGGCGCAAAACCGCCGGCCGCAGGCCGCAACCGGGGAAAGGACACGGTAAAGGCGGTGCGCCAAAAACGCTTACGCAAAAAAGCGAGATGCGCCCCCAGGGCCACGCCCTCGGCCCGCCAGTCGGCAAGGCCCAGCAGGGCGCCGATACCGACCTCCCGCATACCGGCGGCCGCCGCCCTGGCCGGCACGGCAAGCCGCCCGGCGTAGTCTTGTTTGGCGCCGGCCTCGTGCACCCTGGCGTACACCTCTGGGTCATAGGTCTCTTGATAGATGGTCACCCCGGCGACGCCTGCGGCAAAGAGCAGCCGGTAGTCGGCCACAGAGAGCGGTTGCACCTCCACACTGATCGAAGCGAACCGTGACCGCAAGATGCGCACCATGCCGGCCAGACGCTCGGCATCCAGCCGGGCCGGCGCTTCGCCGGCCACGAGCAGCAGGTGCCGGATACCCCACGCCCGGAGGACCTCAGCCTCGGCCGCCACTTCACCGGCAGAAAGAATCCGGCGCTCGATACGGTTGGCGGCCGAGAAACCGCAATAGGCGCATCTATTGACGCAAAAGTTATGGATATACAGGGGGGCATAGATCTGGATCGTGCGGCCGAACCGCTGCTCGGTAAGCGTCGCCGAACGGTGGGCCATCTGGGGTAAAAAGGCGTCTGCGGCCGGCGAGAGCAAGGCGGCCAGATCCCGGACGCCAAGCTGTCCCGCGCCAGCCAAGGCGCGCTCCACATCCGCTGCCACACAACCGTGGACCAGACGGCGCAGTTGGGCGAAATCAATGGCCGGCCGTTCATCCATCACAGGGTCACCTGTTCCATCCGTTAAAATCCGGGCTGTTAGCGGCCACCCTCGTCGGTGCGCAGAAACTCAATGCCGCTTTCAGGCGACGAGGCGGCGGCGGTTGTCTGCGGCCGGCCGATACCCGCCTCCCGGGCCCGGCGGCCGGCGGCCACCGCCTCGGCAAAGGCCCGCGCCATAGCCACCGGATCACCGGCCACCGCAATGGCCGTATTGACCAGCACCGCATCGGCGCCGATCTCCATTGCCAGCGCAGCGTGGGAGGGCGCGCCGATACCGGCGTCCACCACCACCGGCACCCGGGCCTGCTCAACGATGATCTCCACCTGGAAACGGGTGAGCACCCCTTGATTCGTGCCAATGGGCGCGCCAAGGGGCATAACGGCTGCGGCGCCCGCATCCTGCAACTTGAGGGCCAAGATGGGATCGGCGTTGATATAGGGCAGGACCACGAACCCCTCCTTGACCAGGATCTCGGTGGCCCGCAGGGTTTCCACAGGATCGGGCAGCAGGGTGCGGGGATCGGGCGTGACCTCGAGCTTGAGCCAGTGGCCGCCGCCCGCCGCCCGGGCGAGCCGCGCCAGGCGCACCGCCTCCTCTGCGTTGCGCGCCCCCGAAGTGTTGGGCAGAAAAAAAAACCGCTCCCGATCGAGCACCCGCATGATATCGTCCGCCGGATCGGCGAGATCCACCCGCCGCAGGGCAACGGTAACCATCTCGCAGCCCGAGGCCTCGATGGCCTCGCGCATCACCGCGCTGCTCGAGAACTTACCCGTGCCGACAAAGAGCCGCGAGCGAAAGGTTCGGCCGGCAATGGTCAGCATCAGCCTCCTCCCACAAACCGCATAATCTCAAGGGTCATCCCCTCTTGGATCACGGTCTGCTCGTAATCGGCACGCTCCAGGATACGGCCGTCGCACTCCACCACCACGTGGTCCGGCTCCATGCCGAGCGACACGATAAAGGCCCCCACCGTGGTATTCTCGGCCACCTGCCGTTCTTCTCCGTTACACTGTACGGTAATCATTATGGTCGCAACCTAAACCATCCATTCTTCAACGATGATGGTATCGCAAAAAGTCCTCGTGGAGGCGCATCCGGTGATTTCCGGGAGAAAGCGGTTTGCGGCGGGGGCGCGTTAAAAAACTCGCTTGTTTGAGGCCATAGCCCGAGTTTGCGAGTTTTAGCGCCGCGCCGCAAACCGCTCCGGGAATCTCGGTTTAAGCCGGAGGGAGGACTTTTTGCGAGTTCATCAACCGATGGGCGAAAGAGCGAGAACGGCTTTTTCGACGGACTGCTAACAGGAGAACTGGCGACAACAGCAACGGCTATGGCACAGGACTACTACAAGATTCTTGGCGTAGAAAAAGGCGCAAGCCTTGATGAGATCAAAAAGGCGTACCGGAAACTGGCCCTCAAGTACCACCCTGACCGCAACAAGGGCAACAAGGAGGCCGAAGAACGGTTCAAGGAAATCAGCGAAGCGTATGCCGTGTTGTCGGATCCGGAGAAGCGCAAGCAGTACGACACCTTTGGCGCGGCCGGCTTCCAGGAACGCTACTCGCAGGAGGAGATCTTCCGCAACTTTGATCTGGGCGACATCCTGCGCGAATTCGGCATCAATCTCGGTGGGATGGGGGGCGGCTCGGCCCGGGTGTACACCAACTTCAGCGGTGGAGCAGGGCCAGAGATCTTCGACGCCCTCTTTGGCCGGGCGGGGAGCGGCATGGGCGGCGATCCCTTTGGCGGCGGCTTCACGGCGCGCCGGGGACCAATCCACCAGGCCAAAGGCCAGGATGTGACCCTGGAGCTGCCCATCGAACTGGAGGACGTGCTGCAAGGCGCAGAAAAGACGATCGCGGTGGGCGGCCGCCGGGTCGCCGTGCGGATACCGGCTGGCATCGACAGCGGCACCAAACTGCGGGTCGCTGGCCAAGGCGCTCCCTCCCCGGCTGGCGGGCCGGCCGGAGATCTCTACTTGCAGATTCACGTCCGGCCCCATGCGCTCTTCACCAGGGAAAAGGACGACCTGGTGCTCGAACGGCGGGTCCCCTACTCTGCCCTCCTGTTGGGGACCAAGCTCACGGTCCCCACGTTGGACGGCAAGCAGCTCCAGGTCAAGGTGCCGGCGGGCACACAGGCCGGCGCCCGCCTGCGTCTCAAGGGGCATGGACTTCCCGCCGGACCGCGCGGTCCGCGGGGGGATCTCTACGTCCGCTTGTTGCCTGTGGTGCCCAAGCAACTCACCGCCGAACAGAAACGGCTGGCCGAAGCATTGGCCAAGGCCGGGCTCTAACAGTCCGTCGAAAAAGCCGTCCCTGGCTTTTTCGACCCCGGTTGGGCAAAGCACAGCTTCGCCCAACCTCACGACTTGCTTGGGCTTTTCAAGCCCGGCGCAATTCGGCGGCACCTCCCTGTGCCGCACACAGCCCGTTTTTCAACGGGCTGCTAAACAAGCCCCTTGCCGGTAAGCCGCTCCAGGGCCTCGATATAGCGGGCCCGGGTACGTTCAACAATATCGGCCGGCAGGGGAGGCGGCGGGGGGGTCTTGTCCCAATCCAACGACGACAGGTAATCGCGGAGGAACTGCTTATCAAAACTCGGCTGGCTACGGCCGGGCTCGTACTCGGCCTGAGGCCAGAAGCGGGACGAATCCGGGGTGAGCACCTCGTCGATGAGGATAAGCTCGCCCTCGTGCCAGCCGAACTCGAACTTGGTGTCAGCGATGATAATGCCCCGTTCGCGGGCATAGTCCCGCGCCTTGGTGTAGAGCCGCTCCGCGATGTCGGCCAACCGGTCGGCGGTCTCCTTGCCAACGATCTCCTCCATCCTCGATCGAGAGATGTTTTCGTCGTGCTCGCCGATCTCCGCTTTGGTGGACGGGGTGAAAAGCGGCTCGGGAAAAGGATCGGACTCCCGCATGCCCGCCGGCAACTCGAATCCGCACACCGTGGTGGAGCGCTGGTACGCCTTCCAGAACGAGCCGGCGAGATAGC